>DASYJY010000266.1:0-25968 GCA_035995985.1 Thermoanaerobaculia bacterium | reverse complement strand
ATGAGCAAGAGCGATCCGGAAAAAGCGGTCCGCGCGCGCACCGACGCGAAAGGGCGCGTGACGCTGCCGCTCGCGCACGCCGGCTTCTGGCTGATCAAGGCCGTGCACATGGAAGCGGCGCCGGCCGATGCGGGAATCGATTGGGAAAGCTGGTGGGCGTCGATCACCTTCGAGCTGCCGAAGTGAGCCGGCGCCTCCTCGCATCACTTTGTCTCGTCGCCGCGTTTGGCCTGCCGCTGCTCGCGCACGAGCTTGGGCTCGTGCAGGTTGAGGCGAACTTTCGGAAGGACGGAACCTACCTCGTCGATCTGCTCGTCGATCGTGAGCATCTTCCGTTACAGGCGAAAGGGATGGCTGTTCCGCCGGATGTTTTTCTGCGCCGCATTGAAACGTCTGCCGTCATCTCCTTCGATGGCCGGCCGGCAACGCACGAAAACGTCGCCATCAGCGTCGTCGAGGGAAAGCCGAACGTGACGCGGCTGCGGATATCGGGGCGCACGCCGCCGTCGGTCTCGCGATTCACATTCGCCGACGACGCGATCGTGGGCTACTTCGTCCTCAAGCTGCAAAGCGAGGGGAGGAGCGAGGTCGTCACGCAATGGATCGACGACGGCAAGACCAGCACGCCATTTCCGCTCGACCGCGCCGTCGTGCCGCTGACGCGTTGGCAGATCGTGACGCTGTATCTCCGTCTCGGATTCACACACATCCTCCCCCGAGGACTCGATCACGTTCTCTTCGTCCTCGGCATTTTTCTCCTGGCCGTCGATCTCAAGCCAGTGCTTTGGCAGGTGTCGGCATTCACGCTCGCTCACACGATTACGCTGGCGCTCACGGTTTACGGTGTCGTGTCGCTGTCGCCGCGAGTTGTCGAACCGCTCATCGCGCTGTCGATTGTCTATGTCGCGGTCGAGAACATTTTCACGTCGAAACTGCACGCGTGGCGGCCTGTGGTGGTTTTCTGTTTCGGCCTTCTGCACGGAATGGGCTTCGCCGGCGTGCTGACCGAGATCGGCCTGCCGCGTTCCGAGTTCATCCCGGCACTGCTGTCGTTCAACGCCGGCGTGGAATGCGGACAGCTCACTGTGATTCTCGCGGCATTCCTTCTGTTGGGGCTGCCGTTCCGGAGAAAGCCGTGGTACCGCCAGCGCATCGTCATTCCCGGTTCGCTTTTCATCGCCGCGATCGGACTTTATTGGTCCATCCAACGCGTGTTCTTTGCTTCGTAAGAAATCGTACGACCGTTTCTCCAAACGCACCGTAGATCGACTGTAACGAACGCAGTCGACAACGATGTAAGAACAAGGAGAAACTATGAGACTCTCCCCCGTAGTACGTGTGGCTGGCGCGGTCCTCGTCACGCTTGCCATTGTGGCACCGCAGGCCTGGGCCTCCAGCCATCGTGAAGCATTGGCCATCCTCAATGAGCCGTGCGCCGATAACACTGACACCTTCGCGTGGGTGTCGAACGGCGCGCACGACAAGCTCTACCTGATTATGGACTACAACCCGCTCCACGAGCCGGGCCAGGGCAATCAGGGATTCCGCGCATGCAATGGCTATCGTTATGAGTTTCACATCGGCAAAGGAACGAGTCTGAAAGACGAGGCGGTCTATCGTGTCGAATTCAAGAACACGCTCGCCCAAGCTCCGACGCCCGGGCCGACCGACGCCCTCGGCGGCGGCAATGAGCTCTTGTGGCAACTCACCGGCGGCACCGAGACAATGACGGTCACGCGCCTGCTCGCGCCCGGCCAGCCGAACCCGACGGTGCTCGGGGAGAACATCAAGGTGCTGCCGAACAACCACGGCCCGCAGACCGATCGTCTCGTCTACGGCCTCGGCGCGTTCAAAGGCTACGACTCCGGCGATCCGGCCAGCCGCGAGCGCGGTCTGTACGATCAGACGTTCATTGACAGCTACATCCAGACGCTGGCCGGCGGCGCACGCATCATCGCCGGCGATTTCGACGATCCCTATCAGCTCGACGAGAAGGGCATCTTCGATCTCGTCAACCTCGGCAAGAGCGACCTCGGCGGAATTCAGGGCGCTCGCGCCACACCCATCGAAGACGTCTTCGCCGGCTTCAATGTCTCGTCGATCGCCCTCGAAGTTCCGACCGCGGATCTCTTCCCGAACGGGATTCCGCACAATGGAACGCTCAACGCGTCATCTACGGACAGCCTGCTGCGCATCTGGGTCAGCATCAGCCGCCAGGCCACGCAGACGGTTGACAACAGCAATATCGTGACCGGCCTTCGCGGCTCGGGCAATTACGTTCAGGTTGGCCGCAATGCGCTGCCCCTCTTCAATGCCGGACTGGTTGGAACGCAGCGGCATACTCTCTATCTGCATACCGATCCGATGAAAGACGTGACGCGTTTCGGAGCCGATATTCTCTATCCGGTTCTCGTCCGCGACGCAGAAGCGCTCGGCATTTACAAGGCGCTCGGCGTCCCCGCATCGGCGGTGACAACGCTCAAAGGACCTCGCCTCGATATCATCAACGCAATCAACCTCGGGCGTCCAATCCCGATCGCAGATGGCTCTACAGGCGACGTCATTACACTCGATGCCGCCATCGATTCGCAATTCCCCAATGGACGCCGCCTCGGCGGGGGATCTGCGCCGAATAAGCATCAGGTGAACGTCAATACAGTGCTCATCAGTCTCATTACGGCTGGCGATCCCGGTGCAGGGCTGGCCAAAGGCGTGGAAACGAACGACAAAGATTTCCTTCCGCGCTTCCCGTTCCTCGCGCCGCCGCATCAGGGATTGCTGCAAGGTCACGGCGGAACCAACTCTGTCGTGACGCCGACCATCCCCGATCCGACCCAGCCGCAGCCGTAAACGAAATACTAACAAATAGGAGATTGCAGCATGAGACGCATTTCGCTCATGGTTCTCACAATGGGGGCGGTGCTTACCACCTCGGCCTTCGCACAACAGCAGCATGTCCGCAGTCTGGCATTCGCCTCCGATTTTCAGACAGTACCGGTCGTGGCGAACGTTGCCGGAATTGGCGGCGCCTTTCAGTCCTATGTGGCGATCCTCAATCCGACCTCGTCAGCATTTTCCGTCACCGCAACGCTCTATGACACGACTGGAACGAAGCGTACGGCGCTGGTTCCGCTCGCCGCCGGCGAGTTGAAGACGTTCAACAACTTCCTGGATGCCGTGTTCAATGGATTCAGCGGCGCCGGTGCCGTTACCTTTACGAGTCCTGACACTTCAGGCGGCACGCGCAACAACCGCTTCATCGTCAATACCGAAGTGCGCACAGCGGGGACGCGCTATTCGACGCCGATTCCAGTGCTCGAATTCGCCGGCTCCGGTTCGCGCTCGTTCGCGCCCGGAATCACGGTCGACTCCAACACGCGCACAAACATCGGCTGCTTCGATCAGTCGGGAGCGGCGAACTCCGTGAAGGCGACCATCCTCGACAACAGCGGCACGCAGACCATCGGCACCGTCACGATCAGCCTGGCCGCGAACGGCTGGCGTCAGACGGCAGTGAGCTCGATCGTCAGCAACGGGAACGTCCAGTTCGACCCGAGCGACTCGGCCGTCTGCTACGCCGTAGTCGTCGACAACGCCACGAACGACGGCCGCTTCATCTCGGCTGCCGAGTACAAACCGTAATCAAGCGAGCGCAGGGCGGCGGCGAAGGCCGCCGTCCTCCGCCACATCTTGACATCACCATTCGCGCGCAGCACGATGTCTGGGATGAGAACGACCCTCACTCTCGACCCCGATGTTGCGCAACTTGTCCGCGAGACTATCGAACACGAGCACGTCAGTCTTAAAGACGCGATCAACGAAGGTCTGCGGAGAGGCTTGAAGCCTGTCGAGCCAAGGCGTTCCCTGCGGATCGTTCCTCATCAAAGCCAGCTGCAGCCCGGTCTCGATCCGCGCGGATTCAACCAACTTGCGGATGAATTCGAGAACGAAGCCGTTCTGGCGGCGTTGAAGAAGCCGCGATGATCATCCCTGACATCAACCTTCTTCTGTACGCGTACTTTGCGGTGTTTCCTCTCCACGACCCCGCCAAGCGTTGGTGGGAAGGAGTAGTAGAGCGTGGCGAGGAGGTGGGCATCCCGCCGCCGTCTTGTTTGGTTTCATCCGGATCGCGACTGATCGTCGTGTCTTCGTGCCGCCGATGGAGTTGCAACAGGCGACAGGGATCGTCGAGGAGTGGCTGTCACTTCCGGGAATCCGCATGCTGCGGCCCGGAGCACATCACGTGAAAATCGCGTTCGATTTGCTGCTCGCTGCCGCGTTCAGCCGCGACCTCACTACCGACGCTCAGATCGCCGCCTACGCGTTGGAGAACCGGGGAATCGTACATACCGCCGACACAGACTTCTCCCGGTTTCCGGAGGTCCGCTACACCAACCCTCTCGCTGAGCACGCGGCAACGTGAGGCGCCTGGATTACTTCGTCGCTTCCGCCTCCCGCCGCGCCGTCGCTTCGCGCTCGTCCTTGGCGGACATCGGTGGGTTATAGGCGGGAATGCCGGTGACCGCCTCGCCGATGATCAGGTTGTGGATGTCGTGTGTGCCCTCGTAGGTCTTCACTGATTCGAGGTTGAGCATGTGGCGGATGATCGGGTACTCGTCGCTGATGCCGTTCGCGCCGAGGATGTCGCGGGCGGAGCGGGCGCACTCGAGGGCGATGTTGACGTTGTTCATCTTGCCCATCGACACGTGATGCGGTTTCAGTTTGCCCTGATCCTTGAGGCGTCCCATCTGCAGCGCGAGCAGTTGGCCCTTCGTGATCTCGGTGATCATCCAGGCGAGTTTGTTCTGCACGAGTTGGTGCGAGGCGATCGGCTGTCCGCCGAACTGGATGCGTGATTTCGCGTACGTCCGCGCCGTTTCGTAGACGGACATCGCTGCGCCGAGGGCTCCCCAGGCGATGCCGTAGCGGGCTTGGGTGAGACAGCCGAGCGGGTACTTGATCCCATTCGTTTCCGGCAGCACGTTCTCGGCGGGGATGCGGCAATCTTCGAAAAAGAGTTGCGACGTCACGGACGCGCGCAGCGAGAACTTGCCCATGTGATAGGCGGTCGAAAAGCCAGGCGTGTCCTTCTCGATGAGGAAGCCGCGGATGACGCCGTCGTGCTTGGCCCAGACCACGGCCACGTCGGCGATCGATCCGTTCGTGATCCACGCCTTGGCGCCGTTGAGAACCCACGAGTCGCCGTCCTTGCGCGCGTACGTGCGCATGCCGCCGGGGTTGGAGCCGAAGTCGGGCTCCGTCAATCCGAAGCAGCCGATTTTTTCGCCCGCGGCGAGCTTCGGAATCCAGTAGTCGCGCTGTTCTTTGGAGCCGTAGGTGTAGATCGGATACATCACCAAGCCCGACTGCACCGACGCGAACGAACGCAGACCAGAATCGCCACGCTCCAGTTCCTGCATGATCAGTCCGTACGCGACCTGGTTGAGACCGGGAAGGTCGTACTCCTTGATCGTGGCGCCGAAGAGACCCATCTCGGCCATCTTGGGAATGAGGTGCATCGGCATCTCTTCCTTGCGATTTGCTTCTTCGATGATGGGGATGACTTCCTCATCGACGAAGTCGCGCACGGTCTGACGCACCATCAGCTCTTCCTCGGAGAAGAGCGAATCGATATCCATGTAATCAACGCCGGGAAAGCTGGGCACGGTGAGGCTCCTTCGGTGCTGCGATTTTTGGGAGGGTGATGATATCGCGTCGCTACGCTTTGATTCGCGCGGTGTACAGCACGTGCGGATGCGGGAATCCGAAATCGATGCGCTTGGATTGCGCGTCTTCGAAGCCGAGGCGAGTCAGTCGCGCGATGAAATCCGACGGAGCTTCGTAGGTGAACGATTCACCGAGCGTCAATCCGATCGCTGACGCAAAGCGTTCCTGGATCGCGTTCCAGGCGTTCTTGAATCGCGCTGTCGGATCCTGCTCTTTGATGATGAGAAGGCCGCCGGAGTGCAAGCGGGCGAGGCAGCGCAACAGGAGCGCGTCCCATTCATCGAGCGGGATTTTGTAAAGGACGTCGATGATCGAGATTGCGTCGAAGGTGCCGGTGATTGCGTCGTCGAACCCGATCGCGAAGTCAATTGAGGAGATGCGGCGCACTTTGCGCGCGTCCGGTTCGACGGCGATGACGCGCCGCGTTCCTGATGCGAGCACCGCGAAGAGGCCGTGACCCGCGCCGATGTCGAGGAGCGATCCGTTCGGCGGCAGCGCGTGCAGCACGCGAAGCATCGGCGAGGTCAGGAAGCGAAGCAGGATGTGGATGCGGTCGCGCGGCGTGCGTTTGCGAAAAACGCGGTGCAGTACGATTAACGCCTGGATGAATCCCACGCGAGCGATTGTACGGGGCTGGTGGCGCGAGGCGGTCGGAGCCGTGCTCGTTTTGGTTTCGCGCATCCTCACCGCGCCGCGCACGCCGTGGGAGAACGACGAGTTTTTGTTCGCCGAAGCGGTGAAGAACTTCGATCCGTCGCGGTACCACCCGCATCCGCCGGGATTTCCGCTGCTGGTGCTGATCGGGAAGGTGTTTGCGTGGTTCATCCACGATCCATGGCGCGCGCTGGTCGTCTTCAGCATCGTCGCGGCGCCGATCGGGTTCGTGGCGATTTCTCGCGCCTTCCGCAACTGGATCGACGATCCCGACCTCGCCGTCTGCGGTGCGCTGATTTACTACTTCTCCGCGTCGATGCTGGTCCACGGCACGCTCGCGCTTTCGGACGGGCCGGCCATGATGTTCCTCGGGCTGGCGCTGTTCGCGATCAGCAGTCCGCACGACGCGGAGCACGATCGGAACGCCATCGCCGTCGGCATCTGGACGTCGGCGGCGATCGGGACGCGGCCGCAGCTCATGATTCCAATCGCGCCGATGCTAATCATCGCGCTGTTGCAGATGCGCACGATGCGCCAACGGGCGGCGTGCGTGATCGCGTTCGGATTGTTTTCGGCGATGTGGTTCCTGCCGCTCGTCGACGCCGCCGGAGGTTTGGAGGCCACGCGGCTGTATGAGGCGAAGCAGGCGCGGTACGTGGCAGCGCACGATGCCTCGCTTTCCCGCGGTGGTAAGTCGCTGGTGCAACTCGTCGTGCGATTCCTCTTCCATCCGTGGGGAACGAAATACGTCACGCTCCCGCTCTTCGCCTGCGCACTCCTCGGGGTCGCTGCGTTCGCGCGGCGGTTGCGTCGCGACAAGTTCCGTTCGACTCTCTGGCCGTTGGTCGCATTCACGATCGTGCAGCTCATCTTCGAGCTCGGCTGGATGGATCCGGCGGACGCAGCGCGCTACAGCCTGCCGGTCATGATCGTGATCGCGTTGCTGGCCGCGCTCGGACTGGACGCCGTCAAGCGCAGCGTGAAGATCAATGCGACGCCGGTAATCGTTACCGCCATCTTCGCCATCGCCACGCTCGCGTACGTCTGGCCGCTGGTTGGCGCGCGGACGAAGGTGGCGTCGCCGCCCGCGGCCGCGGCGGCGTTCGCGAACGCCAACCTCCCGGTCCGCAGCGTCGTTGCGTACGATGTCGCGCTCAAGCCGCATGCCGAATATCTGCTGTCGCGGTTTCGCGTCGTGCCGATCGAGAGAGCGATCGCAGAGCTGTACGACCGTCCCGACGTTCCGCTCGACCTGATCGCGAACGGTGCTTCGAACGCGAACGGCGCACACGTCTTCACCTGGCCGGCCAGCGACGCGTACGACAAACTGACGCGGGGTTTTTATCGAACAGTGACCATCGTCCCCATGCCGCCGCGCGAGCGCTATCTGCCGGTTCGCGGTGTGTACCCGCTCGAGTGGACGGCGGCTGGCGATGAGTGGCGCTGGCTCAGTCCCGATGCGACGATTCGTCTGCCGCGCGCGCACGGCGCCGAGGCGGTGGTGACGTTGCGTTTTTCGAGTGACGTGCCGTACGAAACGAACGCCGTGCAAATTTCGGTGAACGGACGCGATGTCGCCGTCGTCAATGTCGGTAAGGAGCCGTTGGTGACGAAACTGGCGTTGCCGGCCGAGCCGCAGATCGACATCCGCCTGCGCTCCGCGCATTCGTTCTCGCCCGGCGCGCTGCTCCACAACGCCGATCCGCGCACACTCGCGGTGCAGCTGACGAAGCTCGTCAGCCAGTAGCAGGGGTATCATTCGCGGCCAGTGTCCACTCCTTCCGTATCGCTGGTGATCCCGATGTTCAACGAAGAGTTGAACATCGAGCATGCCGTCACGGCGGCCGTCGAGGCGTGCACGAAGTACGCGGACGACTACGAAATCATCATCGTCGACGACGCGTCGACAGACCGCTCGCCGTTTCTCGTCGCCTGCCGCGCCGCCGAGAATCCGCGCATCCGGATGATTCGCCACGAACACAATCGCAAGCTTGGCGGCTCGCTCAAGACCGGCTTCGCCGAGGCGACGAAGGATCTCGTCCTCTACATGGACGCCGATCTTCCCTTCGATCCCGACGCCCTCGGCCGCGCCATGCGGGCGATGGCGGTGACCGGCGCGGACCTGATCGCCGGCTATCGCCTCGACCGCACGCTCGAAGGTCCGAAGCGCACGCTCTATTCGTATCTCTACAACGGGCTGATTGGCGTGCTGTTCGGCTGGCCGCATCGCGACATCAACTTCTCGTTCAAGCTGATGAAGCGCGAGGTCATCGATGCCGTGGAGTTGAAGTCGGAAGGGTCGCTGATCGACGCGGAGCTGATCGTGAAAGCGAAGAACCGCGGTTTCACGATCCAGCAGATCGGCCTCGATTATTTTCCACGCATCCGCGGCGAGTCGCATCTCTCATCGCCGCGCGTGATCTTCAAAATTTTCCGCGAGCTGATCAAGCTCTATCCCGAGATGCGCGAGCGGGTATCGTACGAGGAAGTGCAGCGCGTCGTGCGCGAAAAGCGCGAGGCGGCCGTCCTCGCGGACGACCGCCAGCCGATCGAGACGTAAGTGCTACTGCGTGAGGCGGCCGGCGACGCGTTCCAGGTGCATCGTTGAAACGGCGCCGCCGCCGCTTGGCCCTGCCGTGTAGACGCCGACGACGTCGAGTTCTTGTTTCGGCGACAGCTCGATCACGGCAAAGCCGTCGATGAACGTGCCGACCGCGATTCCGAGGTGCGCGTAAATGTTGCGGCAGTCAATCTGCATTGCCTGATCGGCCGCCAATTTAGCGTCGAACCATTGCGAAATCGTACCGGCCTTCTCGTCCATCTCGGCCAGCGCGAACTTCTTCCGGAACCCGATGCCGCCGGTGCGCGCTGGATTGTGAACGTTGATGGTCGTGAGGTACGTGCCCGGCGCAACATTGAATGCCTTACCGTTCGACGTGCCGCAAACGAACTTGGCTGCGTACTGCCGGACCTGCGGGACCTGAGCATGTGCCACGGTGGCGGCGGCGAGGACGATGAGAATGGTTAGGATACGTGTTCGCATGTTGAATTCTCCTTATGTCCGGTAGTGCGTCGAGCAGCTCGTCCGTTTCATCGCGTCGGCTGATCGTCACCGCGGACGATGTCGGACTGCATCGCGGGATGACCGAGGGGGCGATCCGCGCGCACCGCGACGGCGTTGTGACCGCATGCAGCCTCGTCGCGAACGGCGTCGCGTTCTATGACGCGGTCGAACGACTGCGCGATGTGCCGTCGCTCGACGTTGGCGTTCATCTCACGCTGGTCGAGGAGCGCTCGCTGACGGGGATGCCAGTTCCGAGCTCGTACGTCGGATTCCTTCTCGGACAGAAGGACGTCGGCGCAATCGAGCGTGAGCTGCGCGCGCAGATCGAGCGCGTCCTGGCGGCGGGACTGCACGTCACGCATCTGAATGGGCATCAGCACGTACACATGTGGCCGCACGTTTTCGCGATCGTGAGCAAACTGGCGGACGAATACGGCATCGGCTACGTGCGCCGCGTGCGCGACCGCGGCGGCAGGGGAGGCATCATGCGCCGTCTCTCCATCGCCGCGTTGAACGCGCTGGGCTCCGGCGGTGCGACGATCGGCGTGATGGAAGCCGGCCATCTCACAGCGGATCGCATCATTGACCTACTGCGTCACGTGAAACGGACGACGGAGCTTGTCACCCATCCCGGCAGCGACGTCGATGCGTATCCGCATTGGAACTACGACTGGAACGGCGAAACCGCGGCGTTGTGCGATCCGCGAGTGCGCAAGGCAATCGCGGATCGCGGCATCGAGATAGTAGCGCCTAGCGCACTTCGATCGTCGGGCTGAACTCCGAGGTCTGCGTGAGGAAGCCCTGTTCAATTCCCTGCGGCTTGGCGAAACCGACGAAGCGGGTGCGCGTCGTCGTGGCCGAGATGAACTGTCCGGTGAGGTCCGCGTCCACTGTAAAGCGGAAGTGAGACGGCGCTGCGCCTTGCGCGCTGACACGGCCGAGAGGCCGTTGGCCTTCGCCGAGACCGGTCGGATCCGGAGCATCATTGGCGAAGAAATCGATGGTCACACTGAATGGGTTGGGGGCACTGTTGTTGGAGTCTCCTTCGATGACCGTTTTTCCGATGCTCAGGTCGTAATGCGCGAGCGTGAGCGAGGGCATGGAAATGCCGCCCGACGTCTGCGTCGGTCCGTCGAGGCCGATGTCGATTCCGAGGAGCCCGTTACCCCAGATACGGTTGTTGCGAATGGCCACATCTGCGACGCCCGGGGCCACGGCGACGCCCATTTGTCCGTTGAAGGCGATGACATTGCCGTCGAAATCGGGAGGGTTCGAGGCTACCGACAACACGTTCGCTCCGACGTCGGAGCCATAGCCGCCGGCGCCGATGAACACGCCGGCGTTGCCGTTCGGGAGCGGCTGGTCTGTATGCGCCTTCACGCCGATTCGACTGCTGCTGATGTTCAGCCTTCCTGACATTCCAAAGACGCCGCTATGCAGATTCCCGGAGATCACGCATTCCTGGATATTCGTGGGCACACCAGCCTGATTGAATTCGTTTCCGTTCGGAACGGACGTGCCGATGCCGCGTCCGTTGGGAACCGCGATCGAGCCGGTAGGATCGGTGCCGATGAAGAGGCGAGACAGCTCCGTGGTGTAATAAACGCTTCCGCACGGCGGAATGGGCGCCGTGACGGAGATGCCATTCCTAAGGAAGCCGCCGATGGCGAGGTTGGCGATGTTCGCTCCGCAGGTGGCGACGAGCAGGCCGTCGCCATCCACCATTCCGCCTCCGCTGATCGCGATCTCCGGGCCGTCGGGGTTGGTGTCGCCGGAGAATTTCGTCTGCGTTGCTCCGTCGATGTGCAACGCGGAAGCTGTCAGCGGCGGCAGCGGAGACGCGAGTGTGATCCTCTTCCATGGAGCCGCCGATGGTTCATCGATGTGGAAGACGATCGTGCAGAACATCGGTCCCACGCACGTGGCGTTCGCATCGATGACCGCCTGGCGCAGTGAGCCCGGCCCGGCATCGGCGGTGGTCGTGACCAGGAAGGTGTCGAAAAGCGCCATCGTGGCGACGCCGGTGTTGTTCGACGGATCGAAGTCCGTCCCGCGTTCGGCGGCGGTTGCCGTGAAAGTGACCGAGCCGCTTCCGTAGTCGTGCGGCGTGATCAGAGTCATCGCGAATGTTCCAGACGCGTGAGCAGCCACTGTGCCGAACTGGCAGACGATGCGGCCGGCGGACGGACTGCTGCAGTTCGACGGCAGCGACTGCACGCCGGCATCGGCGCGGAAGTCGAGCGTCATCACCACGTCCTGCGCATCGGTGGTGCCGTTGTTGCCAAAACTAAACGTCACCGGAAACGGAACGGAGAGGTCCTGGAGCGTCGGAGCAATCATGTGGATGTAGACGTCCGGATCGGCCGATACGGTCAACGTAGTCGAGGCGCTGTTGTTGGATGGATCGGGGTCCGCGGTGTCGCTGCTGACCGTGGCATTGATCGTGAGAGGTCCGGGCGTCAGCGGTGCCGTGAACGTTACAACGACGGACGTCACACCGGCCGTAGAAATGGTGCCGACGGAGCAATGACACGAGATTGGGACCGTCGACGAGACGTTGACCGCCACATTCACCGCATTCTCACCACGGAGATTCTGAACCAGAAACTGGTATGAAGACTGAGAGCCGGCATGAATGGGCTCCGTGGGCGTATTGACACTCAGTTTCAAATCCGCGAATGCGAACAACGTCGATGTCGACAGGCCGAGCGCGATGGCGAGCAGAAGAGTCTTCATCTAACGAGTATATGCAAGCGTTCCGCCGCGCCTATAATCCGCCGCCGCTATGATGAAACGAATTGCTGTGATTCCCGGCGACGGGATCGGCCCCGAAGTCATCGACGCCGGTCTGCGCATCCTCAACCGCGTCAACGAGGCACGCAACCTCGGCCTGGAGCTGGTGCACTTCGGCTGGAACGCCGACGAGTATCTGCGCACCGGTATCTCCATCCCGCCCGGCGGCATGGACGACATCCGCAACAACTACGCGGCCGTCTACCTCGGCGCGTTCGGCGATCCGCGGATCCCCGACATGAAGCACGCCGCCGACATCCTCCTCGGCATGCGCTTCCAGCTCGATCTCTACGTGAACTACCGACCCGTGAAGCTGCTGAATGAGCGACTCTGTCCGCTCAAAGGCAAGACTGGTCAAGATGTTGACTTCGTCATCTTCCGCGAAAACACGGAAGGCGCATACGTCGGCATGGGCGGCAATTTCAAGAAGGGGACGAGCGAGGAGATCGCGATCCAGGAGGACGTCTCGACGCGCAAGGGAGTGGAACGGATCATCCGCTACGCCTTCGACTTCGCGAAGAAGACGGGCCGCAAGTCGGTCTGCATGTCCGACAAGAACAACGTCATGCGTTTCGGCGGCGATCTCTGGCTGCGCACGTTCGAAGAGGTGGCGAAGGAGTATCCCGGCATCGAACACTTCCACATGTTCGTCGACGCGCTGACGATGCAGATGGTGCGCGCGCCCGAGATGTTCGACGTGATCGTGACCAACAACATGTTCGGCGACATCGTCACCGACCTCGGCGCCGCGCTCCAGGGCGGATTAGGGATGGCCGCCTCGGGCAACATCCATCCAGGTCGCGTCTCGCTCTTCGAGCCAATCCACGGATCGGCGCCAAAGTACGCGGGGAAAGATGTCGCCAACCCGATCGGCGCGATTCTCACCGCTGCGATGATGCTGGAGTACCTCGGCCACGGTCCCGAATCCGATGTCATCGAACGCGCCGTCATCGCTGCCATCGACGCCAACGAAACCACCCACGACCTCGGCGGCACGCTGGGAACGCGGGCGGCAGGGGAGGCGGTCTTGCGGCGGCTGGATTTGTAACGCTGCGCTTCTGACCTCTACGGTGGAAGCCGGCGCGGGTCGGTCGGCTCGAACGCCTTCTGGATGTCCTGCGACGTCATGTAGTGCAGGCGGCTGTTCTCCTGATATTTCGCGCTGTCCGTCACCAGGCGATTGAGCACCTTCATGTAGCGGCGTTCCGTCATGAAGCGTTTGAGATCGGGGTAGAGGAAGCCAACCGCCGTCAGCGCGAACGCGAAAAGGTCCTCGGCGATGGGGATGAACGGCAGGGCGATGATGATGCTGCCGATGATTAGACCGACGAGCGCGAACACGAAGCGCGCACTGAGGTCGCCGTCGCGCCAGATGTGGAAGTGGTTGGATTCCAGTTCGTTCATCTCGCGCGCCGCGGCGACGTATTGCGGCAACACAACTTCGTCAACCTCTTTTTCGAGCGTCTCCCAATACGCGGCCGAACCGCCGAATTCGTCGTATGCCGCCTTCACCTCGGCCAGCTTCGCGTTCGCGCAGGTGCGGACCTCGGCATCGAACGTCGCCTCTTCGAAGCTGCGGCGATGGTGTTCGCACTCCTGCAGCACGACATAGACGACCTGCGCGTAGTCGTATTCGGCACCGGCGATATTGAGCATTACTGGTCCGCGGCCGCCTTCTGCTGATACTGGATGACGCCAAGCTGTTCGAGCAGCTTGTTGCCGTCGATGATCACGTTGCCGTTCGGCAGCTTCGGAATCTGACGAATCTCCTTCTTCTGCAGCGCGTCGATCAACTGCAGCGAAACGTACGCATCGCCGGCGCTGCCATTGAGCGCGGCGCGTTCTTTCTTGATGCCCTGCGCGACGGCGCTCTTTTCCGACAGCGTCGCCTGCGCGTCCTGTTGCTTGCGGACGACATAGGCATCCGCCGCGCGTTTGGCCTGCTCGAAATCGCCCTGCGAATGCGTGAGCTGCTCGGTCAGGTCGGCCACTTTGTTCTGCAGATTGGCCTTGTTCGATTCGAGCGTGGCCAGTATCTGCGACTCCAATTTCTCTGCCTGCTTCTCCGCTTCCTTACGCTTGTTGATGAGGTTCTGGTAGTCGGGCTTGAAGGAGAAATCGCCGAGGATGACCTGCTCGACGATGACGCCGTAAGGCTTCAGTTGCGTCGCCAGAACTTTCGTGGCATCGCTGGCCGCGGCGAAGCGCAGATCGGGGTTGTAGTACTCCTCGGAATCGAGGCGATTGAGCACGTCGCGCACATACGCGCGCGCCAGCGGACGCACTAGACGCTCCTTCAGCGCGCGCGTGTTCGGCGCCACGCTGCGCCAGATGTCTGCCGCTTTCGTCGGATCGATGCGCCAGCGAACGGTGACGTCGGTCTCGATGTCGTTGCCGTCGCGCGTCTTGAAGCGGAGGTCGTCTTTTTCCTTGCGATCGCCCTCGGCCGCCTTCGCCGACATGACCAGATTCTGCGTCGACGTGTCGTACGTGGCCCAGTCATTAATGACCGGCATGAAGAAGTAGGTGGCTCCGGGATCGGAGTTCTCCGACGCCTGCGTGATCTTGTTGAAGCGAACGCCGACCTCGGTGGCCTGCGTCGTGTGCGGAGTGCATGCGGCGGTGAACGGGAGAACGGCGAGCAATGCGATCAGTCGTTTCATCATTCGCCTCAGTGTTTTCCCGTCAGTTTGCCGATGTCGGTAGGGTCTTCGCTGATGTAGATCGGCCCTTTGATGCCGTTGAGAATGGCCAAGCCCTTGCGCAACCGCAGGAGCTTGTCGGATCCGGCACCTTCCATCGCGCGGTTGATGTCCTCGGTGCCCTGCGCCTCGGCACTCTTCACCAACAAATCGGCCTCCGCATGTTTCGAGCGCTCGTAGAAATCACGCTGCGCATTGAGTCCGGTGATCTGCGCCTGAAACTCGGCGCTGCGGACGTTGATCGAATTCTGTCCCTCCGCCGCCGTCTGCTTCAACCGTGTATCGACCTCGGCCTGCTTCGCCAGCGCGCGATTCGTCAGCACCGACTGATCCTGAATCTTCTTCTGCTCGGTGAGTTGCTGGAACGTGTCGGGATAGTCGTACTGACGGATCAGGACGTCCGCGAGCTCGAGTCCGTTCTGGCGAAACTTCTCGGCCAGCTCTTTCTTCAGATCATGAACCTTGGCGATGCGCTGATCGCGGTAGAACTCCTCGGCGCGGAGTTCGCCGAGGTGCTGTTTGATGGCCGGGTCGGTAAAGCGCATCACCACGTTGTCTTCGTAGCCGCGACCGAAACCGAACTTCGAAGTGACGAGGAATGGATCGGCGATGCGATAGAGAACGGTGACATCGACCGCCACCGGATAGCCGTCGACGGTCGGCACGTTGATCGCCGCGACCGTGCGATGGTCGGCGCCGCGCTCGGTCTCATCATTCGTGAACTCGATCGCCTGAATGTTGCGCGGGAACGTGCGGATGGTCTCGTATCCCGAAATCGCGCGCCGGTAGCCGGGTTTGACAAGCTCTTTCTGCAGTCCCTTGTTCATGCCGAACGACACCTGCCGCAGCCCGATCTGATCGAGCGGGACGTAGGTGACGAGGCATGCCCGCATCAGGATCAGCGGAACGAGGATCACGCTGATGCGGAGAAGGAATCGAACGAACCCTCCCCGAAGCGGCGGCAGTTTGAATGGGAACGAGGGCTTAAAGCGCGGCGTAGGCGCAGCGGATTCGAACATAGGTTTTGATCTTCCTCAGGTTGGACGGCTTGGGAAGATTGTACGCGCACCACGTGCAGCGGTTTCGGTTCGGATCTCCGGAGCCTCACCAGCACAGACAAGAGTGTCTGTGCCACACCGATCCTGCCGTACTGAGCGGATGCTGATACAGGCCAGAGCTGGTGTGGCACAGACACTCTTGTCTGTGCTTTCGCGATGCAGCGCCTGATATTGCTAACCCGCCTACTTCGCCCCTAAGTTTTCCTGGATGAACTTCCACATCGCGGCGCGCATGTGCGCGTTCAGGGCGGGATCGACGACGCCGTGGCGCGACTTCGGATAGAGCTGCAGCTGATACGGCTTGTTCGCTTTTTCCAGTTCGTAGATGAATTGGATCGTGTTCTGGATGTGCACGTTGTCGTCGATCGTGCCGTGCATCAGCAGGATGTTGCCGTGGAGGTCTTTCGCGGCCCAGCGCGGCGCGGTGGCTTTGTAGCCTTCGGGATTGTTCTGCGGCATCAGCATCACGCGCTCGGTGTAGATCGAGTCGTAGTCGCGCCAGTCGGAGACCGTGCCGCCAGAGAGGCCCGCGCTCCACAACTTGCTGTGCGTCAGTGCGAACGACGTCATGAACCCGCCGTAGCTCCAGCCGCTCAGCGCCACGCGCGAGCCGTCGACGTACGCCTGCGACGTCAGCCACTTCAGTCCGTCTTCGAGATCGCGAAGCTCCCCTTCGCCCATGCGCTTGTACGACGTCCACGCCGACTCGGCGCCCTTGCCGCTGGCGCTGCGGTTGTCGCAGATCCAGACGATGACGCCGTGCTGCGCCAGGAATTGGTGGAAGAGATATTGCGCGCCGCCCCACGAGTTGCGGACGCTCTGCGCGTGCGGGCCGGAGTAGGTGAATTCATAGACCGGATACTTCTTCGACGGATCGAAGTCGGGCGGCTTGATCATCATCGCTTCCATGACGAAGCCGTCGCGCGTCTTGACTTGCATGAACTCCGGCTTCGAGATGTGCAGATCGCGCATGAGCGGCGCCTCGTTGGCATCGACGACGCGAACGCGCGTTCCGTCGGCGCGATAGAGCGCCGTCGACGGCGGCGTGGCCGCGTCGCTGAATGTATCGAGATACGACGTCATCGACGGATTGAAATTCGCGCCGTGCTGGCCCGGCGTTTCCGATAGACGTTTCAAGCCGCTGCCGTCGAGGTGCAGGCGATAGATGTCGCTGCCGAGGACGGAGCGTTCGGTGCCGGAGAAATAGATCCACTCGTTCGCGGCATCGACGCCGTGCACGTTGCGCACTTCCCACGGACCGTTGGTGAGCTGTGCGATCAATTTTCCGTCGGCGGCGTAGTGATAGAGATGTTTGAATCCGGTGCGCTCGCTGAGCCAGAGGAATGAGCCGTCCTTGAGCCAGACGGGATTGCCGGTGATGTCGACCCACGCCTTCGTCGTCTCGCGGAAAAGCGTCTTCGGTGCGCCGCCGCCGCGAACATCCGCCGCGTTCAGATCGAGCCAGGTCTGCTCGCGATTCTGAATCTGATAGACGACCTTCGAACTGTCGGGCGACCAATCGACGAGGACGATGAGAAAGTCGGCGCCGCTGTAACTCTCGGTGCTGATTTCTTTCGGCGCGGCGCCATTGACATTGACGCAGAACAGCTTCGCGATCGGATTCGGCGCGCCGGCTTTCGGATACAACTCCGACTCGACGTTCTGCTGATACGGGATGTGATCGACGACCGCGAAGTGCTTGACCGGCCGTTCATCGAGCTGCAGGTAGGCGATGCGCGTCGAGTCAGGACTCCACCAGTACGCGCGGAAGTTGCCGCGACCGTAGACCTCTTCCTGGTAAACCCAGTCGAGGATTCCGTTCTGGATGTTCTCGTTGCCGTCGGTGGTGAGCTGCCGTTCCCGCTGCGTGGCGACGTCGACGACGTACACGTTGTTGTCGCGCACGAAAGAAACGAAGCGGCCGTCAGGACTGAACGTCACTTCCTCTTTCTCGCCGGCGGAGCTTGTGAGCCGCGTCATCGAGTCGGCGTCGAACGTGTACATGTAAACGTCGTTGCCGATGTTCAGCAGGACGCTCTTCTTGTTCGGGCTGAAGTTCCATCCGCGCTGCTTCGCGAACGCCGCCGCTTCGTCGCCGGAAACGCCGGTGATCTTTTTCGCGGCCGCTTCGAGTTTCACGGCGTTGAACAGGACGCGCTTGTTGCCCGTCTCCGTCTCGATCACGGCCTGCTCGACAACCTTCCCCTCCTCGGTGCGCGGCCAGGCGAAGGTCTTGTCATCGAGCCAGTGGAATCCGCCCTGCGGCGTCCCGCCGAACGAGACGCGCTGCTTCGGATCGAAGACGTTTTCGAGCGTCAGCTCGCGGATGGTCGGCTTCGGCTGCGGCGTGGTCTTGACGTCCTGCGCGAGCGCGGCAGCGGCAACGAAGAGAAGGAGAGCGGCGGAACAGTTCTTCAACATGGCGGCGATTTATACCCCGAGAAAGTCACAGCGGGGAAGGAAGCGCTTCGTTACGATGCTGTCCGAACATGTTCCTTCGCATCGCATCGATCCTCGCACTTTGTTTTCCGGTCGCCGCCGCTACTCCTCGGCGCGCGATCCTCAACGCGAGCCTCAGCGGTCCGGCGCGCTACATCGTCGCGCTCGACGATGATGTGGACGACATCTCCGCCGTCGCCGGGGCGCTGACACAAAAACATCACGGGCGCCTCGCTCGCGACGTACGCGCGATCCACGGCTTCATCGCGGAGATGTCCGCGTCCGACGCGGTGGCCATCCTCAATGAGCCCGGCGTGAAGTATGTCGAACAGGATTCGATGGGTGGCGGCGCATCGGTGGGGGAGCCGGCTGCGCGCGACTTGCAGGAATCGCCGGTTTGGGGACTCGATCGCATCGACCAGCGCGACCTGCCGCTCGATCAAACCTACGTCTTCAACCAGACCGGCCGCGGCGTGACCGCGTACGTTCTCGACAGCGGCATCAACGCGTCGCACAACGACTTCGGCGGCCGGGTTCGGAGCGGTTTCAATTTCAGCACGACCTTGCCGGCGTCCGATTGCAACGGCCACGGCACGCACGTCGCCGGCATTTTGGGCGGATCGGAGCATGGCGTCGCCAAAGACGTTTCGCTCGTGTCGCTGCGCGTTCTCGATTGTCAAAACCGAGGATCGGTGAGCGATATGGTGAAGGGCATCGATTGGGCCATCAACGATCATCAAAGCGGTCAGCCGGCAGTGATGAACATCTCGATTTACACAGATTCGCCGTCGATCAGTTTCGACGCCGCCATCAACGCCGCCATCGCTGACGGCATCACGGTGTGTGTGATCGCCGGAAACGGGACGGCGAACAACGGCACCGCGACCGACGCTTGCACGATCTCTCCTGCCAGAGTTTCCAACGCGATCACCGTCAGCGCGACGAACATCCTCGACAGCAAATCATCGTTCGCGAATTTTGGCCCGTGCGTGGACCTCTTTGCGCCTGGAGAGCAGATCGAATCAGACTGGTACGTCAGTGACACGGCCACGGCCATCGACAGCGGAACATCAATGGCGGCGCCGCACGTCTCCGGCGCGGCCGCGCTCTATCTGGAAAATCATCCAACCGCGGCGCCGGCAACTGTGGCATTCGCGCTGATCGCCGCCGCATCATTGAACAAGGTGCAAAAGGGATCGACCTCACCGAACCGGCTGTTATTTACGGCGGATATCGAGCCGCCGCCACTCCGTCGCCGCGCCGTCAAGTCGCCTTGATCGATTTGATGTAGCGCACCAACTGCAACCGCCGCTCCTCGGGAAGTCGCGACCATGACGGCATCCCTTTCCGCAGATCGCCGTCCGTCAGGAATTGAACGAGAGCCGCGTCCGGCATCGTCTGTACCGCCGGAGTTCGCAGGCTCGGTCCGCGAGCGCCTGTTGCATTGACGCCGTGGCACGACGCGCAGTGTTGCGCGAAAAGTTTCCCGCCGGCCCGGATCTCCGACGCGGCCTCGGCAGGGGCCGATCGCGACGGCGGCGCGACAGCGCAAGCGGTCGTGCAGATTACGAATAGCAACAGGCCTGTATGGAGATTCATCAGCGATCTACCTGAAGAGCAATGGGATTTCATAGGAGACTCCGAACCGCATCAGGGCACGGTTGCTGTTGGAATTGATGCCGAAGGAAGGGCTGAATTTAAGCGTGACGCCATTCGGGAGGTTCCAGGCGACGGCCGGCGCGATGTAGTGCGACGTCCCGGCCAGCTTCACCTGCCGCCATTCGCCGAGGCCGCCGTACAGCTCGACGCCGAGCGAGACGTTCTCGGGACACAGCGAGCAGGAATCGGGGGAGGCGGCGAACGCAAGAGGGCGGCTTACAGCGGCGGCATATCCGAATTCAACTGGGGCGCCGTTGAGGTTCTTTTCGGCGATCAGGTTTCCGGCGAGGTTCCAGCCTTTGCGATTGCCGGAGAGGATCAGCTTCGCCTCGGCTTCGCGCTTCTTCTCGTGACGCGCTTCATCGACCGGCTCCAACAAATCCTCGAACGTGTCGAATCCGACTACCTCTTTGAAAATGCGATCGGCGCCGGTGATGTCCTCATATTCGACGTACAGCACCGGATTGACGGCGTGTTCTTTCATCATCAGCCGGAAGCGATTCTCGAACCGCCATCCGGTAAAGAGCGCGCTGTCGCGTCCCGTCTTCTGCGCGTCGAGGTACAACTCGGAAGTCCACCATCCCTTGACGCCGTACTCAAGCTCTAGCGACGACGCCGTGAAGTGCCTGGCGCCTCCTTTCGGAACGCCGAGAACCGGATTGAGTGCAATCTCCAGGCTCCCGGGCTCCTCCATGTGGTGCGTGTAGGTGATGAAGTACGGCATCTCCTGCGCCGAGGCGAAGCCGGCGGCGCCAAGGAGCACTAACAGGAACGAACAGCGAGCGAACATCGAGTGACCTCGTGGATTCATATTGCGACTGAGTCTCAGTTGCGAAACGCAGTCTACACGCCCTCGCCTGCTTCGTCAACGCGAAAGCACCATGCGTTACAATCTGCTCCCGCGTTCGCCTCCCGATCCTCGGCCGGGGCTTTCGTAACTTCTTAAGGAGCAATCAATCGCATGACCGCTACACTCGAAATCACTCATCCCTTTGAGGCCGCACGTGCGGCTGGCCGCGAGCCGTTTAAGGTACGCGACCTCAGTCTCGCCGCCCTCGGCAGAAACGAGATCCGCCTGGCCGAGCACGAAATGCCGGGACTCATGGCCGTTCGCGAGAAGTACGGCAAGACGAAGCCGCTGACCGGCGCGCGCGTCATGGGGTCGCTGCACATGACCGTGCAGACCGCCGTCCTCATCGAGACGCTGGCCCACCTCGGCGCCGATGTTCGGTGGGTGAGCTGCAATATTTTTTCGACGCAGGACCATGCCGCGGCAGCGGTCGTCGTCGGACGGCCGGAGACCGGCGGCACGGCTGACGATCCGCGAGGCATACCGGTGTTTGCATGGAAAGGCGAGACGCTCGAAGAGTATTGGTGGTGTACCTCCGAGGCGCTGCAATGGCCGGATGAGGGCGGGCCGAATCTGATCGTCGACGATGGCGGCGACGCCACGTTGCTCGTGCATAAAGGCGTCGAATTCGAAGGGAAGGGACATGTTCCCGAATTCAATCCTGCTGATGATCCCGAGGAGTGGGGCGTAATCCTCGATCTGCTGCGCGCCGAATTGACGCGCGAGCCGAAACGCTGGACGCGTGTGGCCGCCGACCTCAAGGGTGTTTCCGAGGAAACGACGACCGGCGTGCACCGCCTGTATCAGATGAAGGAAGCAGGAGAGCTGCTCTTCCCGGCCATCAACGTCAACGACTCGGTGACCAAATCGAAATTCGACAACATCTATGGATGCCGCCACTCCGTCATCGACGGACTCAATCGCGCCACCGACGTCATGATCGCCGGCAAGCTCGCGCTCGTCTGCGGTTTCGGCGAAGTCGGTAAGGGTTGCGCGCAGGCTCTGCGTGGACAGGGCGCGCGCGTCGTCGTCACTGAAATCGATCCGATCTGCGCGCTGCAGGCGGCCATGGAAGGCTTCGAAGTGCGGACGCTGGACTCCGTCGTCGAGCGCGCCGATATCTTCGTCACCGCCACCGGCAACAAGAACGTCATCACGGCCGACGACATGGCGCGGATGAAGAACAAGGCAATCGTCAGCAACATCGGCCATTTCGACAATGAGATCGATATGGCCGGCCTCAAGAAGTTCGCCGGCGTGAAGCGGGTCAACATTAAACCCCAGTACGACGAATGGGTTTTCCCTGACGGCCACAGCGTTCTGATTCTCGCCGAGGGACGCCTCATGAACCTCGGCTGCGCAACGGGGCATCCGTCATTCGTAATGTCTGCCTCCTTCACCAACCAGGTGCTGGCGCAGCTCGCTCTCTGGCAGAACAAGGGCGAATATCAGAAAGAGGTTTACGTCCTTCCCAAGAGGCTCGATGAGGAAGTAGCCCGGCTGCATCTCGGACATCTCGGCGTGGAGTTGACGAAATTGACGGCGGACCAGTCGAAGTATCTCGGCACACCAGTCGAGGGACCTTACAAGTCCGATCACTATCGGTATTAAGCAACTGTTTATGTCCCATGCAATTGATGCTCTCGTCCCGTTTGTGCATGTGCGCAGCGTTCCCGAATCGATGGCGTTCTACGAGAAACTCGGCATGACCGTCGGGAACACGTTCGTACCGCCGGACGCGAACGAACCGGCGTGGGCATGGCTCAAGAGCGGCATTGCCCAATTGATGCTTGCAAAAGCTAGCGAGCCGGTCATCCCTTCGCAGCAAGCCGTCCTTTTCTATCTTTACGTAGAGGATGTAGCGGCCAAACGCGAAGAGTTGCGAGGGGGCGGAGTGGACGCCGGCGACTTCAAATATCCATTCTTCGCCCCGCGAGGCGAGTTCCGAGTTACCGATCCTGACGGGTACGTTTTGATGATCACGCACACCTGATTCCTTTATGGTGTGTTTGTTTCTATTGCGCGATTCGATTTGCTTTCTGTTACCATGCACAAATTAATGTGCGACTGCACAAGAAGGAGTGACTAGTGCCAAGACCCAGACTGAATGTCCCCGCCCCTCAGATGTCCCATGGACAGGCTGCTTATGTGTTGGATCGCCTGATTGCCGACCGCAGAATTTCCCCCAGTGAAGTGAGTCGCTACGTGAGCGACATGCATCGCGAGATCAGCGATCTCGAAACTAGGCTGCAGACGCTGCGCACGCATGCCGGCGCCACGACTGGAGCCGGCACCGGCGCCAGCAGCGGTGGCGGAACGTCGACCGGCGGCGGTTTCGGCGCGCGCCGCGGCCGTCCTCCTGGCCGTCCGCCCGGAAGCGGTGTTACGGCAGGCGGCAAACGCCGTGGCCGTCCGCCCGGAAGCAAGAATGTTGCGTCGTCGTCCGCTTCAGCCGCTCCTTCGGGCGCTGCTGCTGCGTCCGCGCCGCCGGCTGGCAAACGCCGCCGCCGCGCTCGCATTACGCCGGAGCAGCTGGCGTCGCGTCAGCTTCAGGGCCGTTACCTCGGCCTGATTCGCCAGATCCCGGCCAACAAACGCGGTCAGTATCAGAAGATCGCCAAGGACTCGGGACGCGAAGCGGCCATCAATGCGATGAAGTCCGCCGTCAGCCGTTGATCCAACTCCAACCACTTCGTGACAAAGGGCGCTATTCGTGGCGCCCTTTGTTTTTGTCGCTGCTTTTCGTCTGTGCGGCGGCGCACGCGCGGACGACGCACGTCACGCTCCTGCATTTCTCCGACTATCACTCGCACGCATTGCCGTTCTACTCCGAGGGGCGCGAGGGGCAGGGTGGCGTTGCGAGGGCGATCGGATATCTGCGCGCGCAGAAGCAACACGGCGCGTTGGTATTTTCCGGCGGCGACATGATGAACAAAGGCTCGCCGGCGTGGTCGGACAAATACCGTTGCGCGGAATGGGCGTGGTTCAACGGCGTCATCGATGCGATGGCGTTCGGCAATCACGATCCCGACTACGGCATCGGCGAACTGGAGGGTTGTCTTCAGACGATCCGCTATCCCGTGCTGAACGCGAATACGAACGGATTCAAAGGGACGCGCATATTCGTCGTGAACGGAATCCGCGTCGGCGTTTTTGCAATCGCGGGCAACGACTTCAAGACGCTGGTCAAAGAACCGCTGTTTCATTTCGGCGATCCGGTCGCCGCCGCGCGCGATGCGGTTCGCGAACTTCGCGAAAAGCACGCGGATGTCGTCGTAATGATCGGCCACGAACATCTCGATGACGATTTCGCTCTGGCCCGCGCCATGCCGGGGATCGATTTGATTTTCGGCACGCACAGCCATTTGAAACGTGCGTTGACGCGCATCGACGGAACGACGACCTGGTTCATCTCGCCGTTTCAATACCTGACCTACATCAGCCGCGTGGTTCTGACGTTCGATGAACACAAGCTGACCGGCGTCGCGGGCAAGCTGATTCCGGTCGACGCGCGCATGCCGGTCGATAAGACAATCGCCCGCCGCGTGGCCGCAATGCAGCGCGAGCTCGAAGCAGATCCGAAATACGCGCCGCTGTTCGTCACGATCGGAACGCTCGCCGCACCGCTGCCGGTCGAAGCGTTAGCGCAACGAACGGTCGAAATCATGCGCGACGCCGCGCACGCGGACGTGGCGTTGTCGACCGCCAGCAGTTTCCGGCAGGACCTCCCGCGTGGCCGCGTGACGATGGAGTCGCTGCGCGCGGCGATGCCGTACGACAACGACATCCTCGTCTACATGTTGCGCGGCGACGCGGTCGAGAAGCTTCTCGCGTACGGAAAATCGCGGCAGGGAAGTGATTCGTTCGCGATCGTTGCGGCACCGCAGACGATCGATCCTCAGCGCAGATATCGGGTGGCGACGACCGATTACCTCGCGCAGAACGCGCCGGGATATCGCGACTTCTTCGCAGGACTGACGCCGGAAACGCCAGGCCTGCGCGTCCGCGACGAATTGCGAAAACGGTTGAGCGAATAGCTCTATCCCTGAGTGGAGGTTTGCTCGCTCCCGGCGTCGCGCGGCGCCGGGAAACGTCCTAGACGCAGTAGAATGCCGGTTCCAAAAACATGGCCCGATATGAAGAGCGAGACGACTCGTACGATCTCCTGAATCAGTATCTTCACGAGATCGCGCAGGTGCCGCGGCTGACGCCGGAGCGCGAGCGCGAGCTGGGGAAGCGCGTTCAGGAGAATGACAAGGCCGCGCTCGAGGAGTTGGTCAAGGCCAACCTGCGCTTCGTCGTTTCGTACGCGAAGAAGTACCGGAACTCCCACGTGCTCTTCCTCGATCTCATCAACGAGGGAAACATCGGTCTGATCCACGCGGCGAAGAAGTTCGACCCCGACAAGAACGTCAAGTTCATCACGTACGCGGTGTGGTGGATCCGGCAGTCGATCCTGCACGCGCTCTCCGAGCAGGGCGGTGCGTTCCGGCTTCCTCCGAAGCGCGCCAATCTGATGTACCGGCTGGAGCGCGCCATCGCTGCGGCGATGACGGACGGCAAGCAGATTCCGACCGCCGACGAACTGGCGGCGGAATTGGGTGTATCGGTGAAAGAAGTGCAGACGCTGCTCCGCGCGAACAGCGACAACTTCTCGTTGAACGCCGAGCTCGATGACGAGTCGCACACCGAGCTCGCCGACATGATCGAGCAAACGTCGGTTCCGTCTGCCGAGGACACGATGCAGGTGCAGGGGCGCCGCGAGGAATTGCTCGCGCACATGTCGGAGCTGTCGCCCAAGGAGCGGCTCGTGCTCAGTCTCCGCCACGGCGTCACCGACAACGTGCCGAAGCGCCTCGACGAGCTGTCCGCGTTTTTGAATCATCCGCGCGAAAAAATCGTGGCGGTGCTGGGCAGCGCCGTGACGAAAGTGTGCGCCGCGTTATCGATCACGCACAGCGAGCTCGCGCAGCTGTTGCTGTACACGAATCCGAATGCGAAGGCTTGGTGGCGATTCTGGTA
>DASYJY010000265.1:0-31313 GCA_035995985.1 Thermoanaerobaculia bacterium | reverse complement strand
GCACACCGAGCTCGCCGACATGATCGAGCAAACGTCGGTTCCGTCTGCCGAGGACACGATGCAGGTGCAGGGGCGCCGCGAGGAATTGCTCGCGCACATGTCGGAGCTGTCGCCCTAGGAGCGGCTCGTGCTCAGTCTGCGCCACGGTGTCACCGACAACGTGCCGAAGCGTCTCGACGAGCTGTCCGCATTTTTGAATCACCCCCGCGAAAAAATTGTGGCGGTACTGGGCAGTGCCGTGACGAAAGTCTGCGACGCGTTGTCGATCACGCACAGCGAGCTCGCGCAGCTGTTGCTGTACACGAATCCGAATGCGAAGGCGTGGTGGCGATTCTGGTACGAGCTCGGCGACCTCGAGGAAGGGATGACCCCGGAGATCGCGCGCGAGCGGATGCCGGCGCTCGAGTCGCTCAAGCAGCAGGGCGCCGTGCAGAAGATGGTCGAGGCGCTGCCGATCGAAGAGAAAACGATCCTGCGTCTTCGGTACGGAGTGCTGCAGGACGACGAGCTCACGCTCCGTGACATCGGCGAAATCCTCGGGCTGTCGCGCGAACGCGTGCGGCAGATCGAGTCGCGCGCCGAGGCCAAGTGCCGGCGCAGCGTCAAGCGTCGCTAGCCGGCCTGATATTTTCTCAGGAGCTCCGCAACGGGCACTCCTGCGCGTTCAAGCGCTTCGAACGAACCGACGTCGCTCCAGCCGAAATCGCCGGCGATTGCGGCAACGTTCGGCGCTTTTTCCATGAGCGCGTAGTCGATGGAGATCGAAGGCATGGCCCCGTAGTGCTCGACGCGTCTTGCGGGATCGCCGCTGTTGACGATGCGATCGGCAAGCGACGCGATCTCCGGCGCGGCCATTTCGAGCGCGCTGCGAAAGACGCTGGCGCGCCAGACGAACATGCTCGCGTTCCACAGATAGTTGCCGTCGCGCAGAAACTGCTCGGCCACTTCCTGCGACGGTTTCTCCGTGAAGCGACGCAGCTCGTTCACGCCGGTTTCGATCTCACCACCGAGTTGCAGGTAGCCGAAGCCCGTGTTCGGCTCCGTCGGTTCGATGCCGATGGCGACGAGCGAATCGTTTGCGGCGGCGAACTCGTACGCGCGACTCAGCACGCTCACGAATTCGGTTTCATCCGCGATGAAGTGATCCGAAGCCAGAACGGCGATGACGGCGTCGCCGCGCACCTCCTCGATTGCGAAGCAGCAGACCGCGATGGCAGGTCCGGTGTTCCGCCGCGCTGGTTCAGTCAATATGTTGACTTCCGGAATGAGCGGCAATTCCGCCGCGCATTTCGAGGCGTATTGCTCGTTCGTCGAAATGAAGATCGAGGCCGGTTCCATCAAACGAGCGACGCGTCCGTACGTTTTCTGCAGCAGCGACGCGCCATTGAAGATGCGCAGGAACTGTTTCGGATTCTCGTCAGACGACAGCGGACGCAGGCGCGAGCCGACGCCGCCGGCCAGGATGAGAGACGTCCGATTCATGAGTGTGTGGGGAGCGGGGTGTTGGGGGTGGTAGAAAACGCTGAAGCGGCAACTTCGGCTCCCGCTTCCGATTCACCGCCTCCCGGTTTTTTCCCAATCGCGATCAAGCTCAATCCGCTTTTAGGCCGATCGCCGTCGAGCGCTTTCAGCAGCGGAACGAGGCGATCGAAAATCTTCGACTGGGCGGCGGGCAATGCGTTGCGTTTGAAGAGCGTCGAGTTGATTCGCCACGCAAGTTTCGCGGCGCGATTCTGGTAGATCGCGTCTTCGACTTCGAAGCCGGCGGTCTGCAGCATCGAGATCAGCTCGTCGCGTTCGTAGCGGCGTTGGTGGCCGATGCCGCGGTCGAGCGTGCCGAAGAGATCTTTTCCGGCAGGGACGAAGATGATGATGCGTCCGCCCGGCATCAGGAGCTGATACGCGCGGCGCAGTGCCGCCGCATCGTCCGACGTGTGCTCGAGGACGTTGATGCAGAGGATCGTGTCGAACTCATGGCCGGCAAGAGCGATCGCCTCGTCGGAATCGAGATCGAGGCGATCGACGAGCATGCCCGGCCGGCGGCGGAAGGCATTGCGCAATCGGTCGATGTACGGCGTCTCCTTATCCGTGGCCACGATCAGTTCGCGGCCGTAGAGAAAGCGCGTCATCGTCCCCGAGCCGGCGCCCACTTCGAGAACGCGCTGGCCGACGTACGGCGCCACGCGCTCCCAGATCCATTCGTTATAGCGCTTCAGCGACCCGCGGCGGCGCAGCGTCTTGTAGGTCTTCGGCTCGTTCGACGGATCGTCGAAAAGGCCGTAGCGGAAAATCGTCCAGATGGCGCTGAAGCCGTCCTTCCAATTGATCTTCTTGCCTTCCCAGTAATCGCGGCCGTAGTACGAGATCGGCACTTCGAAAATGCGGTAGCCGCGCCGCGCGACCTTGGCCGTGATCTCCGGCTCGATGCCGAAGCGGTTTGATTTCAGGTTGATCGATTGGATGACCTCGCGGCGGAAAACCTTGTAGCAGGTCTCCATGTCGGTGAGATCGAGGTTGGTCGTGCAGTTCGACAGGAACGTCAGCAGGTTGTTGCCGAGGCGGTGCCAGTAAAGCATCACGCGCCGAGGGTAGCCTTCGAAGCGCGAGCCGAAGACGACGTCGGCGTGACCGTCGACGATCGGCTGGATCAATTTCGGATACTCGTTCGGGTCGTATTCGAGATCGGCATCCTGGATCAGCACGATGTCGCCCACCGCCTCGGCGATCCCGCGGCGGATCGCGGCGCCCTTGCCCATGTTCACCGGCTGAAAAACGTGGCGGATCTGCGGATGCTGTTTCGCGAGGCCCGCCACGACGCTCGCGGAGCCGTCCGTCGACTTGTCGTCGACGACGATGATCTCCTTCTCGATCGGCACCTCGATCACATGGCGCAGCAGTTCGCCGACCGTCGAGCGCTCGTTGAAGCAGGGGATGATCACCGACAGCAGCGGCGGTTTTTGAGAGGGGTCCGGCATTGGATCGCGTATTGTAAGCTGTTGAAAACGATGACCGATTCAGCGGTTGAGCCACACCAAACGAGCGAGGGGCTGCGAAAGTTCCTGCACATCGGAATGGGTTTCGGCGCTTTGGCGCTGGCGCGGATTCCGTGGCGGTACGCTGCGTTGATCTGCGCCGCCGCCGTCATTTGCAATTGGCTGGTGCTGCACCGGCTGGTCGGCCGCCGCGTGTCGCGCCACGAACGCGGCTGGGACGTCGGCATCGTTCTTTATCCGTTCGCGGTGCTGGTGCTGGTCATCGTCTTCAACTGGCACATCGAGCTCGCCGCCGTGGCGTGGGTGCTGATGGCGTTCGGCGACGGATTCGGAACGGTCATCGGCAAGCGAATGCCAGTGGCGCCGCTGCCGTGGAACGCGACCAAGTCTTGGGGCGGACTTGCAGCGTTCGTCCTGTTCGGCGGCCTGGCGGCGTTCGGAATTGCGCGCGTGTTCGGCGCGCCCCACGACGTTGCCATTGCGGCGGCATTGATCGTCAGCGCGATCGCGGAGACGCTGCCTCTCGGCATCGATGACAACGTGACGGTGCCCTTCATCGCCGCGGCGGTCCTGGCGGCGATGGCGATCAAGCCGATCGTCGCTCTTTCATCGGCGCCGCCGATCGCGTGGCCATGGATCGTGGTCAACACGGTTCTTGCGATCGGCGGATATGCAATTCGCGGCGTGAATCTTTCCGGCGCCATCGCTGGATGGTTTTTCGGATGCATCCTAATCCTAGGCGGCGGACCTCCACTCTATGTCGCGCTGCTGGCGTTTTTCATCGTCGGGACGTTGTCCACGAAGCTCGGCTACGGACGGAAAGCGCGCGCGGGACTTGCGGAGGAAAAGGGCGGGCGGCGCGGCGCGTCGCACGCGTTCGCGAATGTGGGCGTTGCGGCGATCTGCGCCGTCGCGTGCTGGCGCGGATTGGGATTCGTGCCTCTATTCATGGGCATCGCGGCGCTTGCAACGGCCGCCGCCGACACGACTGCATCGGAAATCGGCCAGCTCTTCGGCAATCGTGCGTTCCTGCCGTTGTCGTTCCGCCGCGTGGAGCGCGGAACAGAAGGGGCCATCTCGATCGAAGGGACGATGGCCGGAATCGTGGCCGGATGCGTCGTCGCGATCGCCGGCACCGCAATGGCCGCGCATCACTTCCGGGCCGGCTTCATCGGCAGCGTCGCCATCTACAAATCCCACGTCATCATCGTCCTCACGCTCTGCGCGTTCCTCGGCTCGTACCTCGAATCAATTCTCGGCAGTTGGAATCGCCGCCACGGCTCGCCGATCGCCAACGGCACGCTGAATTTCGCCAACACGATGCTCGGCGCGTTCTTCTTCTGGGTGGCGTGGCACTGGGTGCCGATGTTCGCGTTCGAGTTCTAGTTCATTTACTTTCGTAAGGAGAAAAAATGACGACGCAGATTTTCGTGAACCTTCCCGTGAAAGACCTGGAACGATCGAAGGCGTTCTTTGCGAGCCTCGGCTTCACATTCAATCCACAGTTCACGAACGAGCAGGCCGCGTGCATGGTCGTCAGCGACGACATCTACGTCATGCTGCTCGTCGAGAAATTCTTCAAGACCTTCACGCAGAAAGCGGTCGCCGATGCGACGAAGAGCACCGAGGTTCTCGTTTGCCTATCGTGCGAAAGCAGGGCGAAGGTCGATGAATTAGTGAAGAAGGCGGTCACGGGCGGCGGCACCTCGCCGCGCGCTCCACAGGATCACGGCTTCATGTACGGCCACGGCTTCGAGGATCTCGACGGCCATATCTGGGAGCTGATGTACATGGAACCGGGTGGCGTGGTCGAACATCAACCGACCGTGTAGCGAACTACCCCGCGAATCGCTGCAAACATCCCAGCACCAACGCTGTGAACTCGGCCTGCACGCGCGCGGTCGTGTCCATCACTTCCTGATGCGTCAGTTTCTGCTTCAGGATTCCTGCGGCCATGTTCGTGATGCAGGAGATGCCGAGCACCGGAATCTGCATCTGCGACATGGCAATGACCTCGGGGATCGTGGACATGCCCACGGCATCGGCGCCGAGCGTACGGAACGCGCGGATTTCGGCCGGCGTCTCGTAGGTCGGGCCTGACAGCGCGAGGTAGACGCCTTCCTGCAGCAGCTGCCCGAGCTCGCGCGCAACCTGCTTCGCTACATCGCGCAGCGACTCGGGATAGGCCTCGCTCATGTCGGGAAAGCGGACGCCCAACTCGTCGATGTTCGGCCCGCGCAGCGGATTGTTGCCCATGAAATTGATGTGATCGGAGATCAGCATCAGGTCGCCGGCTTTGTATGCGGTGTTCACGCCGCCGGCAGCGTTGGTCACGATGAGCTGCTTGATGCCGAGGCGGCCGATCACGCGCGAGAGGAACATCACCTGGGCCATCTCATGACCTTCATAAAAGTGAATGCGGCCCTGCATCACCACCACCGGCGTTTGATTCACGCGCGCCAGGATCATGCGTCCCTGATGGCCGGCCACCGTCGACGCTTTCGCGCCCGGGATGTCGGAGTAGGGGATGGCGGTCTCGATCTCGAGTGCGTCGACGACGTTGCCGAGTCCCGAGCCGAGAATGACGCCGACCTGCGGCTGGATGGAAGTCTTACTGCGTACGAAAGCGACCGCTTCGTCGATGGTCTTGATCATGGCTTCCTCGTTTTGGACGAACTTGGATCGCGGAGTATAAGCGCGGTCGCGTTCCGGCGGTGCCGCCAACGCGAACCTATCCTCCGCGCTTGTGATCCCGCATAATGCGCAGACCAATCGGTCTCATCAAAAAATACGGCAACGACGGGAGCAGTGAATGGAGCGTTTTTCTGCGCTGATCGGCTTCGTGGGGATTCTTGCGATTGCATTTCTGCTGTCGACGAACCGGCGGGCCATCCGCTGGAAGACCGTGTTCTGGGGATTGACGCTGCAGATCCTCATTGCAATCGCCGTCCTGAAGGCGATTCCGATCGCAAAGGCCTTTGGCACCTTCATGCCGGCGATCACGCCGTGGATTGCTGCACTCATATTCATCGCGCTGACGGTGATCGTGGTGCAGATCGCCAAGCGGATGGCAGAGGGCGGAGGCCGGAAGGCGCTTTGGGGCGTTTACCTGGTGATCAGCGCGGTTCTCTTCCTCTCGTACAGCCTGCTGGCCTTCCTCTTCGAGAACCTGAAGGAAGTGATCACGAAGCTCATCAGCTACACAGGCGAAGGCTCGAAGTTCGTTTTCGGTGCGCTAGGTGATACGGGGAACACAAACATCGGCTTCGTTTTCGCGACGATGGTGTTGCCGACGATCATCTTCATCGCCTCCATCTTCGCCATCCTCTACTACCTCGGCGTGATGCAGGTGGTGGTGCGTTTCTTCGCCACGCTGATGTCGCGCTTCATGGGCGCGTCAGGCGCGGAATCGTTGTCGGTGGCCGCGTCGATCTTCATGGGTCAGACTGAGGCGCCGCTGACGATCCGGCCGTTCATCGAAGGCATGACCATGTCCGAGCTGATGACAATCATGACGGCCGGTATGGCCCATATTTCGGGCGGCATCATGGCGGCGTACGTGCTCGTGGCGAAGGTCGATGTCATCCATCTCCTCACCGCTGTGATCATGACAGCGCCGGGCGCAATCATGATGGCCAAGATCATCGTGCCGGAAACTGAGAAGCCGGCGACTGGTGCGGACGTCGAAGTGGTCGTACCGAAGCAGGATGTGAATGTGATCGATGCCGCCGGCCGCGGCGCGATCGAGGGGTTGCATCTCTCGCTCAATGTGGCCGGGATGCTGATCGCGTTCATCGCGCTCGTTGCCCTGGTCAACGGCATCTTCGGATTCGTACACGGTCAAGCCGCGTGGTTCCCCGGCAGCCTCGATCAACTCCTTGGCTGGATCTTCAGTCCGATCGCGTGGGCGATGGGTGTGTCGTGGAAAGACAGTCTGACCGTCGGCAATCTTCTCGGCACGCGCATGGTGCTGAACGAGTTCGTCGCGTTCGCGAACCTCGGCAAGCCGGGAGTCGGCTCCAGTCTCGATCCGCGCAGCTTCGTGATCGTGACCTATGCGTTGTGCGGCTTCGCGAACTTCTCGTCGATCGCAATCCAGATCGGCGGGATCGGATCGCTCGCTCCTTCACGCCGCGGCGATCTGGCCAGACTCGGGATGCGTGCGATGCTGGCCGGAACGTTAGCGAACTTCCTCACGGCAACAATCGCGGGGATGCTGTTGTAGGTTACTTCGCGGCGCGTTCGAGCGCGGTAACGCGATCGGCAAGCTGACTGTGTGAGAAGCGCAGGATGGCTTGCGTGTCGGCGAAACCCTGTCGCATTTCGGCGCGGATGTCAGCTGCTTCTCTGTCGAGTTTTGCGTTGACCATCAGCACGCCGTCGGCAACGCGTTGCACATCCGTTCGCATGGCTTCGACGGCGAGGCCGAAGTCCATTTTCATCTGCACAGCGATTTGGTCGATGTGCTGCTTCAACCCAGCCGCGCGCGCGTCAACCTCGCCGAAGCGCGCGTCGACCTTTTCGAGACGCACGTCGATCTGTTCGAGACGCACGTCGATCTTTTCGAAACGCGAATCGACTTGATCGAAACGTGTTTCCATTTTCGCGAAGCGTTCGCGCGTTTCGGCGGCGTTCGCGTCGATGCGCCGATGGGTCTCCGCGGCGCTTTCTTCCAGCAGGCGTTTGAAGTTGTTTTCGTCCATGAACAAAATCGTACCTCGGAGTTCCTGAAAGAATGCAACCTTCTACTCTACGTAGAACGGGCGTGTGAACTTCGTATACAGCTCCTCGACCTTGTGCACCACGAAGAGGCCCAACGGACTCGGTGCGAAGGTGTATCCGGGCGCCGGATAGGGCGAGCACGAGCTGTTGTCGCCCCACTGCGAGTGGAAGACTGTGCCGGGCGGCGGATTGACGCGCGCCGGTGTCGGATCGGTCACCCAGAGCCACGCCTGCGTCGCGTTGAACTGGCCGGAAGAGCCCACGGGAAGCACCATCGCGTAGCGCTTCGTCAGCGGCGGGTTGTAGATCATCGCGTACGCCGTGTTGCCGCTGCAATCCGGCGTCGTGAATAGCATCGTGCTTCCGCCGGTGGCCTGTAATCCGAGGATGTATTCAGGGCCGACGGAGAGCGGCACGGTGTCGCCGCCGGCGAGGCGGTAGCTGACGAATGCATTCAGCTGAATGCTGCCGAACCGATCGTCGTAGCGGATGACCTCGCCGAGCTCTTTCCCTTTTGCGTCGACGACGACCGGTGTGCAGCAGCGCATCGCTGGACGTACAGGAACAGGCGCAGCTTTCTGGGCGAGGGCAATCGTGGGAAGGAATGCGATTCCGAGGACGACGGACCACAACGCGCGAGACGCATAGAAAAATCTCCTCTTTTGATCGAGCGCCGAGTTTACCGCACGGCTCGATCTAGTCGGCAGTGGAGCGCCGTCGGCCACTCCTCCGGCGCAACTTCAGGAACGTCAGGAGTATACCGGCGCGCCCATTCGTTATTTGACGGGACAGCGAAACGGGTCTACCTTTCGCAATCTGTCCAAATCACAATGAAGAACCTGGGTGGCAAGGGAGGGGAGGATGACCGTTAGGTTTTTCCCCGGAAGCAAGAAACAGAAAACGAGCCTCATCGAAGGCTTTCTCACACAACATCACGTCGCACACGAACTGGCGCGCCCCGAGGAGCTGGCGTCGAAAACGTTTCACCTCGGCACCGATCCCGCACTCGAAGTCGATGGACGCCTTTTTGTCGATCCGAATGTCGACGCGCTGAAGAAGATCCTGAACGTTAATTAGTTAGGCGCGGAACATCGTTTCCGCTTCGCGCTCGATGGTGCTCTTGATGCGCGATTCGAACGGCTTGGCGATCAGTGGCAGTTTGCCGTCGACGATGACCTCGGTGTCCGTGATCTCAACCGACCCGTTGGCCTTGAAGCCTTTTGCCGATCCCGAAAAGACGAGCCGGTCGCCTTCCCAGTGCTGATTGATGTCGCTGAGGTAGTTCCCGTGCTGGCCCAGCAGATCCTGCAGGCGCGCATCGATGATGCGGCGCGCGTTGATTCGATCGGTGTGATGCGGAATGACGATTCGCATTTGCCCTCCGGCCGGCGTTGTATCACACCGCTTGCCATCGACCTTGCCTTCCTCGGAATCCCGAGGTAGCCTCGGTGCGGGACTTCCGTATGGTCGCTACCCGCCATGCTTTCCAAGGTATGGAGTGCCGCGACCCTCGGAATTGATGCAGTACGAATCGTCGTCGAAGTCGATGCTCGGATCGCTGAGCAGCCCGGCTTCACTCTGGTCGGACTTCCGGACGCCGCCGCGCGCGAAGCGTATCCGCGCGTCCGGTCCGCCCTCCGCCACTGCGGCTATTGGCTGCCGCAGCGCCATTTCACCGTAAACCTCTCGCCCGCCGACGTGAAGAAGGAAGGGTCGGCATTCGACCTGCCGATTGCCATCGGTATCCTCGTCGTCGCCGAGTTCCTGCCCGCGGAAGCCGTCGTCGGCCGCGTCTTCGTCGGCGAGTTGTCGCTCGACGGCGCGCTCGTGCCGGTCCGCGGCACGCTCGCGATCTCGGCTTCCTTCGCCCGTGATCCGGACCTGCGCGAGCTGATCGTTCCTGCCGGCAACGCCAGCGAGGCGGCAGCCGTGCAGTCGGTTCGCGTCGCCGGCGTCAATCACCTGCCGGAGTTGCTGCGGCATCTGATGGGCGACAACGTCGTCGCTCCGGCCGTCTCCACGCCCGTGTCGGAGTTGCCTGCTGAGTCGCCCGATTACTCCGACGTGCGCGGCCAGTTGCAGGCCAAACGCGCGCTGGAGATCGCCGCGGCCGGAGGTCACAACATATTAATGATCGGACCACCCGGATCGGGCAAGACGATGCTCGCGCGCCGTCTGCCGTCGATCCTGCCGCACCTCACGCTCGACGAGTCGATCACGACGACGAAGATTCACTCGGTCGCCGGGACGCTTCCGATGGGCAGCGGACTGATTCTGCGCCGTCCGTTTCGCGCGCCGCATCACACCATCTCGACCGCGGGATTGGTCGGCGGCGCATCCCTGCCGCGTCCCGGCGAGGTGAGCCTCGCGCATCACGGCGTGCTCTTTCTCGACGAGTTGGCGGAGTTTCGACATTCGACGCTGGAGGTCCTGCGCCAGCCGATGGAGGATGGTCACGTCACGATCGCCCGCGTCCAACGCACGCTGACCTTCCCATCGCGCTTCACGCTCGCCGCCGCACTGAACCCGTGCGCGTGCGGCTACTTCAACGACTCGCGCCGTCAATGCGTTTGCACGCCCGCGCAGATTGCCCGCTATCTCGGCAAGATTTCCGGTCCGCTGCTTGACCGCATCGATCTGCAAGTTGAAGTGCCCGCGCTTGCGGCCGAGGAGATCTCGACGTTTACGCCGGGCGAGAGTTCAGCGTCGATCCGCGATCGCGTCGAAGCGGCGCGCCAGATCCAGCGACAGCGATTCGCGCGGTCGTCGATCGATTGCAACGCCGACATGACCTCGCGCGCGATGCGCCGCCACTGCGAGCTCGACGCTGCATCGCGCCGCATCCTCGACCAAGCTCTCACGCACCTCGGTCTCTCCGTTCGCGCCCACGACCGGGTGCTGAAAGTCGCGCGAACGATCGCCGACCTCATCGCCACCGAACGGATCCAAAGCGACCACATCGCCGAAGCGGTCAATTACCGCGCCTTGGACCGCGCGTACTTCAGGACGTGAGTTAGCCGATGGCGAGAACGGTTCACTACTACCGCGTTCAGTCCAAAGCGGACAACGAGCTGGTGGCCTCTACCGGCAAGTTGGCTGGCCGTCCGCCCCGCAACATCTTGCAAAGCCCGTTTCCCAAAGTCAAAGCGTTCATCGGAACGCTGGGAGATCGGACCGGCATTGAATTCATCACGATGGTTCAGCCGGACGAGGGTTGTCCCCCCGGCCAGGCGTACTGGTCGGAGGGACGCCCTGGTGTCGAGGTGTTTGAAAGGGACGAATTGGTGGCGATTGCAGTTAATATTGTAGGGAGGAACCACTAATGCGCCGCGCCGCCGTAGATGCAATTCCGAACCCGCCCGATCTCGCATTGATCGCACATGTTCCAGCCGCGACACTACGGCGCGCTGTCCCCGTCACACTCGAACGACTGGATCCGTTTGCGGAGCCCGAGCCATCCGAGGGCGCAGCGATCGAATTGGCGAGCGGACGCTACGTCATGGCCATCTACGGACTGGTCACCGAACGGCTCTACATTCACGCTGCGAATCCCGACGCAGTTACCGCAGTGGCCGATTTTCTTCGAGAATCGAAGATTGGCGAGGCGTCGATCGAGTGGCTGGATCCGCGTTTTTCAGCAGTCACAGCCGCTGTCGGGCAGCAACTCACTCCGCTACGCACCTGAAGTCCCGGTACGAACCTCAGAGCCGGTTCGTCGACTAAGCCACGGCATCGACTGGGCTTAGCGATCACAGGACTGCTGGTTTTGTAGCCGCGGACGGATCCTCTTAATCACTCAGAATAATTTTGTGTCGGGACGGCGTTTCAGCCCGAGCGAAAGAAGTGCGATTAATTGTTGACAAAATCGGCTTCGATTTTATGATCTTATCCACATGGCCAGAGGGTGTGTGATGGGTGAGGAGTCGGAGAATGGCTTTTGAAAAGTGGGATCCCCAACCTGAATTCGAGCGCTTTCCTGCCTCAGCGACCATCGTCCAGTCGCGCTTGATACGGCTGCCGACGCCCGTCGCGTCGATGCTTCGCCTGCGCAATAAAAGCAACGCGAACCTCTACTACGACAAGAAGCGGAAGGTCATCGGCATCCGCGCGCTCGACAAAAAAGAGGAAGGCGCCGCGAAGATTCGCCAGTCCGACAAGTCGACGTCGCTGCACGTCCCGAGCTTCTTCCGCTTCTACGATATCGACGTTCCTGGCATCAAGCGATTTCACTGCTGGTACGACGAGAAGGAGCGGATGGCCATGATCGACATCTCGCGTCCCTCGCCGCGCGGACGGCCCGCCGGAACGTAGCAGTCGCAATCATTCGACAAAACAAAACGGGCGGCCGCGAGGCCGCCCGTCGTGTTTAACGTAGATCGTTGTTGTTAGTGCAGAGCACGGCGTCGCGGCGCCGGAGTGTTGATCACCGAGAACATCTGCGAGAGGCTCTTCGAAGCTTCGTCGCTCATGATCCACATCATGCCGGGGTAGGCGGCTGCGCCCGACACCATCTTCGTGGCCGGATCGTTGTTCTGCATGAACGTCGCAAGCGAAGCGACCGGAACGTGCGTGCCGTAGCCGGAGTTGATCGCCTTGATGTACTCGTTGGCGAACAGCGTGTAGCCGATGTCCGTGAGGTGAACGCCGTCGAGGCTGAACAGGCCGCCGGTGATGAAGTCGCTGGTGAGGTGGAACGGGCCGACGTTGATGCCTGCCGCGAAACGGTCGAAGAGGCCTTTGATGTCGGCCACCGGAACGTTGTGCGCTGCCGCCGAGGCAGTGATCGCGGCGTTGTACTCGCCGATGCGCTGCGTCAGCGCGGTCATTTCAGCGGGCGTGATGATGACTGCGTCCGGCAGCGGCGTCCCGAAGAGCGGGAGCTTGTTGGTCGGATCGAGGATCGGTTTGAGTGCGGAGGGAATGCCGAAGCCCTGCGCGAGCAGCGAGCTGGCCCCAAGCGTGACGAAGCTGCCGGGCGCCAGCTGGCCGACGCCTGGCGCGGCGTCGATCTGGCCGACCAGCGTGATCGGCTGTCCCGTCGGTCCGAGGACCGGCGTGCGCGTGGCGGGATTGATGAGGACTGTCGGAACGGTCCGGAAGAACGGCACCGCGGCCGGGTTCGTCGGCAGCGTGCCGACCACGACGCCGGCGCCGGTGGCTGTGAGTTTGTCCAGCAGCGTGTTGTAGGCCGAGGTGAACGTGGCCAGCGGCGTCAGACCGGCGGTGGTGCCGTTCGTGGCCGAGCCGAGGAAATCGTTGCCGCCGATCCACACCAGGACGAACGTCGGTTTCTGCGCGACCACCGCGTCGACCTCGGTGACCGGTCCGCGGAGGATGAACTGCGCGAGTTGCTGGACGCCGCGGGTGACCGGTTTGTCCGTGCCGGTGACGGTGAACGTATCGGCGACGTTCGCGCCCGGGATGCTGACGTTGTTGAACGGACGGCCGAAGGTCGTATTCAGCGGCGCTCCCGATCCCGGTGCATTCACGATGACCGGCGGGTAGGTGCTGATGTCCATCAGCGTCAGTTCCGGTCCGATGCCGGGATAGCTCACGATCGGCTGCGCGAAGCAGACCTCCGTGGCCGAGGAGCCGAGCGTGCAGAGCGGGATGCCGAGCTGCTTGGCGACGATGGCTGGCCAGCTGTAAGCCGAGTGATGTTCGTTGAGCGAGTTGCTCTCGAAGCCGGCGCCGTAGCTGTCGCCGATGGCGACAACCGTCTTGAAGTTGGCCGAGCCAACCGCGGCAAAGCCCGGAGCAGCGATGACCGCGATTGCCAGTGCAACCGTGGCGATGCGAGCGAAGCTTCTGATGCGCGTCATTTGGGATTCTCCTGTTTGGGGTCTGGCCTAGAACCGGTAGCCGAGGTTCAGGCTGATGAGGTTTGCGTCAGTGCGGTACGTTCCGTTGAAGTTGTTATCCGCGGAACTGATTCCCTGCGTGCCGCGCTTTTTGAAGTGGAGCGCGAACTCGGTGGCGTCGAAGACCCACGGACCATGATGCCAGCCGATGCCGAAGCTCGCTCCCTCGCGGTCGGAGTCAGGCAGCAGCGGGCTGACGTTCTCGGTCGGCTGCGGCGTGCGATCGTAGAGCAGGCCGAAGCGGACGTCCCACGTCGGATTGATGGTGCGGTTCGCGCCGAACCGGTACGAATTGCTGTCGTCCCAGTTCTGCACGCGCGTGAAACCGGCCGCCGGAGTGGTCAGGAAGTCCACTTTGAGCTGCTTGAAGCGGCTCCAGGTCGTGTGGACGACGTCGAACTCGAGGTCCCAGTTCGGGATCGCCGTCGTGGCGATGCCGAGGTTGGCGATCGAGGGGAAATCGATGCTCGTAGCCACCGGCTGGCTCGGCGGAAGGCCGGGCTTGATCAGCGCGTCGAGCTGCGGATTGCCGGTCGAGATCTGCGTGATCGTCACGTCGCCTTTGAAGTCGATGGTCATCGGCGCGCGGTACGAAGCGCCGATGCGCCAAACAGACGATGGCTTGAAGAGCACGCCCGCGTTCCAGCCCCAGGAGTTGTCCCAGTCGCTGGAGAGATATGCGCTGGCCACGTCGATGAAGCGGCCGGTGAATGGATTCACATTCGTCGTGCCCGGAGGCAGCGTGCTGTTCCGCGACAGAACGACGCGAGCCCGGCGGTACTCCGCGCCGGCGCCGACGGCGAACCGGCCGTCGGTGGTCTGCCAGGCGATGGACGGCTGCACGGAAACCGTCTTGATGTTCGCGTCGCGCGAAACGAAGCGGCCGATCCATGGGTCTTCCCAGTTCGTGCGCAGGCCGAACGGTGTGAAGACGCCGACGCCGAACGTCAGGTTCGTCCCGATCGGCACGATCAGATACGCGTTCGGTGGGACGAAGGTGTGGTGCCTGTACTGGCCCGTCGCGCCGCTGGTGAAGGCGTCGGTCGGGTCACCGGTGAACTCATTGTTGAAGTTGATGAGCGTGCCGCCGGCGAGGAACGATGTGTGGCGTTGCTGGGCGATCCCGGCCACGTTGTAGAAGATGGCGCTCGGATCGTCGGCCGTCGCGGCGAACGCGCCACCCATGGCCGTCGCTTTCGCGCCCTGTTCAAAGAGCCCGAATCCGGCTCCGAACGCTGCACCGCTCACTGCCAACATCGCTGCCGAAATCAGTAGCCCGATTTTGCTGAAAGAACGCAAGCTGGACCTCCTAAGTCACTCGAAATGCGCTTGAAAGTAGATCGCTGAGAAACCGCCGGATCATAGCACAGCGATCTTTCGGCAAATGGGCGATGCGCGTTCAGGATGAGCGTCAATGGTTCGCACCGCCGACGCACTATTTTTGAAGCTGCTCCCGCCACGCGCCTCACGGACTCGAGTGCGCCTCCGTTCTTCGGGTCTGTTCGATACCTCATGCGACAATCAGTCATCCCTGAAGGTGCACAGGAGGAAGGAATGCCGGACGGCTCGGCGGATGGCGCCCTCCCCAAGTTATTGGAATCCATTCCCATCTTGTTGATCGTATGTAGCCTCATCCCTGATGGCCCTGGGATCATCGGCGGTGTCGCGTACCTGACCATTGAGGATGGTGGGACGACGCTCGTTTCGCACAATGACGTCGTCCGTACTGGCGACGAGACGCCTCCGGCGGAGACTATGATCATCCAGCCGCGGTCAAAGCGGATTGAATCGCGTCTGACGCGGCTTGCCCGCGAGCTGCGCGACATCGACACCATCCCGTCCGCGAAAACACAGCACTGAACGGAGCGGGATCTCTCATGGCCCGTCTTCGAGGCAGCTTCGTCGCCGTATTCGCGGCGATGGTCTGTCTTGGAGGGAGCGCCGCGGCGGCGACATCGAGACATTCACTTCGTAAGCGCACGCCGCGGAAGCCGCGCTCTTCAACGTCGGTAACAGAAGTGGAGTCAACCACGACCGACTACTTCGTTGACACGCCGGAACGCGATCACGCACAACTTTCCGGCCATGGCAGCGTTGGGAAGCTGGCGTCAGGATTCGTGGCGAGCAGAACGGCGCCTGCGTATAAGCGCAAACCCCGCCACCGCGACCGCCGTCGCGATGCTTATAACCGCGCCGGTCGTAAACGACCTCGGGCGGTAGGACAGCACGATGTCGTGGACGCCGGCGGGGACGTACATGCCGAGGAAGGCGCGGTTGGCGAAGTGGAGCTTGAGGGGATTGCCGGCGGAGGATGCGCGCCATCCGGACCACGCTGTTTCCGAGATGACGATCCATCCGGGTGACTGCATCGACGCGTGAAGCAGCAGGCGTGAGCCGTCAGCGCGCACGCGGACCGAGCCGGTGCCATTCGCCACGTCCATCGCCGGGCCCGGTGATTCGATCCACGCCTCGGCGCCGAAATCGCTGCAGGCGCGCATGTCGCGGATGATGTTGTTCGAGCCCGTATGTACGACGCGCGGCACGAAGGCGCGCGGCAATGCGCGGCTGTTCTCGAGCAGCGCGTAGCCGGGATAGCGGCCGATGAGGCGCCACCACGGCGGAATGGGCGAATCGGGTAAGGCCAGCGCGAAGCGGACGTTCATCATCGACAGCATCGGCGCGGTGAGATCGTCGACGCGGTTCGACCAGACCGGTTGCGGAATGGACCAGAGCGGAAACGTTTCCGCCAGCCGCGCGAACGTCATCGCCTGATAGCCGCGAACGTCTTCGAGTCCGTAGAGTGCGGCGATGTTTGGCGCGAAAAGCGGCCCTTGTCCGACAATGCGGTATGGATCGTCGTGCGGGAGTTTCTCGAAGCCCGCGACCGCGGGAAAAAACGCGCGGCGGTCGACGGCGGCGATGTAGCCGCCGATCTCGCTGACGCGCTGCACGAGCAACAGGCTGACCAGGCCAGCGGCGGCGGCGCGGTTCGTTCGAAATGCAATCAGCAGCGCGAAGGCGAGCAGCAGCGGAACCACTTCGCGGATCGCGTTCGCACGGACGAAATCGGGAGTGAGCGTGCTGTGAATGGCCACGAAAGCCGTCAGTGCCGCGATGCCAATTCCGGCGATGAGGAAAACAAACGCCAGACGGCGCCGCTCCGTCAACGACGCGTGCATTCCGATAGCAGCCAGAACGCAGATTGCGAATGTGGCGAACGAGATCATTCGCGCATTGATAGCCAGGCTGAAAATCGGAAGCCGCGCCAGGATTGCGCTGACGATCGGCGCCTCCGCCCCCGCGAGCAATCCGAAGACGGCAACTCCGGCGAAGAACCACGTCTCGCGCGTTCGTGCGCGGAAGAGCGCGAAGAGCGCTGGCGCGAAGAGCATCGCGCCGGCGTAGGCCGTCCCCATCGAGTGATGCAGTCCCCGCTCGTCTTGCGGCTCTTCTTCGCCGGGCGCGCCTTCTGCGAACGGGACGATGTTGCTGCGCAGCACATGCGCGACGACGCTCCACGGCGCGCTTATCGCCTCCGCGCCGGATTTCCGATGCAGGTATTCGCGCGTCTGCGGAATCGCGTCGAGCATCGGCGCGAGGAAGAACGCCGTGAGGAGCAATGCGAGGACGCCCGCCGCCAGTCCGCTGATCGCAACGCGCGAGAGGCGGTGTCGCGCCAGGAAAATCACGTATGCAAACGCCAGCGCGACCACGTGCAGCGACGTCTCCGGATGGCCGCAAAGGGTGAGCAGAATCAGCGCCGCGGCGAGCAGCGCAGTCGTTCGGATTCCCGGCCACAACGCGACGGATCGCGCGCCGAGCATCACCAGCGGCAGGAGCGCGAGCGCGTTTCCGTGCGCGGTGTGCGTGAACGCGACCACGTACGTCGACAGCGCCCATCCCGCCGCGCCGAACAGCGACGGCAATTGGCGCAGCTCCAGATTCCGGAGGAACAGAAACATCCCCAGGGCCGCCAGGAAGTACGTCATCGCGGCCATGAATCCGAATGCGTCAGGGGCGGGAATCAACAGGCCGAGGAGCGTGACCGGGTGGAAAGGGGCCGATTGTGCGGCGGCCCCGAGCACGTTGCCGGACAACTCGAACGGATTCCAGAGCGGCCACTGCCCGTGCGCGATCGACCAGCGCAGTGCCGCGTTCCACGGAACGAACTGCACCGCCACATCCGACGGCAGAGGATTTGCGATTCGATCGATGCCTACCCGTGTCGCGATCGACGCCAGCGGATCGAAGTGATACGTGAGATCGATCGGCGCGTAGACCCTTCCCGTCACGAGCGCGCGGCCCGTGAGGCAGAGCGGCAGCAGGAGCAGCACCAGCGCCGCGGCGCGCGAAAGCGCCGTGAATCGGCGGACCAGAGCGAGCGTGCCTGTAGCGGAAAGGAGGTAGAGGAGTGCAGCCACTGGGTCGGAGCGGCGGACCGGCCGCTCGATTGCCGATTGTACGCGCGCAAGGGACATACTGCGCGGATGCGACGCATCACCCTCACTCTCCTGCTCTTCGCGGCGCAACCGCTCGTTGCCGCATACGCGGACCGCGACCTCGTCATCCCGGTCGTCGGCCGCGCCGCGGGACGATCGGGACGCCTCTTCCTGACCGCGCTGTGGATTACGAATACCGACGACCACCCTGCCGTGATGTCGCTGTCGTACCTCGAGAGCGGCCACGCCAATCGCTCGCCGAAGAAGACCACCGTCACGCTTCCGCCGCGCGAGACGTACGTCGTCGATCCCCTAGGCCCGCCGATCCTGCCGAGCGCCGACAGCATCGGCGCGTTGCGCATCGAGTCGAATGCGGATGTCGTTGCGTCCGCACGTGTTTACGGTTCTGTGCCGGGCGCAGGTGCGAACAGCGCCGTCGTCATGGCACTGACCGGCATCCCGACGCGTCTCGGCATCGGCAATGGTCAATCCGCCGTGCTGCACGGCGACGGCTCGCGCGACGCGCAGTACAAGCTGTACGTCATCGAGACTTCCGGTGCCGCATTGTCCGTCGTCGTCGCGCTCGAAGATGTGCACGGTCAGGTACTCGGCGAGAAGCGGCTCTTCCTCGAGGGCTTTGAACACGTGGCCACGGATACGCAGCAGATGTTTCCCACGGTCAATATCGAGCACGCTGTCATTCGCGTCCGCGGCGTCAACGGAAACGGACGCGTGATTGCCGCCGGAACGCAGATCATGCCGGGCTCGCAGGACAGCTGCGCGTACGAGATGAGCTTCGCGCCCGAGCCGCGCACGCGCATTCGCGCGCCCGAGGCCGCGGTGTACATCGCCATCGCCGCGCTGGTGGCGATCGCGCTGCTGCGGCGGAGACAATAGCGGCCGATGCCGTCCGGTCTCTCCGAATTCGCCGAGGTGGCGGTGCCCGTGGCGGTGCACGGCACGTTCACGTACGCGATCCCTCCCGAGCTTCGCGACGCCGTCCGCCTCGGGTCGCGCGTCGAAGTTCCGTTCGGCGCAAAGCGGAACACCGGATTCGTGGTCGGGCTCTCGGATGCCGCGCCCGAGGGAAGCAGGATCAAGCCGATCCACGCGGTGCTGGATGACGACGAGCCGGCGCTGCTGCCGGAGATCATCGAACTTTGTCGCTGGGCCGCCGAGTACTACATCGCGCCGCTCGGCGAGATGCTGCGCGTGGCGCTGCCGGCGAATATGTCGGCGCGCGGAAAGCGGGAGTTGGTACTGGCCGGCGACGAGTCGATGATCTCCGCCGCGATCACCTCGGAACAAATCCTCGACACCGATCTGCCGCTCATCGACGAGTTACGACGACGGCCGCTGCCGTTTGCGACAGCACTCGAGGCGAGCTCGCGATCGTCGATCGAACGGCTTCGCGATGCGGGGCTGATCACGATCGGCGACCGGGTGACGGATGCGAAAGGCGTGCGCTACGACCGGTTTGTAATCCTCGAAACGGTGCCTGCCGGATTGACGGCGAAGCAGCAGCACGCGGTCGATTTGCTGTCGTCGCGCGGCGTGGAGATGTCGGTGCGCGCGATGGAGACGGCCGGCGTCAGCGCGGCGGTGCTGTCGGCGCTGGCAAAGAAGAACATCGTTCGGATCGAGCGCCGCGCGCGGCGGCACACGCTCGATGCATTTCTGGCGGGACTCGATCCGGCCAGCGTCGGCGAGATCCGGCATTCGGTCGAGCAGACCGCGGCGATCGAAACGATTCGCAAATCGCTCGGCACGTTCGCGCCATTTCTGCTCGAAGGCGTGACTGGAAGTGGAAAGACCGAGGTCTACATCGAATTGATGCGCGACGCGGTGAGGAGAGGGGAGCAGGCGTTGCTGCTGGTCCCGGAAATCTCGCTGACGCCGGTGTTCGCGTCGCGGCTGAAGGAGCGATTCGGCGAACGGATCGCCATCCTGCACAGCAGCCTCTCCGCGAGCGAACGCTTCGATCAATGGTGGCGCGCACGCCGCGGCGAAGTGGATGTGGCCATTGGTCCGCGCTCCGCGCTCTTCACACCATTCCAGCGCCTCGGCTTACTCGTCGTCGACGAAGAAGGCGACGCCGCCTACAAACAGGACGAGGCGCCGCGCTACAACGCCCGCGACCTGGCCGTGGTCCGCGCGCAATTCCGCAACATCCCGGTCGTCCTCGGCTCCGCGACGCCGTCGCTCGAATCGCGCGAGAACGCGGCGCGCGGCAAGTACACGCTGCTGCGAATGACTTCGCGTGTCGAAGCCCGGCCATTGCCCGAGGCGGACGTCATCGACATCCGCAAAGAACGCGCGGAAAAAGAGGACAAAGGCTTCGTCATTTTCAGCAATCCATTGAAGGAACAGCTCAAGGAGACGTTCGCCGCAGGGGAGCAGGCCATCATCCTGATCAATCGCCGCGGCTACGCGCCCTATCTCTTATGCCGCGAGTGCGGCCACGAGTTCCGCTGCCGCGACTGCAGCGTGACGATGACGGTGCACCGACGCGATGGAATGCTGGTCTGCCACTACTGTGGACTACGAAAGCCTATTCCGGCGCTCTGTCCATTGTGCAACGGCGAAGTCCTCCAGCCAATCGGCTTCGGCACCGAGAAAGTGGAGGAACGTTTCCGCCGCGATTTCCCCGAGGTGATCGTCGACGTCCTCGACCGCGATTCAACACGCAAGAAAGGAGAGCTGGTCCGCATTCTCGACCGCTTCCACAGACGCGAAACGCAAGCGCTGATCGGCACGCAGATGCTGAGCAAAGGACATCATTTTCCCAGCGTCACCCTCACCGCCGTCCTCAACGCCGACTCAATCCTCGGCTACCCCGATTTCCGCTCCGCCGAAAAGACCTTCTATCTATTGACGCAGGTAGCCGGCCGCTCCGGCCGCGGCGAACTGCGCGGCAAAGTGCTGATCCAGACCGCGTTCCCGACCCATTACGCAATCCAGCACGCCCTTCGCCACGACTATGAGTCGTTCTACAAAGCCGAGATCGAATTCCGAAAGATGTTCCACTACCCGCCGGTGACCTCAATGATCGCCATCGTCTTCCGCGGCGAAAGACTCTCGGATGTCGATACCGCCGCTCTCGACTGCGGCCGACGCCTCGAAGCCGCTCTTCAACCGCTGACCGGCACCCGCATCCAGGGCCCGGCCCCTGCTCCGATGGCCCGCATCAAAGCCGTCTACCGCTACCAAATCCTCCTCCGCTCCCCCCACCGCACCGCCCTCCGCAAAGCGGTTGAGTCGGTGATGATCGGGAAGAAGTGGAAGGGGGTGGAGGTGGCGGTGGATGTGGATCCGATCAATATTTTGTGATCGATTGACCGCAATATGTGGCAGTCTTGGTGTCACTGGAGGAGTCATGCCGGTTAAGGTCGCACTGATAAACATGAAGGGTGGAGTCGGGAAGTCGACTCTTACAGCCAACTTGGCCTGGCAATTCGGCGCCTACACGCACTGGGCAAAACGGGTTCTAGTCGTCGATCTAGATCCGCAGTTCAATGCTAGCCAGTACCTTCTAGGACCCAGGAGGTATCAATCGCTCATCGAAAAGGGGCAGCGGACGATCTGGGACGTTCTTGAGCAGGGCACATCGACGTCCGGCGGCAAATCGCCAGTTTTACAGCCGCAGGAGGTGATTTGTAACGTCGCGGAGTTTAATACAGGAGGACGTATCGATCTGATTCCGTCGCGCCTGGAACTCGCATGGTCCCTACGCAACCCTGCGCAAAAAGAGCGAAAGCTAGCAAATCTTGTGAAGAAGATAGAAGGAGATTACGATCTGATCTTAGTTGACTGCGCCCCAACAGAATCGATGCTCACGACCGCCGCATATTTTACGTGTAACCACGTTCTCATTCCGGTGACCCCCGAGTATCTTTCCTCGATTGGGCTTCCGCTGCTCGCAAGATCTATTGTCGATTTCAAGGAGCAGAACGAAACCGATGAGGTAGAGGTGATGGGCATCGTCTTCAATGCAACGGACAATTATTCGCCTGAGGAAACGAAATCCAAGGCGGATGTCAGGCGATTCGCGAGACAGCAGGGATACGAGATCTTCACGTCTGAAGTCAAGTATTCAAGGTCCTATGCGAAGGGCGCGCGGGAAGGAATGCCCATCTTTAGAACTTCGTACGCGCGCACGAGTGTCGCTTCCCAATTTCACAAGTTCGCGACCGAATTTGCGCAGAAGGCGGGCTTGTGAAGCACCGACTGAATCCTGACCTGCTTTCGGATCTTGCAAAGCTACTTGGGCGGTACGACCCGGACGAGTTGCGGGCTGGCCTTGCGTTGCTTGCCGATCCCGCAGGGGTCGCTAACCTGACTGATCTCGTCGATAAGGCGATTCGCGCCGGTGTCAGGAACAGACCCCGACGGCCGAAAACGAGTGAACGAGCACGCCAATCTGAAGACGAGCGTCTTTCGATGATTCGGGCCGCGAGACCCGATGACGCGTCTCTGGTTGACGAGGTTCTTTCGATTGCAAACGCAAGGTGGTCGAAAGCCCGCGTTGAGCAGCTTCGGAACCTCACGCGTCGTTATGACCAGCAGCCGATCACGGGTAAAGGCGCCGCGCATCGACGTTCACAACTCATATCGTTGATCGAGCGGGCGCCCCGAGAACTTCTGCAGGCAATTGCCGAAGAGTTCCGTACGCCAACGCGGGAAGATGCAACCTTAGAAGACTGGTCGGACATCATTCTGCCGAATCGAAGGCGGAGAGCGGATTAGATTTACTAAAGCCGCCGCGACGTTGGTCAAGGAGGAGTTCAAAATGAAGAAGAAGCCTTTCGCCGAACTTGTCTTGAGCATTCGTGAGGCGGGCAGGATGCATGGCGGCGAACGGGAAGCATTTCGGCAATTTGTCACCCCTGACACGCATTCCAGTTTTCTTGACCTCGCCGGTAGCGTAGAGGTTCCGCAGAAGAAGAAAGGTACGAGCTGGAAAGCAATCAAGGCGGCCACTTGGCGTCATCGCGCGACGGCTCGGAAGTAGAGAGATCCGACGCCGGAGGCGTCCGGTACGGTAGCCGGCGGTCCGAGCGTTAGCGAGCGAGAAACGCAGGCCCGATTTTCCGACCGCGGCAGTGGTCGCGGAGGAGTGCGCGCCGTCTGGTAATTGATCCGCGACCCCAGCCGAGGTCGGTCATCCCTGACATGCGTGAACCGGCGGTCGCTCGCTTCGCTCGGACCGCCGGCTGCCGTCCGTGACGCCTCCGGCGTCGTCGCTCGCGGGCACCTCCCGATTCCACCCGCACCGCGATAGCCCGGTACGCTCGTCCCATGCAAAGCAAGGCGACGACCGTCTCCGACTATCTTGCCTCCCTTCCGCCCGACCGGCGTAGCGCGATTGAGGTTGTGCGCGAGGTCATCCTCGCGAATCTCGATAAGGACTACGGGGAGGGGATGCAGTACGGGATGATCGGGTATTACGTACCGCATCGCATCTATCCGGCGGGGTATCACGCCGATCCGAAACAGGGGTTGCCGTTTGCGGGGCTGGCTTCGCAGAAGAACTACATGTCGGTCTATCTCATGGGGTTGTACTGCGGGTGCGTCGACGGCGTGAGCGACAACGCGTTGATGCAGTGGTTTCGCGAGGCTTGGGCGAAGAGCGGCAAGAAGCTCGACATGGGTAAGGCGTGCATCCGTTTCAAGAAGGTCGATGACCTCGCGCTCGACGTCCTCGGCGAAGCGATTCGGCGGGTGCCGGCGAAGAAGTACGTCGAGGTCTACGAGAAGACGAGAGGCTAGGACGGCGCCGGCGCGGTTGCCGGAATCTGAATCGTCTTCCCGTCCCGGCGCCAGATCATGGCGCTGATCTGCCAGCGTCCGTCGCGCTCGAAGAGCTGGATGCTGTTGACGCCGCGGTTGATGACGTCGCCGGCGCGGGTCCAGCGGGTTTCGTAGGCGCTGAGGACGTGGGCGATGTTCGCGAACTGGTGGGTCTCGCGCCAGATTTCGCCCTCCCAGAAACTGGGGAGGACGCCGGAATCGATCATCGATTCGAAGTTCTGGCGGAAGGCCTCGGTGGTGAATTCGAAGACGCCGTCGTCGTTCACGCGGACGAAGCGCGCGTTTGGCGCGAAAATCTCGGACTCGTGTTTCCAGTCGGGGCGCGTGCCTGGCTCGAAGGAAACGTTCTCGTACATTGCGGCGATCACTTCGTCGAGGTTCATAGCGGCGCATTCTCGCAGGAATCGCGGGTTAGGCGATGCCGGAACGCGAACACCTTGCGCAGGCGCGGCTTGATCGCGATGCCGTCGGCGAGGCGCCCGAGGAGGCCGAAGGGTGGCGTGTATTCGATGTCGTCGATGAGGAGCGCGCCGTCGGGATGCGGCTCGACGAGATGCCGATGGCGCCAGGAGCGGAACGGTCCGCGCACCTGCTGGTCTTCGAACGAATGCGGCGGATCGTACGCCGTGTGCAGCGATTCGAAACGGATGTAGAAGAAAGCGATGCGGATGTCGACGATGGTGCGGCTTCCAACGTTCAGGTTCGGCGCGGTTTGGATGACGCGGATCTTCTCGTCCGCCGGAAGCAGACGAACGAACGCATCCGGCAGCTCGTGAAAGGCGAAGAGCTTTTCCGGTGTCGTGCGGATGACGCTGCGTGCGGTGAAGTGCATGCGTAGCCGATTCGTTCGCTTACCGCGGCCAGAGCTTCTGCGACGGAATCCGCAGCGCGCGGTTGAATTTCGACGATGCGTTTTCCCACGCCACGATTTCCGTCAGCTCGACGATGGCGTCGTCATCGAACTGCTCGCGCACGCGTGCGAAAAGCGCGTCGGAGACTTCGCGGCCGGTGATGGTCATGGCGTCGGCGAATTCGAGGGCGAGTCGCTCTATGTCGTCGAAGAGGGGAGATGCTTCCCAATCGGAGAGCGCCAGCAACTTCTCATCCGCGATGCCGAGCGCGCTGCCGACCGCAGCGTTGATGTCCTGTCAGAACTCGCAGCCATTGAGAAAGGCCACGCGCCGGTTAATCAGCGCGACGAGCCGCGGATCGATCAAGCCCGATGCATCAAGGCCGCTCCACATCATCCGGGCGCCTTTGAAAATCGAAGGACGACGCGCGTAGACGAGGTGATTCAGCAGCGGCGCGCCCCACTTTTTCGCTTGGGCCTCGAGAACGGCGCGGATGGATCGGTCGAGCTGATCGATGTCTGCATCAGGAACGCGGGCCATTGGCGCATCGTACACTTCCGGACATGCCCGAGTTACCCGAAGTGGAGTTGTATTGCCGCTACTTCGCGGAGCATGGGCTGAATCAGCGCGTCGCCGCGGTGCGGGTGCTCGACGAACGCATCCTCGCCGTTCGAACGGCGGCGTTGAAGCGTGCGGTGATCGGGCACGAGTTCACGCAGGTTCGGCGTCATGGCAAGCATCTTTTCGCCGATGCGGGCTCGTCGTGGCTGCACCTGCATTTCGGCATGAGCGGCGATCTGTTTTATTACCAGCGGTATGGTGTCCAACCGCGGTTTGCGCGGGTCGTCTTCGAGTTCGAGAACGGTGCGCGGATGGCGTACGACGACATGCGGCTCTTCGGCGTCGTCGACGTCACGCCCGATCCGGACGTCTTCATCGCGGAGCATCGCCTCGGGCCCGATCCGCTCGGCGCGAAATTTCGTCTGCCGCTCTTTCGCCGGATCGTGCACGGCCGCCGCGGAGCGGTGAAGTCGTTGCTGCTGACGCAGGAGATCCTCGCCGGGATGGGCAACCTGTACGTTGATGAGACTCTGTATCGCGCGTCGATTCATCCGCGGCGCGCGGTCGATGAACTTTCGGATGCCGAGGTCCAGGCGATCTTTACCGGGATCCGCGGCGTGCTCAAAGAGGCGATCGCGTTCAAATCGAAAGGCGGCGATTATCCCGGCACGTGGCTCACGCAGCATCGCGAAGAAGGCGATCGCTGTCCGCGCTGCGGCGGCACGATCCAGCGGACGGTCGTGTTTGGCAGAACGACCTATTTTTGCGCGAAGCATCAGCGGTGAGTTGCGGGCATCGCTCTTGCGCTCGCAGCCGCGCATGAGCAACGAAATCATCTTCGACACGATCGCCAAACAGGAGTGGCTGGAAGCGGCCTCCGATCCGATTTCGAAAGCGATTCGCGACCTCTTTCCCGGCGATGCCGGCCGCACGATCAAAAACGCGCTGCATGGAACGTGGCTCGGTCATCCGCTGCATCCTGTGCTCACCGACATCCCTGTCGGCGCATGGACGCTGGCGATGATCCTCGATGCGTTCGATGGTCTTGGTGCGAGCAAGGACCTTCGCGCCGGAGCCGATTTCGCGATCGGCTTCGGTCTCCTCGGTGCGGTCGGCTCCGCGGTCACTGGCGCGACCGATTGGTCGGAGAGCGACGGCCGTGGCAAGACTATCGGCCTGCTCCATGGTCTGCTGAACGTTGCCGCGACTTCGCTCTACACGGCGTCGTACTTCATGCGCAAAAAGAAAGCGCAGCGCTCTACCGGCATCGCCCTCTCGATGCTCGGCTTCGCCGTCGCCAACGCCTCAGCGTACCTCGGCGGGCATCTCGTTTTCGGCGAGCAACTCGGCGTCGATCACACCGCCACGGCAGACGCGACGCAGCCCGAGGATTTCCGCGCGGTCATTGCCGAGGACAAACTCCTCGAGAACACACCGACGCGCGTCGAAGTGCAGGACACCGCCGTCGTGCTCGTGAAACGCGCCGGCCGCATCTTCGCGCTCAGCGCCACCTGCCCGCACCTGGGCGGTCCGCTCGATGAAGGAAAACTGGTCGGCGACGCCATCCAATGTCCGTGGCACGCCTCGGAGCTCGCGCTCGACGACGGCCACGTCGTCAACGGTCCGACGACATTTCCGGCGCGCTGCTATGACGTTCGCATCCGAGGCGGGATGGTGGAGATTCGCGCGGCGAGCAAGCAGGCCGTGCGCTGGGTAGTGTCCTAAGTTCCATTTCCGCACCATCCGGGCAGGAACTGCGGTCGTGGCACGGGCAAAGATCTCCTTGGCGAGGAGAGCCGCGAGCGAGATTCATCCCTACCCACGTCCGAAGTAGACACATATACGAGTCATTTCCCAGTACAGGGACCCTCAATATCAGACGCCCCTGATATGCAAGGCGACGGGTCGACGCGATATCGCAAGCGTTCCTGATATGCAAGGCGTCGGGTCGACGTGATATCGCAAGCGTTCCTGATATGCAAGGCGACGGGTCGACGCGATATCGCAAGCGTTCCTGATATGCAAGGCGTCGGGTCGACGCGATATCGCAAGCGTTCCTGATATGCAAGGCGTCGGGTCGACGCGATATCGTAAGCGCCCCTGATATGCAACGTGACGGGTCGATGCGTTACCGCAAGGGGTCGGTCGCATGGAATGCGTCGCGTCCCTGCGTTATTGGCAGGGGAGGTCTTATGCAACACGTGATGTCCATGCGTTACCGCTTGCCCGGGTCGCAAAACCGCATCGGGGTCCATGCGTTACCGCTTGCCCAGGGTGGAAAACCGCGTCCGGGTTCATGCGTTACCGCATCGCCTGGTATCAACACCGCGTCGGGGTCATGCGTCGATCCGTGCGGGCGTCGCGAATGATGCGGCCTGACGTCGTGAAACGACTCCTCGTCCTTCTCCTTTGAATCACCTGCAGCACCTGCACTTGGTTCATCACTTCAATAAGCTCTTCCAGCCCGGCTCGAGCCGGCCGGCGTTGCCGAGCCACACCAGCTTTTCTGAATGGCGCGGGGTAGTGTCCTGAATTAGGACACTACCGTGCGCTGATGTCACTCGCCGAGGAGTTTGCGAACGACTTTGAGCTGCTGGCGGACGCCGGGCGAACCGGCCAGCTCGTCGGGGACATACGGCATCGAGCGCGCGATCGGTGTATTCGTCAGCGCGAACGCGTTCGGTACCGTGGCCACGTCCACGAGGCGCGTCCCAATGAGCGGCGCAAGGAACGGCAGGTAGTTGAATGTGCCGCGTACGCCGTACTTGTAGACGTTGACCGCGCCGAGGTTGCCGAGATCGAAGTCGCCGACTTTCGACTGCGGCTGTAAGACGAACTCGTGGGCGAAGCGGAAGATCGCATCGCGCGAGTAGTCCGGCTTCGGCGCGTCGTCAGCCAGAAGCGGCGCCGCGAATGCGAGCAGGAGGATGAGCAGCAAGGCGGTGCGGTTCATCATCATGGCATTGTGACGCGGCTTCGGCTCCGACGGTTACAAAAAATCGGTCAGCGGATGTCTACCAGCGCGTTAGGCCGCGTGTGCGGACGCAACGGAATCGAAGTGCCGGTCAGCGCGAGCGCGTTCGGCATCTCGATCGATGGACGCAGCGCGGTGCCCTGGAGCGGCGCGAGCATCGGCAAATACGCGAACGTGTAACGTCCGCTGTGCGTCGTCAAACGGACCGCGCCGACTTCGACGTCGAGGCGGTTCGCTGAGTCGTCGGCGGTCACGATTTGCAGAGCCGGCCGCTGGGGCGTAACCGTCGTGTTCTGTTGCGCATACGCCGCGGTGTTGAGGAGCAGTAGAACGGTGATTGCGAGTGTTTTCATAATGCCTAATGACAGGCATTTTGCGTGCCGCTTCATGCGGATCAGGCCGTCGTGTTTGGAACGAATAAGACGTGGGCTACGACGCAAACGGCATCTGGGTTTCCGACGGCTGCCGCGCCGAGTTCACGCTGGCCGATAGTTTGGAGCGCAATCAAGGAGATCCCGCGCGGGATCCTCCACGACGCCTACTGGTCCGCGGAACTACTGACGATGTACAGGTCCGACAGGAGCCGCGTGTAGCTGTAGACGGTCGTCGTGCCGTCGGGGGTGACGAGAATCGGGCCGACGTTGATGAGGCCTGCCGGATCAGCGGGCATTGCTTCACGCCATTCCGTACGCGCGCCGGTGGTGAGATCGACCTTGTAGAGCATCGCCGGGATCTTGCCGAACGTGGCGACGAAGAGGGAGCGGCCGTCGGGAGTGAAGCGCGTCGGGACATCTCCATTTTTCAGCGCGGGAACGGCAAGCGGCGCACCGCTGGCGACCGGATAGAGATAGAACTTACGGTCGGGCGCGCGGCCCAGGATGTAACGGCCGTCGGGGGTGACCTGCGAGGCGGCGACGTTCTCGGGACTGATCGCACGCGGCGCGCTGCCGTCGAGCGCCTGGATCCAAAGCCGCGGCGGCTGCCGCTCTTCGTTTCCCTGAAAGAAGATGTGCGCTCCATCCGGCATCCAGCGCGCGTTGCGATGATTGATGCGGTCGTGCGTGATCTGGCGCGGCTGCCCCGTGCCGGTGGGCAGCATCGTGATCTGCGCCGGGATGCGATTGCGCGGAATCGACAGTACCCACTTCCCATCCGGCGACAATCCCTCGGACGTGCCGTCGCCAAGGCGTATGGCAGGCGAGCCGTCAGTCCCGCGTAGGTAAACGCCGAAGATCGCGCCGCCCGCTTCGCCCGACTCGGAGAAGACGATCGATTTGCCATCCGTGGAGAGATCGCGAACGACCGAGTAGTCGAACCAGGAGAGATCGATCGGCTGCGCGCCGTGGATGCCGACGATGCCGGCTCGGACGATCTCGCGCGAAACGAGCAGGCGGCCGTCGGGCGCGACGTCGTGCAGCCAGAGCGGCCCGGCGCTGGCGGCGACGAGGCGCTGTTTTCCGCTCAGCGTCACGGCGGCAACGGCGCGGGCGTTGTTGGTCTCTTCCGAAGAGAAGATGACTTCTTTGCCGTCCGGTGACCACGCCAGCCCTTCCACGCTCTGCGATTCTTTCGTCAGCGCGCGATGCGCCTTTCCGGCGAGCGTGACGAGGACGACGGAGCCGCGATCGTCGTTAAGAAAGGGATGATCGAGCAAGGCAATGGCGTCGCCGGCCGGATTGAACCGCGGATGGGCGATCCAGCCGACGGTGTCGTAGAGCACGTTGCCGATCGGGAACTCGAGGCGACAATGTCCGCCGATCGTGCGAACGACAGCGAGCCGTCCGTCGGGCGACCAGTCGGCGAATTCGACGTCATCGAGGATCGGCCGCGGTGCTCCGCCGGCGATCGACACCTGGGCCAGCGTCCCACTCTCGCGCAAGTAGCCGATCACGTGGCGGTGCAACGAGATCGCGAGCTGGCCGCCTCGCGAGACGGCGAGCACGTCGGTGGCATCGCCGAGTTGCAGGTCGCGCGATTCCGGTGAGTCGGCGCGGACCGAGAAGATGGCCATCGGTTTTCCGCTCCAGCGCGCGCCATAGAAAACGGTCTCGCCGTCCGGCGAAAAACGCGCGTTGAAGATGGTCCCGCTGCGGAACGTGAGCCGTTTGTACGCCGGCGGCGGCTGCGTGCCGCGCTGTTTGCCGGCGACGTAGGCGAGGCCCGCCGCGGCCGTCAACACGAGGGCGATCGCGAGCGGCTTGACCATCTCGCGCGGACGGATGCGCCAGTTCGGCCGGAACGAGATGGCCTGGCTGGTGAGGCCGGAGAGGGAGCCGAGGTCGAAGGCAAGATCGCGTGCGGACTGGAAACGCTCGTCGGGATTTTTCTCCAGGCAGTGCCGGACCACGCGGTCGAGGGCGCCGGGGACGCGGATGTTCAGTTCAAAAAAGTCGCGCGGATCGTCCTTCAGGATCGAGTTGAGCGTCTCGATCGGCGACTCACCGCGGAAGGCAGGAACGCCGGCCAGCATCTCGTAGAGGATGACCCCGAACGCGAAAATGTCGGAACGGTTGTCGCCGCTGCCGCCGCGCACCTGTTCCGGCGCCATGTAGCCGACCGTTCCCATAAGTCGGCCGGGCTCGGTCGGCGTCGTGGGAAGCGTCAGCTCGTGCTCGGTTCCCGGCGTTGCATTCGGAAGGCGCGGGCCGGCCAGCTTGGCCAGGCCGAAGTCGAGGATCTTCACGTGGCCGTCGCGGGTGATGAAGAGATTCTCCGGCTTAAGATCGCGGTGAACGATGTTGCGCTCATGCGCGGCCGCCAGCCCGCGGGCGATCTGCGCGGCGTAGTCGAGCGCTTTCCGCGGCGGAATGGGGCTCTGGCGGATGCGCGCGCGCAGTGATTCCCCTTCGAGGAGTTCGGAGACGATGTAGTGCAGGCCCTCTTCGTCGCCGATGTCGTAGATGGCCAGGATGTTGGGATGGTTGAGCATCCCGGCCGCGCGCGCTTCCTGCTCGAAGCGGCGCAGCGCGTCCGCATCGGTGGAGAGATTGCGCGTCAGGACTTTGACGGCGACGTCGCGCTGCAGGCGCGTATCCTGCGCGCGATAGACCTCGCCCATGCCGCCCGCGCCGATGGCCATGAGGATTTTGTAGGGGCCGAGC
>DASYJY010000264.1:0-16647 GCA_035995985.1 Thermoanaerobaculia bacterium | reverse complement strand
CGTATCGATCGAAGCGATCACGACGCGCGCTTCAACCGTGATCAGGTCGATTCCGACGAGCGAGATCCTGACCCATGCATCAACGACGATGCCTTTGTCGAGGATTCGGTCGAGTACGTCGATAAGACTTGTGCCGCCTGGTGCGCGTTCAACTGCCATGACTTACCTGCCTTTCCTCTCGTCTGCTTTCGTTTGCGTGGCACGCGGAAGCGCACGCCCTTCGAGCTTTGCTTCCAGCTCGTTCATGCGCGCTTTCAACGCGTCGTACTCTTCGGTACTGACGGTGCCGGCGTTCGGCGCCGCCGAGTAGAACCGGTCCGAGCGCCACCAGTTGATGCCGATGGCCTCGGCCTTATCGATCGAGCAGATGACCAGGCGGAGCTGGATGGTCAGCAGTTCGACGTTCGCAAGCGAGACTTTGATGTCGCCCGCGACGACCAGACCTTTGTCGAGGATCTTGTCGAGGATGTCGACAAGTCCCTGCGGCTGTCGTTGCTCGATCGGCATGCGACGCGAACAGTAGTCGGGGCGGGTTTCGAAAGTCAAAGACGAAATGTTGAATGTCGAATGTTCAATGTTGAATGTTGAATGTTGAATGGACGGGCTCGCTCGGGGTCGGGCCTTCATTCAACACTCAACATTCAACATTGAGCATTCAACATTTGCTCTTGACTCTCGAAATGGTGCGCCAACGCCAGGGGTTAAAACCGCCGTGACGCAAAAGTCTCCCCTCCGAGTGATCGCAGAACCGTTGGCCATCGCTATCGTGCTCGCCTTCGGCGTACGTGCGGCGCTCCGGCTGTACGTGATTCCGTCGTCGTCGATGGCGCCGACGCTGGTGCCGGGCGACCACATCGTGGTCACGCCGTATCGCTTCGGAAAAAAGCCGAGTCGCGGCGACGTCATCGTCTTCCGGTCGCCGCGGGCAGCCGATGAGTTGATGATCAAGCGCGTCATCGGCACGCCGGGAGACCTTGTCGAGACCCGCGCCGGACGCGTAATCGTCTGTGGTCACGCGCTGACGGAACCGTATGTCGCGGCGCAGGCGATGAGCGGCGCGATCTCGCCGCAGATCATCCCCGCCGGCAGCTACTTCGTCCTCGGCGACAATCGCGCCGACTCGCTCGACAGCCGGAGCTGGGGCGTGCTGCCGCACGAAGCAATCCTCGGCCGCGCGCGCATGGTGCTTTGGTCGAGTGATGCGCGTGACGCTAGCGGAGTCGTAGCCGCCGCGTCGCCGACAGCCGACACCCGACAGCCGGCACCCACGATCACCACCCGCTTCTTCAGACTCATCCAGTAGGTATACTCACCGCCGATGGAGGTCGTTATGCGCAACAGTCGTCGCGAGCGCGGTGAGAGTCAGTTCGGCTGTCTGATCGGCCTCATTCTTCTCGGGCTGGCCATCTTCGTGGCGTGGAAGATGATCCCCGTGAAGGTCAAGGCGGCGGAGTTGCGGCAGACGGTCGTCGACGAAGCAAAGTCCGCCGGCACGCACGGCGATGACCGAATCCGGGCCGCGATCCTCGCGAAAGCGAGAGAAAACGCCCTGCCGGTCACCGAAAACGACATCAAGATCGTCAGAGCCCTCGGCGAAATCACCGTCACCGTGACGTACACCATCCCCATCCCCTTCCCCGGCTACACCTACAACTGGCACCTCGAGCACGAAGCAAAGAATCCCATCTTCTAGGAGAGTCCATGTCCATCAACATCAAGATCCGCGACAACGGTCCGTACATTGTCGAAGGCGAATTCACACTGACCGACGCGCAAGGCAACCCGGTGGAGGTGAAGAAGGCCGCGCTCTGCCGCTGCGGAGGATCGACGATGAAGCCGTTCTGCGACGGCACTCACTCGAAGATCGGGTTCAAAGGCGCAGACGAAGCCGTGCAGGAAGCTGATCCCGGCTCGTCTTCTACCTGAAAGACGACGCTTTCCCATCCCGTCAGTACGTTCGACATCCGTCCGCTCTCGTTTTCGCGTTCCTGAATGAATTCGATGTTGTTCATGGAGCGGGACATTGATCAAGCGGCGCGCCCGGTGCCGTGCTCTCTGCGCGAGGCGCAACCGCAGTCAAATCGAGCCGTAGCGTGCAGAAGTTTTTGACGTTAGGATGACCGCTCACTCCCACGTCATGACCACCAACGGATCCGACTCCGCGCGACGGCGCACGCTCACCGTCTTTCTGACGCAGGGCTTCGCGGGGCTGCTGCTGATGGTCTGGATCACCTGGCTGCGCTTCGATCAGACGGAGCTCATCCTGCATCGCCTTCAGCCGAATGCCGCCGGCGTCATCCTGATCCTGATCGCCTTCGCCACCACGCTGGCGCTGCTGAAGTTCGAGCTGACGGAGTTGATCTACGTATCGCTCGTCCTCACTGCATACACGGTCATGATCCCGATCCTCGGCGTGGTGATCTCGTCGTGGCTGGCCGTGCTCGTGGCCGGATTCGCGCGCGTGCTGGCGCTGAAGCAGATCGGGCCGGCCAAGATTGAATCGACCGACCGCTTCGGCGATCGCATCAAGATCTTCGGCCTCTTCGGAACGTATGGCATCCCCGTCGTGGCCGCGGCCACGTTGTACGAGCACCTGAGCGGCGAGCTGCCGCTGGCCCACGCGACGTTCGCGGCCGCGGTGAAGATCGCGCTCTGCGGCGTGGTCCTGAGTGTGACCAACATCGTCTTCATGTTTCGCGTCGCGCAATCGTACGGATACTCGCTGCGGAAGATCGTGCGCATCGACGGCGTCGATCTCGCCATCTACCTGCTCACCGTTCCTTACGCCGTCATGACCGCGCTCTCCTACGCGGCGCTCGGCTGGGGCGCGCTCGTGGCGCTGGCGTTCAGCGGCAGCGTGGCCATCGGTGTGGCGCGCAATTTCGCCAAGACGCGCATCAAGAGCCAGCAGCAACTGCAGCGGATCGCGTCGCTGACCAACATCGGCAAGACGATTTCACTCCGGTACACCACCGAGGAGTTGCTGGACGCGATTTACAACGAGTGCAAGCGGTCCGTCGACTGCACGCTCTTCACCATCGCGCTGCTCGAGGAGTCGACCAACGAGCTGTCGTTCGAGCTCGACATTCGCGACGGAGTTCGTCTGCCGAAAGATCGAATTCACGTTGGCGAGGGGCTGAACTCGTGGGTGGCTTCGCATCATGAGCCGCTGCTGATCGGCAGCGTGGCCGACGAGAAACGCATCGGCGTGCGTGCAGTGGCCGACACGAAGCCGACCGAGTCGTGGCTGGGCGTTCCGATGGTCGCGCGCGACCGGCTGATCGGCGTAATCTCCGTCGAAAGCTTCAAGAAGAACGCCTTCACGAACGACGACATGTTGCTGCTCACGGCGATTGCAAATCAGGCCGCCGTCGCCATCGAAAACGCGCATCTCTACAAGGATCTCGAAGGCCTCACCTACGCGCTCGAACAGCGCGTGCTGGAGCGGACGAACGAACTACGCGAGACCAACCTGCGGCTACTCGCGGCCGATCGATCAAAGAACCAGTTCCTGGCGAACATGTCGCACGAGCTGCGCACGCCGCTGAACTCGATCATCGGATTTTCGAGCGTGCTGCTGGAAAACACGCGCGCCGTCGTCCCGCCGCGGCTCTACAAGTTCCTCGAAAACATTCACGTGGCCGGCAACCATCTGCTCGAATTGATCAACGACATCCTTGATCTGTCGAAGATCGAAGCCGGCAAGATGGAGTTGCGCACGGACGACTTCGATCTGCGCGACACCATCACCGCCGTCGAGCGCGTGATGAAGGGATTTGCCGCCGAAGCGCGCGTGAGCATCACCGCGTCGATCGATCCGTCCGTGCCGATGGTGCGGCTCGACGAAGGGCGCTTGAAGCAGATCCTCTTCAACCTGCTGTCGAACGCCGTCAAGTTTTCGCCGGACGGTGGACCGGTAACGATCGCGGTGAAGTCGCTGCCGCGAACGATTTCGCCGCTCGCCGTCGAGAGCGTGCGCATCGACGTCGCCGACCGCGGCATCGGCATTCCTCGCGACGAGCTCCAGCGCATCTTCGACGAGTTTTATCAGACCGAGGAGGGGCGGCGGGCGCGGCGCGGCGGAACGGGATTGGGGCTGTCGCTCACCCGCAACTTCGTCGAACTGCATCACGGACGCATCGAGGTTCAGTCGGTGCCGGGTGAAGGGTCGTGCTTCACGCTCTACCTGCCGGTCGACTACGACGCCGCCGCGGCCACGTTGCCGATCGCGATCAGCAGTGTGGGCAAGGCGTCGGGAGCGGGCGTTGCCGCTCCCGACCATCGCTTACATCAGCTCTGATTCGGCGAAAAAGAATCCGATCTCGATCTTCGCGTTCTCGTCGGAATCCGATCCGTGGATGGCGTTCTGCTCGATCGACGAGCCGAACTCCTTGCGGATCGTGCCGGCGTCGGCTTTCGATGGATCGGTCGCGCCCATCAGCGTGCGCAGCGCGGGGACGGCCCCTTCCTTCTCCAGCGCGGCAACGTAGACGGTTCCCGAGGTCATGTATCTGACGAGATCCGGAAAAAATGGCCGTTCGCGATGAACGCCGTAAAAGGCCTCGGCCTGTTTCGTGGAGAGGTTGACCTTCTTGATGCCGAGGATGCGGAAGCCTTCGGACTCGAGGCGGCTGACGATTTTTCCGAAGTTTCCGTTGCGGACCGAGTCCGGCTTGATGATCGTAAAGGTGCGATTCGACATTGCGTTGTAATCCTTCTGAGGCGAATTGGGCGGCGGATTATACGCGCGGCGTCATTCACCGCCGTCATGGAGCCGGCACCGGCAGATTCGAGCCGAGCGTCGTCCATGCGTCGCCGGTGATGTTGTCCACTGACGATGCGTAGGCGACGAACGCGCTCGACCGCGCGGCATTGGTCACGTTCCGCACTTGAATCTGCAGTGGTGTGGTGCTGGCCGCGCCGGTAACGCCGAACAGAACCATCGACAGCGGTTGCACATCGATCTGACTGACGTCCGAGCCCAACGAGCCGGTGACGATGACCTGGTAGGTCTGCGCGCTGTCAAAGAGGTTAACGATTCCAACGTTGGTCCGGTATCGCGAGTCGCGGCGCGCGCCGAGGATGATCGGCGCAGAGCTGGCGATGTCGGACGTCGAAATCGCCGGCAGCGACTGCGACGTCGTTCCGCCAGTGCCCGGCTGCGGCGTCCAGATGCGCGAGGTAGCAACGAGTATTGCCGACTGGTCGAGGGCGCCGGTCCCATCGATGGCGCTGACGAGAATGGCGCCGAGCCCCGACTGGTGCATCACGTTCGTAACGAAATCCTCGCTGGCGAAGCCTGACGAGGCGGCAATCGTCGTCTCGATCGCCGGAACACCAACACCGCTCGCGCTCTGCGGAAGCCATTGCAAACGCAGCCGCTGATCCGCCGTTCGGTAGTTGATGATTGTGATGTCGCTGCGAAAGAAAGTGCCGCCGATACCCTGCTGTGCGCCGGCCGCAGGAATCAGGAATTGGAATCCGAACGGACGAGTGGTGACGAGCTGGCCGCTGGCACTGGCGGCGACGAGAATGGCGAGGGTGGCAATGATGGCGTTTCGCATGCAGAATCTCCTGGCCTTATGCGAGGAGCGCACCTGCCATGAACCGCTACGACCGCAACCTGCAGGTCATCTACATCGCCATCCTCATGAGCACGCTGATCTACGCCGTCGTGGCGTGGGCGACGACGCATCTGATCGTTCCAGCGAAGTCGCTCGGCGATGAGGTGCACGACCCACTCACGATCGCGTTGTACAGCGTCGCCGCGGCAGCGTTTCTGGCGGCCATGATCATCCGCGCGCGGAAGATGCTGATCGTGCGCTGGGTCATGCTCGAGGCGGGCTGCATCTGCGGACTGATCATCGCAATGGTGCACGGCGACTGGCGCCTCTACATCGCGCCGTGGCTGTTGGCGCTGGTGGGATTCGCCGGTCTGTATCCGCGAGTACGGATGGGGACGCGTAACTAACCTCCAATCCTGCGGCCCGCGCAGCGAGCCGTCAGGATCTCCGGTGGCGGTGCGGGAACTGCGTGTCAGCAAGAGTTTGGCGGGTAGCCCTGCGTCTTCGCGCCGGGTGAACTTCTATGAAGGAATGGCAAATATCCGCGGCTGTTCTGCAACACCGGTCCGAATGAAGAGCGCCTTCCTCCTGCTGTTTCTCGCCGCCACGCCGAAGCTCCCGCTCGTCGAAGTGCCCGCCACGCGCGGCACCTCCGACACGCTGGTCGTCTTCGTCTCCGGCGACGGCGGATGGGCAGCGATCGATCGCGAGATTTCGAAAGTGCTCGCGGATGACGGCATCCCGGTTGTCGGTCTCAATGCGCTGCAGTACTTCTGGACGAAACGGACTCCGGAAATCGCCTCTCGCGATCTGGAATCGATCATCAGCCACTATCTAGTCCAGTGGCACAAGTCGCGCGTCATCCTCGCCGGTTACTCGCGCGGCGCCGATGTGTTGCCCGCGATGATCACCCGCCTCCCGGCGGAAATGCGTACAAAGATCCGATCGATCGTTTTGCTCGGACCGAGTCCGAAAGTCGAATTCGAGTTTCACGTCTCCGACTGGCTGCGCGACACCAACGCCGGTATCGCAGTGAAACCGGAGGTCGAGAAGCTCGCGCCGGCGCGCATCCTCTGCATCTACGGCGAGAGCGATCACGACTCGCTCTGCCCGTCGTTGAAATCGCAGCCGGGCGTGAACGTGATCGTGCTCAAAGGCGCGCATCACTTCGACGGCGGCTACGCAAACCTCGGCCGCCTGATCATCGAGCACCTCCAGTGAAACGGTTGATCGTCATCCTGCTCCTTGTGGCCGTACGCGCGCATGCTGCCGTTCCGGACGAACGCTGCTCCGCGCGCGCCGACATCACCGGCCTCCCGGTCGTCACCCTCGGCGCGAACGTTCCGAGCGACCGCTTCGCCGTCATGATCACCGGCGACGGAGGCTGGCGGCGCATCGACGAGAAGATCACCGACCGTCTTCGCGCCGCCGGCATCCCGATCGTCGGTTTTGTCGCCTCGGACTACTACCGCATTCGACGCTCGCCCGACGAGTCGGCCTGCGCGCTGGAACGCGTCATCCGCTACTACAAGATCCAGTGGCGCAAATCGAAAGTGCTGCTGATCGGCTACTCGCGCGGCGCCGACGTCCTGCCGTTCATGGCCAGCCGCCTCCCGCGTGACCTCCGCGAATCGACGCAGCTCATCGCCCTCCTCGGACTCGAGCCCACCATCGATTTCAAATACTCACCGGCGTGGAGCCTGGCCGCGTACACGCACAAAGAGCCGCAGTTCGCCGTGAAACCCGAGGTCGAAAAACTGCGCGGGCAGAACGTACTGTGCATCTTCGGCGCGAAAGAAAAAGACTCCCTCTGCCACGTCCTCGACCGCACCGCGTTCAAGATCGTCGCTGAGCCGGGCGGACATCATTTCGCGGGGAAGTATCGCGACATCGCGGACATCATCCTCATCGAGTCGGCAGGGAAGTAGCCCGTCAATGGTGCAAGACGTCGATCTCCCCACCGGCCGCGGGCCGCACCACCAGGGATGAGTAGCTCCAGGCGTCGTTTTCGCGCGACGCGGCGGCGTGGACGCGTGCGTTGCCTTTCGGGCCGGAGATTGGGAAGTCGATGTTGGCGACGCCATCGTTGTTGTCGACGCTCACCTTACCCATGACCCACCACCCTTTTTCGATCGGGGTGCCGAGGGCGGCGACGACGCGCGGGTCGTTCGAGGCGCGCGTGTAGGCCTCGCGATAGACGTCGCTGCGTTTGATGACGCTGAAGACGAGGACGACCACCGCGATGACCGCCGCAACGCCGAGGACGATGATGATGCCGCAGCCGATGGCGAGCGCTTTCCAGCAGCCGCTCGATTTCGCAGGCGGTGGCGGAGGTGCGCCGGGCGGAAGCGTGTAACTGCCTTGCGGCGGCGTGAATGATCCGGAAGTCGGCGGCGGCGGCGTGACGGTCATGGGAAACCTCCGCGGGAGAGTTTACGCCAGCGCCACCACGTGTTCCGCGACGCTGGCGGCGAGACCCTCCATGTCGTAGCCGCCTTCGAGCAGCGACAACACGCGTCCGCCGCTGTGGCGCGATGCCGCTTCCACGATGCGCCGCGTGATCTCGCCGTACGCCTGCTCGGTGACGCGCATGCCGCCGAGAGGATCGCGGCGATGGGCATCGAATCCGGACGACAGCAGGATCGCCTGCGGCGCATAGTCATCGATCGCACGCACGATCACGTCTTCGACTCCGCGCAGATAGGCGGCGTCGCCGAGTCCCTGTTCGAAAGGGATGTTCAATGTGTAGCCGCGGCCTGTGCCTTCGCCGATCTCATTCGTCGCGCCTGTGCCCGGGTAAAACGGAAAGCGATGCATCGACGCGTAAAAGACATCGTCGCGATCCCAGAACAGCGCCTGCGTTCCGTTTCCGTGATGGACGTCGAAATCGAAGACGAACACGCGCTCGATGCCCGGCTGTTCGCGCATCCACTCCGCCACGCAGGCGATGGTGTTGAAGAAGCAGAAGCCCATCGGCTGGAGGCGCTCGGCGTGATGCCCCGGAGGCCGCGCGACGACAAAGGCGCGGCTGTCGTCAGATTTCGTCATCTCGTCCGCAGCGGTGAGCGCCGCGCAGACCGCCGTCCGCGCCGCCGCAAACGTCTGCGACGACATCGGATTGTCGCCCGACACGAAATCGCGCAGCCCCGCGCGCGCCGCCTGTTCCAGCGCGCGTTCGTAATCGGCCGAATGAACTTTGGCGATGATGCGATCGGTATCGGGATGATCGTCGGTGTCGCGGCTGACGCGTGCGCCGAACCCGGCGCGCTCCACGCCCGCAAGCGCCGCATCCATGCGCCGCGCCGACTCCGGATGTCCGGCGCCGGTGTCGTGTTGGTAGAAGGCGGGATTCGTGTAGATGTTGAGCATTAGTTAAGTTCGCAGAGCTTGACACATCCTGACCACTGACCACTGCCAACTGACCACTCGCGCCGTGGTACAACTTCCCGAACTTTGCGCCGCATTCTCCAGGTCACGTTCATCACGCTGCTGACGATTTTCTTCCTCGGATATTTTCTCTGGAACAGCAACCTGCACGACGTCTGGCGGATCATGACGCTGACCAATCCGTACTGGCTGGCGTCGGCGTTTCTGGTCAACTGGATGGCGCTGGTCTTCCGCACGATCCGCTGGCGCGTGCTGCTCGCGTCGCCGGAGCCGCCGGCGTTTTATCCGACCTTCTTCGCGAACACGACCGGCTACATGCTTTCGACCGTGCTGCCGATCCGCGCCGGCGATGTGGCTCGCCCCGCGCTGCTCGCACGCCGCACGAACGTCCGCTTCGCGACCGCGCTTGGTACCGTCCTCACCGAGCGCGTCCTCGACCTCTTCAGCATCCTCGGCATCTTTCTCTTCTTCTGCGTCCTCCGCTGGAACGCCTTTCCGAACGGACGCGGCGTCGTCCACGGCGGCGCCATCGGATGCACGATCGTGCTCCTCGCGCTGGTGGTCTTTCTCATCAGTCTCTATTTCTTCAGCGGCACCGTCAGGCGGCTGCACGAACGCATCGGCCGCATCCTCCCGAAGCGTTTTCGTGAACCGTGGATGAAGTTCTTCGACGCGTTCGCAAAGACGCTCGCCATCACCGAGCGGCCGCGCGACTTCTTCACCGTCATCTTCGCCACCGCCGGCGTGTGGCTCTGCCTCACCGCGCAGTACTGGCTGGTCTTCGTGGCGATGCACCGGCCGTTACCGTACGACTCCACGTTCTTCATCAGCGGCGTCACCACCATCGGCGTGGCGATCCCGACGCCGGGCGGCGTGGGCGGCTTCCACAAGCTCTGTCAGTGGGCGTTGACGTCGTTCTACGGATTCGACATCGACAGCTCGGTGGCCATCGCGCTGATCCTCCATCTCGTCGGCGCGGTGCCGGTCGTATTGACGGGTGTTGCGCTCTTCGCGCGTGAGGGTTTGCGGTGGCGCGACCTCACGCATGCAGCTGACGATGTGGCGGGCGACACCACTTCGCAGTCGTGATATACGGCGGGCCGAATGCGCTGCCCGTTCTGCGGCACTACAGAAGACCGCGTGGTCGACTCGCGCGAAAGCCGTGAGGCGGACGTCATCCGCCGCCGCCGCGAGTGCACCAAGTGCGAGCGCCGCTTCACCAGTTACGAGCGCATCGAGCAGGTTCCATATCAGGTGGTCAAGCGCGACGAGCGCCGCGAACCGTTCGACCGCGCCAAATTGATGCGCGGCCTGCAGGTGGCCTGCCGCAAACGGCCGGTGGCACAGGAGAAGCTGGAGCGGCTGGCCGACTCGATCGAACAGGCCATGCAGGACGGCGCGGAACGCGAAATCTCCAGCAAATCGATCGGCCGCATGGTCATCGAGCGCCTCCGCGAGCTCGATCCGGTCGCCTACGTCCGATTCGCTTCCGTTTATCGACGTTTTGAGGATGTGGACGCGTTCGTGAAGGAACTGCACCAGCTTCGTTAGCACAAGGAACACTCATTGCACAGGCAGACTGATGGTTTCCCCGAAATCCTGAGAGGACGAAATGACTGACGCGAACGAGACCGCGAAAGAAGAAGCAATCAAGATTCCCGACGTCCTTCCGGTGTTGCCGCTGAAGGACCTGGTCATCTTTCCGTTCATCATCGTTCCGCTTTCTGTATCGCGCGACAAATCGATCAACGCGGTCGATCAGGCTCTCGCCGAAAATCGCGTGATCATGCTGACGGCGCAGAAGGATTTCCAGAACGAGGATCCTGCCGAGGACGATCTCTATCGCGTTGGAACCGTCGCGATCATCATGAGGATGCTGAAGCTGCCCGACGGCCGTATCCGCATCTTGGTCCAGGGCCTCAGCCGCGCGCGAATCGACTACTTCATCCAGACCGCGCCGTTCTTCAAAGCGAAGATCACGCGCATCGAAGAGACGACCTCCAAGGAAAAGGGACTGGAGACCGAGGCGCTGATCCGTGCGGTCAAACAGAACCTCGATCGCGCCGTCGGCCTTGGCAAGAACATCAGCCCCGAGGTCATGGTCATTGCCGCGAATCTCGACGATCCGGCGCGGCTCACCGATCTCGCCGCGTCCAATCTCGACCTCAAGCTCGAAGAAGCGCAGCAGATCCTCGAAACGATGGATCCGGTCGAGCGGCTCAAGCGCGTCAACGACCTCCTCTCGCGCGAGATCAATTTGCTGACGATGCAGCAGGAGATTTCGTCAGCCGCGCAGGGCGAGATGAACAAGTCGCAGCGCGAATACTTCTTGCGGCAGCAGTTGAAAGCGATCCAGTCGGAGCTCGGCGAAGGGGAAGACGTCGCCGAGGATGTTGAGAATTATCGAAAAAAGATCGACGAGAAGCAGATCCCGGCCGAGGCGAAGGAAGAGGTTGAAAAACAAATCAAACGCCTCGAACGCTCGCATCCCGATTCCGCCGAGACTTCGATCATCCGCACCTACCTCGACTGGATGACCGGCCTGCCATGGGGCTTGATGTCGGCCGACAATCACGATCTGGAACGCGCCCGCAAAATCCTCGACGAAGATCACTACGACCTCGAGAAGATCAAAGAGCGCATCCTCGAATACCTCGCCGTCCGCAAACTGCGCGGTCAGAAAATGAAGGGGCCGATCCTCTGTTTCGTCGGACCTCCCGGCGTCGGCAAGACCTCCCTCGGCCGTTCCATCGCCCGCGCCCTCGATCGCAAGTTCGTCCGCATCTCCCTCGGTGGCGTTCGCGACGAGGCGGAAATCCGCGGACATCGCCGCACGTACGTCGGCGCGCTTCCGGGCCGCATCATCCAGGGCATCAACCAGGCCGCCACGTCGAATCCCGTCTTCATGCTCGACGAGGTCGACAAGATCGGCGCCGACTATCGCGGCGATCCGTCGTCGGCGCTGCTCGAAGTGCTCGATCCCGAACAGAACTTTTCCTTCCGCGATCACTACCTCGGCGTGCCGTACGACCTCTCGAACGTGATGTTCGTGGTCACGGCGAACGTGCTCGACACGATCCAGCCGGCCTTCCTCGACCGCATGGAAGTGATCCGCCTTTCCGGCTACACGGACGAAGAAAAGCTGGCCATCGCCAAGCAGCACCTCATCCCGAAACAGATGGAAGAGAACGGGATCAAAGAGACGCCGGTGGTTTGGACCGATTCCGGAATCACGCGCGTCATCACCGGCTACACGAAGGAAGCCGGCCTGCGCAATCTGGAGCGCGAGATCGGCACGATCTGCCGCAAGATCGCGGTGCAGGTGGCGGGCGGAACGCAGCAGGAGAACTACCGCATCACCGACAGCACGGTCGAAAAGTATCTCGGACCGATGAAGCATTTCGCGGAGGAGTTGCTGGAGCGCGATCAGGTGGGTGTAGCGACCGGATTGGCCTGGACCGCGGTCGGCGGCGACATCCTCTTCATCGAAGCGCTGGCCGTAAAGGGCAAAGGAAAACTCGTCCTGACCGGACAGCTCGGCGATGTGATGAAAGAGTCGGCGCAGGCGGCGCTCACGTACGCGCGCGCCCACGCCGACGAGCAGAACATCCCCGCCGACTATTTCGAAACTCACGACATCCACATTCACGTTCCGGCGGGCGCGATCCCGAAAGACGGACCGTCTGCCGGCATCACCATGACCAGCGCGATCATTTCGATGATCACCGGCCGGCCGGTGAAGCGGAACGTGGCCATGACCGGCGAGGTAACGCTGCGCGGCGATGTGCTGCCGATCGGCGGCCTGAAAGAGAAAGTGCTGGCCGCGCGCGCCGCGAAGATCACCACGGTCATCATGCCGAAGCTGAACGAGCGCGACCTGATCGACGTCCCCGAGCCGATCAAGCGCGACATGCAGTTCTACTTCGTCGAGCACGTCGAAGAGGTGCTGAAGATCGCCCTGCTCGACCGCAACGCCGCCGACCAGAAGACGACCGAACGCTCCGGCCGCGAATCGAAACCGCTGCCCGAGCCGGAGCCGGCGCCGCCGGTGGTCGAAGTGCCGGTCGCGCAGCCCGGGTGAGGTGGCACAGACACTCATGTCTGTGCATCTTCAGCGATAGAATCCTCCGCCATGGCCGACAATCCGCGCGAGCACGTGAAGGACAAAGGATTCTGGGACGGCGGCACGGCCGGACATGGCATGAACAAGGAGTCGTCCGGACGCGCCAGCGGCTATCCCGGCAAACGGTCGCGGTCGAAGACCGGCTCGCGTACGGACGTCGAGTTCCCCGAATCGGACGAAGCGCCCAAAGAGTAAATCCGCCGCGCGCGTCGCAACGTAACGTCTGCGCCGCGTCATGATCGCCGCAATGAATACGAGCTTCGAACCCAGCTCGCTGCTGCCAGCCGTCGCCCATGGCGATATGGCCGCGTTCGAACAGCTCTACGACCGCCACTCGTCCACGCTTTATGCCCTTCTGCTGCGTATTCTTTCCAATGCGGACGATGCGCAGGAAGTGCTGCAGGAGACGTTCGTGAAGGCGTGGACGAACGCGAAGATGTTCGATGCCGTGCGCGGCAGCGACGTGGCTTGGCTGATCTCCATCGCGCGCAGCCGCGGCATCGACCGCCTCCGCTCGCGAAAGATTCGCGGCGACCGCGAAGATGAGGCCGGCCGCGAGTTGTCGGGAAGTTTCGGCTTCATCGACAAGCGCACCGGCGCGGATGACGCGATTCAATCGGAAGAGCGGAGCGCCGTACGCGCCGCTCTTGCGGAACTGCCGGAAGCACAACGTGTCGCGCTGGCGCTGGCCTACTTCGAAGGACTTTCGCAATCCGAGATCGCCGAACGTCTCGGCGAACCGCTCGGCACGATCAAAACGCGCATGCAGCTCGGGATGAAGAAGCTGCGCGAGCGGCTCAAGGCGTTCCGATGATTAGCCACTCTGAGTTCGACTCGATCGCCGCGCTCGACGCCATCGGCGCCGCAACGCCCGAGGAGGCGAACGCGCTCGCCGCACATCTGTCGTCGTGTCCCGACTGCCGCCGCGTCCGCGACGAGTACTCCGACACTGCAGCGTTGCTCGCGCGCGAGCTCGATCCGGTAACTCCGCCGCCGGAATTGCGCGATCGCATCTTTGCCGCGATCGAAAAGGACAACGTCATCGATGCGCGCGACCGATTCAATAGCAGCCGCTGGTGGATGGCCGCCGCCGTCGTCTTTCTCGCGCTGTGGGGCTGGCGCGAGTTGTCAATCCGCGTGATGCGCGAGAAGGTCAATACCCGTGAAGCCTACATTCGCCGCCTGGCGGGACAGAACCAGCTTCTCTCCAACAACAACGAGAAACTGAGCGCGCAGATCACGGCCCTTGCCTCGCGCGACACGCGCACGATCGCTCTGACCGGCCAGCAGGTCTCGCCATCCGCGTCCGCGAAAGTCTTCCTGGAACCGCAGCAGCGCAGCGCCGTCGTCTTCTTCTACAACCTCCCCGCGAACGCGTCCGACAAGAGTTACCAGCTCTGGATCCTGCGCGCCGATCAGCCCAAGCCGCAAAGCGCCGGCGTCTTCGACGTGACGCAGTCCGGGGCCGCGTCGATCTCGATCGAAAACCTCCCGCTGGCTACCGAGATCAAAGGTCTTGCCGTGACGCTCGAACCGAAAGGCGGCGTGGCACAACCTACGAATACCAACTTCTTCGTGGCTGGAAGGACGTGACACTCTCTCTCAATCCCACCTCAACCGCCCTCATCGTCATCGACCTCCAGCGCGGCATCGTGGCGCGGCAGGCGGCGCCGCATTCGGCGGCCGCGGTCGTCGCGCGATGCGCGAAGCTGGCAGACGGATTCCGCGAGGGGAACGCGCTTGTCGTTCTCGTCCATGTCGCCTTCTCCGATGATCGCGAACGGCTCAAACCCGAGGCTGACGGTGCGCCGCCCTCTGGACCGATGCCGCCGGACTGGAGCGAGATTGTGCCGGAGATCGGACCGCGTCCCGGCGACATCGTTATCACCAAGCGGCAGTGGGGCGCGTTCTACGGGACCGCGCTCGACCTGCAGTTGCGGCGCCGAGGAATCCGCACGCTCGTTTACGGCGGCATCGCCACGAACTTCGGCGTCGAGTCGACAGCGCGCGATGCGTACGAGCGCGGATTCGAACAGGTCTTCGTCGAGGATGCGATGTCCGGCCTGACTGCCGAGGCGCATCAGTTCGCGATCACGACGATCTTTCCGCGGATGGGCCGCATCCGTTCGACAGATGAAGTTTTAGCCGCGATCAAAGACCGATGATGTTGTAGCCGCCGTCGACGAACATCACCTCGCCCGTGATGCCGGCCGACATCGATGAAATCAGAAAGAGCGCGGCGTTGGCGATCTCTTCGAGCTCCACGTTGCGGCGGAGCGGCGCTCGCTCGGCGTGATGCTTGAGCATGCCGGTGAATCCCTTGATGCCGCGGGCGGCCAGCGTGTTGACCGGACCGGCGGAGATGGCGTTGACGCGGACGTTCTTCGGCCCGAGGTTCGCGGCCAGGTAGCGGATGCTCGCTTCGAGGGAGGCCTTGGCCACGCCCATCAGGTTATAGCCCTCCACCGCTTTCTCAGCGCCGTAGTAGGTCAGCGCCAGGACGGCGCCGCCGCCCGATTTCTCGAACAGCGGCAGCGCGGCGCGCGTGAGTCCGACCAGCGAATAGGCGGAGATGTCGTGCGCGGTCTTGAACCCTTCGCGCGAGGTATTGACGAAGTCGTTCTCCAGATCCTCGCGCGGCGCGAAGGCGACGGAGTGAACGAGGGCATCGAGTCCGCCGAATTTGTCGCCGACCTCTTTGAAGACCGCATCGATCTCGGCATCGATCGTCACGTCACATGGAAGGATGAGCGAGTCCGGCATGGCCGCGCAAAGCTCTTCGACATTCGCCTTGAGCCGTTCGCCCTGATAGGTGAAGGCCAGCCGCATCCCCTCGCGCGAAAGCGCCTGCGCGATGGCCCAGGCGATGGAGCGCTTGTTGGCGACGCCGAATACGATCCCGGTCTTCCCTTGCAGCAGCGGCATGCGTGTCCCCTTCGGGACGGATCATAGCAAGGCCGACCTCGGCGTCACCCGGCCATCGGCAGGTGCGAAAAGTACGTCTGCGCGGTACCGCATTCGCGGCAGAGGAAGTGCAGCGTGTCGCGGCGCGACCAGGGATTGGGCGTATCGCAGACGGTGCAGAGCGTTTCCTGCTGCGGAAACGGCCGTTCGCAGTGGTCGCACGACACCGGGTTGCCGGTTGCGTTCACATCATCTTCGCAACTGACTTCGCTGCAACTCGGACAACGCCAGCAAACAGCCATCGCGCGCGACTCCTCATGAAAAGCTAGACGTTGGACGAGCCGATAATAGCAGACGAAAAAGAGAGATGATTAAAAAACACGAATTCGTCACCGGCACGCACCGCAATCGCAGAAGCGGCGCAGGTTCTCGTAGGTCCAGATGCCGTACGTGTGACCGTCCATCCAGTTCGGCTGCAGGGCGTAGTTGCCGATGGGGATGACGTTCTCGATCTGGAACGAGGCCGGCGTGTAGCGCGCGGGAGGGCCCGACGACATGCGGCCGAAGAGATCGGGCTCGCCGGAGCAGACCGCGCAGGGACACGCACGGCGGAGGTCTTCGAGCGGATAGTATGATTCGTGGTCGTCGTCCCAAACGACGACGAACAGA
>DASYJY010000263.1:0-25081 GCA_035995985.1 Thermoanaerobaculia bacterium | reverse complement strand
AATGCTCGACGCGCACGTTCTTTCCGCTGAAGCGATCGGGATAATGCGCGACGTCGCCGGCCGCGTAAATACCGACGGCGCTGGTGCGGAGGAACTCGTCGACGATGATGCCGTGATCGACAGCGAGCCCGCCGATCTCCGCCAACTGCGTGTTCGGACGGACGCCAACGCCGGCGACGATAAAGTCCGCGAGCAACGGTTCTCCGGTGGCGAGGATCACGCGATCTCCTTCGAACGTCGCGACGGTCGTGCCGAGGCGGAAGCGGACGCCGTGCTCCTCGTGGAGGCGGCGGATGAACGCGCCGATCTCGACGCCCATCGTCTTCGCCAGCGGGATCGCATCGGGCGCGACGACGGTGACTTCGACCTCGCGCGCGCGAAGCGACGCCGCAACTTCGAGACCGATGAAGCTCGCTCCGAGGACGACCGCGCGTTTGCCTTTCGCGGCCTCGGCGATGATGGTGCGGCTGTCGCGCAACGTGCGCAGTACGTGCACGCGGCCCGCGCCCGGAGGCGAGAGACGGACCGGCTCGGAGCCGGTGGCGAGGAGAATCGCGTCGAACGTGCGCGTGGAACGGTCGTCGAGCGTGAGCGTCTTCGTCTTCGCGTCGAGCAGCACCGCGCGGCGTCCGATCAGAAATTCGATGTTCTGCGTGCGGTACGCATCCGCATCGCGCAACGGCATCCACTCCTCGGGCGCGCTGCCGGCGAGATAGTCCTTCGAAAGATTCGGCCTGTCGATCGGCACCGTCTCTTCCGCGCCGATGATTGTGATCGTGCCGGTGAATCCTTCGCGACGCAGCGTCTCGGCCGCCGTCGTCCCCGCGACGCCGCCTCCAACGATGCCGACAGACTTTACGTTCGTCTCGATCGGAGCAGCCGGTGGAATCTGACGTTGTGTCGTGATGAAGACGCGGCCGTCGCGCTGCTCCACGTTCCAAACGGGAATCGGATTCAGCGCCGGAGCCATCGCGGCGCCGGTTCGCAAATCAAAACAAGCGTGGTGCCACGGACATCGAATCGTGTCACCGGCGATGATGCCGTCCGCGAGCGGCGCGTGATAGTGCGTACAACTTCCGCCGACCGCGAAGATCTCCGCGCCGCGGCGAACGAGTACAACCGACTCGCCGTCGATCTCGCCGGCAAGCATGCCGCCGTCGGCGATCTCGTCGAGTGCAACTCCTGATTTAAAATCCATCGTCACTCCGTCAGCCGCAGGAACTCGGCGCGGGCCATCGCGTCGTTGCGCAACGTGCCGAGCATCGCCGAGGTCACCATCTCCGTGGTCTGCTGCCGCACGCCGCGGCAACCCATGCAGAGATGATGCGCGCGGATGATGACACCGACACCGCGCGCTTCGAGATGCTCTTCGACCGACTCCGCGATCTGGCGCGTCAGACGCTCCTGAATCTGCAACCGGCGCGCGAAGCAATCGACGAGCCTTGCCAGCTTGCTGATGCCGACGACCTTGCCGGGCAGATAGCCGACGCTGGCCTCGCCGTAAAACGGCAGCATGTGATGTTCGCAGGTCGAGTGAAAGCTGATGCCGCGCAGGACCACCATCTCGTCGCTGCTCTCCTCGAACGTGCGCGCAAGGATTTCGGCAGGATCGTCGGCGTAGCCGGACGTCATCTCGCGCCACGCTTTGAGGACGCGTGCGGGTGTGTCGAGAAGACCGTCGCGCGACGGATCTTCGCCGATAAATCTAAGGATGGTCGTAACCGCTTCCGATGCGGCGTGTTCAGCCGGAAAGGGGAGAACTGCGCCGGGATTGGACTGCTGCTGCATGTAGAACCCTCCTGTAATCAATGGCATGCGAAGGATGACACGCGAAGATGCTATTTGGCAAGTAAACACTTGCTAAATAGTCGATCGGAACGCTGGCGTCCTCGCCGGCTGGAGCGCAGGCGTCCCGCGCCTGCGCTCCGTGCCCCCTCGCGGCTGCAGAAGTTGGATCGGCGAACACGTGGCGGCGAGACGCCGCCACGCCAGCCGGCGAGGACGCCAGCGTTCCGTTGTGCTTCTCGATGACGCGCGCAAAAAAAAACCGCCGGCGACTCGCCGGCGGTTTGCGTACGGACGTCGAAACGGAAGGCTTACTTCGCCTTCTGCGCCTCGATGTTCACGTTGATCGTCACGTCGTCGCCGACCAGGAAGCCGCCGGCGTCGAGGGCTTTGTTCCAGTTGATGCCGTAGTCCTTGCGGTTCACGGTCGTCGTCAGCGAGAAGCCGGCGCGCTCGTTGCCCCACGGGTCTTTGCCGAAGCCGTTGAATTCCACCGGGATCGTGATGTGCTTGGTCACGCCGCGCATGGTCAGATCGCCGGTGACGTCGTACACGTCCTTCTTCTTCGTCGCGGCAATGCTGGTGCTCTTGAACGTGATCTCCGGATTCTTCGCGGCGTCGAAGAAGTCGGCGGTCTGGAGATGCTTGTCGCGGTCGGCGTTGCCGGTGTCGACCGACGCGGTCTTGATGTTGAATTCGACGGACGAGGCGCTCGGCTTGGCGCGATCGAGATTCATTTTGCCGGTGAAGTCGTCAAACTTGCCGCTCACTTTGCTCATCATGTGGCGGACCTGAAACGTGGCCTCGGAATGCGCTTTGTCGACGACGAAGGTGTCGGCGAAGAGCGAGGAAGCGGCGAGGACGAATGCTGCAACTGCGAGGGTGCGGAACTTCATTAGGGACTTCTCCTTTCGATGAACTGCTGGTTGCTGTGCGCGCGGGTCCTGTCGAGTAGGTCGATGAGGCTCGCGAGCTCGGTTTTTTTCAGAACGCTGAGGGCGGTGTCGGCGGCTTCGACCATCGGGCCGTCGAGAGCGGTGAGGAGCGAGAGGCCCGATGCGGTGATGCGGCAGAAGACCTGGCGGCGATCGGTGAGACAGCGCTCGCGCGAGACGAGTTTCTTTGTCTCGAGCCGATCGATGAGCCGCGTGATGCCGGGAGTCGATTCGATCATCCGCTCGGCGATTTCGAGCGTCGGCAGTCCGCGCTCGCCGGCGCCGCGGAGGATGCGCAGCACGTTGTACTGCTGGCTGGTGATCCCGTGCGGCTCGATGACGGTGCCGATGAAGCGGCGGATGACGTCGGCGGTGCGGAGGAGGGTCACGGCCGCTTCTTCCGCTTTGGACGGGAAGGGCTTTTTCTGTTTCAGCTCGCGGACGATGGTCGGTGACACGAGCGAGAGATTAACCGATCATTAGTTGACTAGTCAAGTATCCTCTCCTTCTGCGACAATTTCCCGCATGGATGCCTTTCCGTCTGAATTCGCGGACCTCCTGAACAAACGCGGACAGCGGCTTCTGTCCAATCCACCGCGGCTCGACGTCTTTCGAAAGAAGCGCGCCACGCCGATCGTGGTCTTCGATGACCTCATCGACGAACGCGTCGCGAAATCGTGCATCGCGCTGCTCGACCGCGCCATCTATCCGGTCATCAAACGGATGGAGACGCCGATCCCGCGCGAGTGGATTGCGTCGATGAAGAAAAACTATGCAGACTCATTAAAAAAAACCGTCCGCGTGAAGACAGCCACGCTCAATTCGCGCAAGTCGTTCGCACTCGATGCGGCGCGTGCGATCGGGCTGTCGCAGATGATGCGCTCGGAGTCGTTCCGCGTATTCGCGGAATCGATCGTCGGGATGCCGGTGGAGCAGGGACATTGGGGACGACAGGTGATCTGCTACGAGCAGGGCGACTACAGCGGACCGCACAACGATCACCATCCGGAAAGCGTGGCGGCGCGCAACGGTTTCGTCGATCTCCACATCATGTTTTCGAACGACGCGGTGCGTTCGCAGCAGCTCGTGTACGAGGATCGCGGTTTCCTCTCGGCCAGCCACGAGGTGAGCGGCCATAGCGGCATTGCCGTCTACCGCCTCCCGTTCTGGCACTACACGACGCCGCTCCTCGGCCGCCCCGGCCGCGAAGCGGAAGCGCGCCGCTGGCTGTTGCTCGGTTCATTCGATTTCGATCCGCCGCCGAAGAAGCCTCTTTGGTGATCCGCAGATTTATGCAGATGGGAGGAAGATGTGTGGCACAGACACCCTTGTCTGTGCTGGTGCTTGCGCGGCTTTAGATTGTTTCCGCGTTCACGGCTCGCACATTCGTAAAGTGCTCACGCGCCGCATCGCGGTCTGACGCATTTCTGAACGCGCCGACGATTGTCGATCCTGATCCCGACATTGCCGCCCATGCTGCTCCTTCTTCGTAGAGCTGCATCTTCAGTGTTGCGAGATTCGGCAGCATGTCGAAAACCGGCTCTTCGAAATCGTTGACCAGTTCTGCGGCGTGGGAGAGCAGGTCGTCCTCGATCATCGCCCGATAGCGTTCGATGCCGAGCGCCGGCGAGAACGTTCGCAGCATTCCGAACGCACGTGCGGTGCTCACGCGCTCGTCGGGAATCAGCAACAGCAGAGGGATGCCGGCGATGCGCGGCAGCGGCGTGAGGATCTCGCCGCGTCCGGTCCCGTACGCCGTGCCGCCGGTGAGGAAGAACGGCACGTCGGAGCCGAGGGACAGGGCGATTTCGGGGGATGGATTCCCGAGCGCGATGAGCGTCGCTGCGGCGTCCGATGAACCACCGCCCAAACCGCCGCCGGCGGGGATTTCCTTGTGCAGCGAGATTGCGACCCTCGCGTTCGCCGCGGCGCGGACGACCAGGTTCCTCTCATCGACTGGGATGCTCGGATCGTCACACGTAAACGAGAGGTGATCGGAGTCCTCGAACGTCAACGTGTCGTGCAGCGAGATGGTTTGGAAGAGCGTCTCCAGATCGTGAAATCCGTCAGCGCGCTTTCCGGCGATGCGAAGCGACCAGTTGATCTTTGCGTAAGCGTTGACGCGCATCGCGCGAAGGATGACATAGCGCGCGTCCGACCGTCGGCTTCGCTGACGGACGCCAGCGCTGTCCTTACAGCCGCGGCGCGACGCAGCAGCGGTATCCGTTCGGCGCTGCCGGTTTCGCGACGCTGGCCGTCGTCATCGCGGATTCGAGCGTTTCGATCTCGAGCTTCTGTCCGCCGCGAATGATCGTGACGTTCTTCGGCGGATACGACGGCGGGTCGTATGTGACTGCGACGTCGCCAACGTTCGCGCGAGCGAGGCCGGCGGCGGCGTAGTCGTATGTGATCGAACCTTCGACGGGCAGGCCGCCGATCAGAAGTGCCATCGAATACGGAGACGTCGTCCCGAAGAAGCCGAAGCTGTTGGAGAAATCGGCGGCGGTGCCGTGCCACCACGTTCCTTCGAGATCATTGATGAACGTGACCTCGGAGGCATCGGCGTACAGCCGGATTGCCGTCGTTCCCAGAGGCGTGTAGGCGGTGAGCAGCATGCGATTGCTGCCATCGAGCTGCAGTTGCGCGCGGAACGATTGCGACCGATCGCCGTTCGTCGCGCGCATGCGCAGCAGGCTGCGTTCACCGGTAAGTTGCGCGCGGCGTGCGTTGAGTTGGCGCGCCGCATCGGCGGGCGACGTCGACGTCAGCGGCGCGACCGGCGTCTCCTCGCCGGCCGGACGTGTAGTCCGGCATGCGGCGAGAAGTGCGATGAGAAGAACGACAGAGCGCCGCATCACCGCGGGGTCTGCTGCGCCTGCTGCTGTTTTTCGAGCTCCGCGATTTTCGAGCGCAGCTTCGCTTCGTCCTTCGATTCCGGATCGAGCGTCAGTGCCACGCGGTAGAGCGACAGCGCGCGGGTCGTGTCTCCGCGCTTGGCGAGGACGTCGCCGAGGTGTTCGTGGACCGTGGCGTCGCGCGGAAGGATGCGGGCGGCATCGTTCAGATATTTTTCAGCGAGTTCCAACTTGCCCTGGCGGAAATACGCCCAGCCGAGCGAATCGAGATACGCGCCGTTGCCTGGCTCCAGCGTCACCGCCTTGGTCAGCATCGTCGCGGCGCGATCGAGATTGGTGCCCTGCTCGGCCCACATGTAGCCGAGGTAATTCATCGTGCCGGCGTTGTCGGGATGTTTGGCGAGAATGTCGAGAAACGTCTTCTCACCCTCGGCTTTGTTACCCGAACGCTCCAGCGCCGCTCCGAGCTCGAACTGCAGCTCGACGTCGTCTGGTTTCGATCGCATCGCGTCGCGGATGACGGCGATCGCCTGGTCGTACTGATCGGCCTGCACGTACGCCTCGGCCGCAGAAATCGTGTTGCGCACGCCGAACTTCGACTGCGTTGACGCAGCGAGGCGGGCGCGATCTTTGTCGCCGGCGCGCGCCAGCATCTCGATGTAGCGTGCATTCACGAATTGATCGGATGCGTATTTGTCGACCAGCGGCTGCAGCAGCGTCACGGCATCTGCGTAACGCTTCTGTTTGCGAAGCGCATCGAGAGCGATGTTGATCGGCTGCGGATTTGGTTTGTCGTGAAAGACGAAAAGCGGTTTGGCGGCATCGATGGCCTGCTGCAGGTTGCCCCGCTGCAGATCAATGAATGCGAGCTGCGTCTTCGCCAGCGTCTGCGCGCCTTCGGGAACATCGGGGACGGCGAGCAGCGTGCGGAACGTCTTCGCGGCTTCGTCGTATTTTTTGCGGCCGACCTGGGTCAGGCCGAAACTCGCGAGGACATCGGGATCGTCGGGAGTCTTTTCGAGAAGCTGGCGGTAGATGCGATCCGCTTCGTCGTAGCGTTCCAGATCGCTGAGCGATTCCGCGAGGTAGTACTGCGTGCGGGTGTCTTTCGGATCGGCCGCGAGCAGCGCCGCGAAGCGCGAGCGCGCTTTTTCCGACAGACCGGCGCGCAGGTAGAAGTAGGCCTGCTGCCGCTGAAAATCGAGATTGGACGGTTCCTCGTTGATGAGCGGCTGAAGAACGTCGGCCGCTTTCTGCCACTGGCCGGTGCTCTGATAAACGTCGACGAGTTGCTGGATGGCGAGGCCAAAGGTCGGATCGACTTCGACGGCGCGCTCGAGATACTTGATCGCTTCCGCGCCACGGCCGAGTTTCGTCAGCACCTGCGCGTAGGCGTAGTTGAGCCCGCGCTGATCGGGCGCGCGCTCGAGCATCGACGCGATGATCTTCTCGGCCTCGGCGGGACGGCCGCTGGCGGAGTAGATCTGCGAGATAGCCATGCCGGTGCCTAGATCGTCGGGATAGATTTTGAACGCGTTCTGCAGATGGAGGAGCGCGTCATCGACCTTGGTCTTGTCGGTACCGGCGCGATCGAGAAGGACGCGGCCGAGGACGCGTTCGGCGTCGTAGAAGTTCGGCTGCAGCGCGACGACCTTGCGCAGCTCGGCTTCCGCGGCGTCGATCTTCGAGGCGTCGACGAGAATCATCGCGCGCTCGTAGAGCACGACCGCGTTCTGCGGATTCTTCGCCACGATCTTGTCCATGCGCGAAAGCGCGTCATCGAAGCGGCCGTCGTCGGCGGCGAGCTTGGCAAGAATGAATTCGTAGGGATCGTCGGAAGTCTGTTGCGCTCCGGCGGAAACGCTGAGCGCGAGGAGCGCCAGCAGCAGAAATACGTACTTCATCATCAGTCTCATGGTCATCACTCGGCAGAACGGAACACGGTTGGCAGACGCTGCATTCTGAGTCATTTCAATGGGTCGCACACTCAGTAAGACGGTCTCAGTTGGAGCCCGTTTCATGCCACATTGTGTTAAAACCAGAGAAAGGACTTAGGGATCGGGCGTGAGTCTGGAGCGGATCGAGATCACACCGTTCGCGGTGATCGCTGGCGAAATCGTGCAGCAGCGAAGAACCGGATCGCTGACGATCGTGCACGCGCCGCTGCGGCGGAATCTGTACTGGTCGCATGGCGAGCTGGCGCTGATTACGTCGACGTCGCCGGAGGATTCGCTGGCCGATTTCCTCGTGCGGCGCGGTGTCATCGCGGCGGACCGTGCGCTTCCGCTCGCCGCCGGCGATCCTCTCGAAGCCGCGGCCAGGTTCCACGAGTCGGGTCTTCTCGATATGTCCGCGCGCCAGACGCTGCTGCGCGAGTGGATGACGTCGCTGTTCACGCCGCTGTTTTCGCTCGATGAAGGCACCGCCGCGTTCAGCGACGTGGAAGCGATCGAGCCCGACAAACGCGTGTTTCTGCAATCCATGGCCGCTGTCGTGCTCGACGGCATCCGCGCCATCACGAACGGTCTCGTCCTCCGCCGCTCGCTCGGCGATCTGAAGCGCACGATCGAGCCCGACCACACTGCCGTCTTTTCGCTGGATGCGATTCCGCTGACCGATGCGGAACGGACGATCGCTGAGGCGCTGAACGAGCCGCAGACGATCGAGACGTTTCTGAAACAGTTCACGAGTGACTCGGTGACGGCGGCGCGCGTCGTCATCGCGATGATGGCGCTGGGACTCTTCTCGGTCGTCACAGTGACGTCGCGCCCCATCGCCGCGATCGATGACAGCGACATGCACCGCGATCTCGAGCTGCTCGCGGCGATCGGTTCGAACGATCAGCGCTCGCTGCGCGCGGTCGGCTTTTCGCGGCAATTGGCGTCGCTCGATCACTATCAGCTTCTGGAGATTCCGCGCGCGGCATCGCGAGGCGCGATCGTGGCCGCCGCCGATCAGAAGAAGCATCAATACAATCCGTCGACATATCCGCCGGTGGTCAAGGACGCGCTGGCCGCGATCAACCGAGCTCTCAATGAGGCGTCGGCAGTCCTGGAGAATCCGGTGCGGCGTACCGCGTATGACAAAGTGCTGGATCAACGCACCGGACGCGGCGGCGATGAGTTGCAGCGGCGCGCGGCGCAGCGATCGATCGCGAACCAGAATTTTCAGCGCGCTCGCGAGCTGAGCGCGACGGGCGATTACTACGGCGCGATCGTGCTTCTCAAACAAACCGTCAACTACGCTCCCGATCGCGCCGACGCCTGGCACCTCCTCGGGGCGTGTCAGGAGCGCAATCCGAAATGGCGCCGCGACGCCGCGGAGAGTTTTCAGCGCGCCCTGTCGCTCGATCCGAACTCCGTAGACGTCCTGATCTCCCTCGGCGATCTCTATCGCACCGAGGGCCTGATCTCGCGCGCCCAGAGTTGCTACGAGGACGTGCTCAAGATCGCCGCGGATCATGCCGAGGCGAAGAGCAGATTGGCGGGGATTCGAAAAAAATGAGAAAGATCGCACTCACATTCATTTCACTGCTGCTCATTGCCGTCTGCGCGTTTGCCGATCGCGCCACAGGCTGGCGTAGCGATCAGACGGCAATCGAGGTAATGCTGCAGCAGAAACGTTATGCCGATGCGCGCAAGGCTTCGATCAGGTTGACAAATCACATGCTCGATCACATGGGCGTCAACGACGAAGCCGCGCTGCTGGCGCGGACGGTCGCTTTGCGTGCGGCGTCCGAGGACGGCCTCGGCAATGTCGATGACGCGAACTGGTATCGGCAGGTGGCGAAGTTGCTCGATCCGCAAGTCGTACTGCCGGCGATGACGACGCCGGTTCCCGAGCCGATCGAGGTCCGCCACGTTGGCGTGCCGGGTGACGCGGCCTCGGGGAAGACGGAGGCGCCGCAACGCATTCGAAAGCGCGACCCGGACCGACCCGGCATCGTCAATGCGCTGGGACAGGCGATGGCCGTAATCGAAGTTGCGATCGACGTCGATGGAGTGGTGAAGCAGCCCCGAATCGTCAGCTCACCCGCGCCATCCGTATCGTATGCGGCGCTCGAAGCGGTCAAGCAGTGGCGCTTCCGGCCGGGGACGAAGGACGGAAAACCTGTCCCGGTCCTCTTCCACCTGACCATCACGATGCACTGACGATCGCCGCTACCGAACGTCTTCCGGCTTGTTGTCCGCAAGTTCGTCGCGCGGATCGTCGGGGCGCTTTGGCGAGTTTTCGCCGCTGTGCTCTTCGCGGCCGGCGCCCTCGTAGCCGAGGACTTCCGCACCGCGGATCACTTCGATTTTCTGCGTGTCTTCTTCGGTGGCGCCTTTTTCGTCTTCGCTCATGGCGTATTGCTGAGCAAGATTGGCGCCGTGAACCCTTACATCAACTCGCGCATGATCTGGTCGAGCGCTTCTTTGGGCGGACGGGTCTCCGCTTCGTTGAGCGACCAGAGAGGTTTGTCGGTCATGTTCAGCAGCGTCAGGAAACTCTTCTTTTCCGGACGGAGGTAGATCAGGCCCGTGAGCATGGCGCCGTCGTCGATCGCTTTGTGCGAGCGCTGGAGAGCTTGAACGGCGTTGGACGGGTCGTAGTCCTCTTCGAGTTTTTTGAGGAGCAGACGCGAGCCGTCGTGCAGCGTCACTTCGCGCATCGTGCCGGGCTCGTAGTCGATTTCGATCTGCTCGTACGACTGCACGAAGCCGATCTGGTGGAGCAGTTCGTCGTGCTCCTTCGAATACGCGTAGCCCTTGGTCGAGCCGTCGTGATTGTTGAAGGTGACGCAGGGGGAGATGACGTCGATGACGGCGAGACCGTCGTGGGCGATGGCGGCTTTGAGGATGTTCACCATCTGCTTCGGATCGCCTGCGTAGCCGCGCGCTACGAAACCGCATCCGAGCTCCACGGCCAGCGCGCAGAGATCCATCGGCGGGAGATCGTTGATGACGCCGGTCTTCAGTTTCGAGCCTTCGTCCGCGGTGGCGGAGAATTGCCCTTTGGTCAGACCGTACACGCCGTTGTTTTCGATGATGTAGATCATCGGGATGTTGCGGCGGACGAGGTGCATGAACTGGCCGAGACCGATCGAGGCGGTGTCGCCGTCGCCGGAAACGCCGATGCTGATGAGCGTTTGGTTGGCGAGCATCGCGCCGGTGGCGACGGCGGGCATGCGTCCGTGCACGCTGTTGAATCCGTGCGCGCGCCCGAGGAAGTAGGCGGGCGTTTTCGACGAGCAGCCGATGCCGGAGAATTTCGCGACCTTCTCCGGCTTCACGTTCATCTCGTAGAAGGCGCGAACGATCTGGTTGCTGACGGCGTCATGGCCGCAGCCGGCGCAGAGAGTCGATTTGCCGCCCTGGTAGTCGAGCGCCTTGAGGCCGATGCGATTTTCCTTCGGCGCGGCGGCTTCGTTGGGGAGTTTGAGAGTGCTTTCAGCCATGGGTTAGTCCTCTCCGATCATCTGCGTTACGGCTTCGGCGCCGAGGCCGATCTTGACGACGCGCGTGCCGTCTTTTTCCATCTGCAGGAGCGAGTCGGTGATCGAACGCGCGTCGCAGGGCAGACCGGTGTAATGCAGTATTTTGCGCAGCTTGTGCTGGATATCGCCCACTTCGAGGCGAAGTAAGTCGCCCATCTGCCCGTCGCGATTCTGCTCGACGACGTAGACGCGTTCGTGATCTTCGATGAATGCTTTCACGTCGTCGGTGAAGGGGAGCGCGCGAAGGCGAAGGTAGCTCGTCTCGACGCCGTGCTCGTGGCGAAGCTGGTAGCGCGATTCTTCGAGGGCGACATCGGTCGTGCCGTACGCGATGAATCCGATGGTCGCGTTCGGACAGCGATCGATGACCGGCTGCGGAACGAACTGCTTGGCTGTCTGAAACTTCTTCGCCAGGCGGTCGACGGTCGCTTTGTAATCGGCCGGTTTCTCGGAGTAGCGGGCGTGAGTGTCATGGCCGGAGCCACGCGTGAAGTACGACGCCATCAGATGATCAGTACCCGGCAGTGTGCGGTAGGGGATGCCGTCGCCATCGACGTCGAGGTAGCGTCCCCACTTGCCGCCGAGTTCTTCGAGCTGTGCAGCGGTAAGCACTTTGCCGCGCCGATACGGTTTGGTCGGATACGTGAACGGATCGGACATGTGGTTGTTCATGCCGAGGTCGAGATCGGAGAGGACGAAGATCGGCGTCTGGAACATTTCCGCGAGGTCGAGCGCCTCGCCGGCGAAATCGAAGCACTCGGCGACGGAGCATGGGATCAGCGCGATGTGTTGCGTGTCGCCGTGGGAAAGATAGTGCACTTGGAAGATGTCACCCTGCGCGGTGCGCGTGGGTAATCCGGTCGATGGTCCGACACGCTGGATGTCCCAGATCACGCCGGGCAATTCGGCGAAGTAGCCCAGTCCCGCGAATTCGGCCATGAGCGAAATGCCCGGACCTGAGGTGGACGTGAGCGACCTCGCGCCCGCCCATCCCGCGCCCAACACCATCCCCATCGCCGCCAGTTCATCCTCGGCCTGCACGATCGCGAACGTTGCTTTGCCGTCCGGGCCGATGCGGTGCTCTTTCATGTAGTCGATCAGCGATTCGCAGAGCGACGACGACGGCGTGATCGGATACCAGGTGACGACGGTGACGCCGCCGAACATCGCGCCGATGGCCGCCGCAGCATTGCCGTCGATGATGATCTTGCCAGCCGTGGCGTTCATCCGCTCGATGCGCCAACGGTGCTGCGACGGCAGGTTCTCGCGTGCGTAGGCGATGCCTTTGTCGATGGCATTGACGTTCGGCTCAATCGCCTTCAGTTTGCCTTTGAACTGTTTGGTGATGGCGTTGACGATCTCGCCCCGGTCGATGCCGAGGAGCTCGGCGACGATGCCGACGTAGATCATGTTCGTGAGCAGCTTGCGGAGCCGCGAGTCCTGCGATAGCTCGCCCGCGAGTTTCGCGAACGGGACTTCGAAGAACGTCACGTCATCGCGCATGCCCTTGCAATTCAGCGGCGCGTCGTAGATGCAGACGGCGCCGGGTTGCAGGGCCATGACGTCTTCGCGCGCCGTCGCGACGTTCATGCAGATCATGATGTCGACTTCTTTTTTGCGCGCGATCCAGCCGTCTTTGTTTGCGCGGATGGTGAACCACGTCGGCAGGCCGGCGATGTTCGACGGGAACATGTTCTTGCCGCTGACCGGCACGCCCATCTGAAAGATCGAGCGCATCAGGACGCTGTTCGAGGACTGGGAGCCGGAGCCGTTGACGGTCGCTACGTGGATCGTGCAGTCGTTGACGGTGGAGGCGCCGCTGGTCAGAGGCTCATCGAGAACCGCCGTCGCGGTCATGCTATCGGACACGTCTTTCTCCTTTGGATTGAGACTCGGGCGGGATCATTTTGGAGGAGGCGGATTGTACACCGGGGAGTGGATGCCGCCCGTCGTAAGATGCGCCGCTCATGCTCCGAACGATCTGGGCCATCATCGTAGCTATCGTGGTGACCATCCCGTGCGCGACGGCCGTCCTTTTCATCGCCATGCTGTCGTCGGCCTCGCCGTTGATTGATCCAGTGATCCGATTCTGGGCGCGGGTCGTGTTGTGGGGCGCGGGCATCGACGTTCGCGGCGAAGGAATCGAGACGATCGATCGCGGCAAACGCTACATCCTGATCGCCAATCACCACTCGTACTTCGACATCCCATGCATCTTCGCTGCGATCCCGCAACCGATCCGGTTCATGGCCAAGAAGAGCCTCTTCAGCATCCCGATTTTCGGCTGGGCTCTCGCCCGCGCCGGATTCATCCCCATCGACCGCAAGAACCGGCGCACAGCGGTGAAGTCGTTCGACTTGGCGGTGGATCGCATCCGCAAAGGCAACACGATCGTGATCTTCCCCGAGGAAGGCCGATCGCGAGAAGTGGCCATGCGCCCCTTTCAGCGCGGCGCGTTCCTGCTGGCCATCCGATCGGAGCTTCCCATCCTGCCGCTGGCCATCGATGGAACCTACGAAGTCCTCCGCGTCGGCGCGAAACGGATCACACCCGGCGTCGTGACGATTCGCGTCGGGACACCGATCGAAACCGCCGGCGTCAGCGTCCGCGCAAAGGGAACGCTTCTGGAGCAATCGCGGGAGCAGATTGAGGGGATGCTGGCGTCACCGTGCGTTGAGGCGTAACGCCGCGGCAACGGCGCTCCGGTCGCGTTCATCAAGTGTCCGCACTTCAATCGTGAAGCGGTCGTCGACAATGCGGCCGGCGATGGGCGGGTTGTATTGCAGCAAGCGGATGGCGATGCGGCTGGCGTCCCCCGGTACTTCGATCGCGATCGACGGAATGGTTTCCGTTGGCGTCGTGCCGCCGCCGAGGGCGCAGGCGCTTTCGATGATGCGGCAATTGGTATCGGCGATCATTTGCGTGGCGCGTTCGCGGAGCTCGTCGAGCGGCGTGGCCAGCATTCGGTAGATTGGAATCTCGATTTCGTGGCGGCCGGTGGCGAAGGCGCGCAGCGTCTCGGCGATGATCGCGTACGACTCCTTGCCGGCCCGCAGAGCTCGCATCAGCGGATGCTTGCGGCAGCGGTTGATGATTTCCTCGCTGCCGAGAATGAGTCCGCCTTGCGTCGCGCCGATCAGTTTGTCGGTGGAGCACGTTATCGCGTCGACGCCGAGGGCAATCAGCTGGCGGATCGTCGGAGCCGGGGTGAAACCGTACGGCCCGAGGTCGACGACGCGTCCGCTCCCTTCGTCGTAGAGCAGCGGGATTCCGCGCTTCTTGCTGATCGCAACCAGCTCTTCCATCGACGGCGACTCGGTGAAGCCGACGATCTCGAAGTTGGAGCGATGGACGCGCAGCATTGCCGCTGAGGCGTCGGAGATGGCAGTGTCGTAGTCGGCGGCGCGGGTGCGGTTCGTCGTCCCGACTTCGCGGAGGCGCGCGCCGCCTTGCTGGATGACGTCGGGGACGCGGAATGAGCCGCCGATCTCCACCAGCTCGCCGCGCGACACGATGACTTCGCGTCCACCGGCGACGGCCGCCAAGAGCAGGAGCGTTCCCGCGGCGTTGTTGTTGGTCAGGATCGCCGCTTCGCATCCGAACAGAGTCCGGCAGAGCTGCGTCAGATGGTTGTCGCGCCGTCCTCGGCTGCCATCATCGAGATCGTATTCGAGATTCGAATAGCCGGTGGTGATCGCGGCCGCGCGCGACCACACCTCGGCGTCAATCGGCGAGCGGCCGAGGTTCGTGTGGATGATGATGCCGGTACCGTTGATGACGCGGCGCAGCGTCGACGCGGTTGCGGCGGTGAGTGCGTTGAGAACTTCGTCGCCCGCAACGTCCGCATCAAAGCGTCGCCGCTCGCTGCGCAGCGTCTCGAGATAGGCAACCACCGCATCCTTCACAGCGTCGCGTCCGAATTCGCGAATCGATATCGCGAACGTGTCGCCGGACAGGAGCCGCTCCACCGACGGGATGCTCCGGAGCGCGGAATCTCCCGAGGATGGCCTCGATTTAGGCATGGGCGCGTATTGTAGTGGCCGGACCGTGATCAAACAGGACGACGAGCTGGACAAGCTCGAAGAAGACATCCGCAAGCTGAAGAACAAGTACGACCAGTTCTTCAGCGGCATCCAGAAGTTCCCGCCCATGCACGAGCGGCGCGTGCTCGAGGTCTACATCCACGAGCTGGGCAAACAGAAGATGCGCGACAACACGCGCCGCTTTCGCTACTCGCAGCTCCTCACGCGCTACAACCAGCATCGCGAAATGTGGGGGCGGAAGATGCGGGAGCGGGAGGAAGGTCCTCTCGATTTCCGGCGCCGGTCGGCGGCGTTGAATCAGCCGCTGGAGCCGATCGCGCCGCCGCCACCTCCGCCGCGCGTAACGTCGCCGAAGCTCGATCCGTATGTAAAGGTGGCGCCGGGTACGAACGGCGAAGAGATCCAGCGGCTGTACGGCGATATCGAAAAAGAGCACCTGAAGCTGGGCAGGCTTCCGAACATCACCATCGACCAGTTGAAATCAATGATTCAGAAGCAGAGCGATCTCGTGCGCGAGAAATATCATGTGGACGTCGTCGCCTTCCGTGTGGACGTCGTCGACGGCAAAGTGAAGTTGAAAGCGAAACCGATCCAGGAATGATGATGAAACGTCTCCTACTCATTGCCGCAACCGTGGCGCTGGCTTCCTGCGCCTCTCTGCATCACCGCGATCAGAACCCGTACGCGAATCCGTTCTACGGACGCTACCTCAACACCGGCTCGCCTCTGGACGCGCAGATCACCGCCACGGTGAACGCGCTGCAGACGAATCCGCGCTCGGCCAGTCTGCACAATCAGCTCGGCCAGATGCTGCTGCAGAAGGGCTTCCCGAAGGATGCCGAAGTGGAGTTCGAGCGCGCCGTCAACGCCGACTCCCACTTCTACCCAGCCTGGTACAACCTCGGCCTGGTGCGCATGTCGCGCGGCGACTGGAGCGGATCGCACTTCGCGTTTGCGCGCACGGTGCACTACAAGCCGGGCCACTCCGCGGCGCTGTTCCAGCTCGGCCTGATGGAAGAACAACGCAGTCATCAGGACGCGGCCGTCGAGTACTACGCGAAGGCGTTCACGATCAATCACTCGCTGCTGGACGTTCGGGTGAATCCGCGCATCCTCGACAGCAAGTTGGTCGACCTGGCGCTGCTGAAGGCGTATCCGAAGGCGCACGCTCGCGAAAGCATGTCGTTCCAGGCGACGCCGGCCGGCTACGTGCAGCAGGGTCTCGAAGCGCCATCGACGCAACCGGCAGCGAAGGACATCGTGACCGCCTCACCGCCAGTAACGGATCCGTCGATGCAGGCTCCGCCGCCGACGCCGGGCGCTCCGGTGCAGCCGGCGCCGCAGCCGGCGAAGCCGCCGCTGTAGTGGCGAGCGGCCAAAGCCGCGCATACTTCCCGACATGACGCTCCCGCGCGCCTCGGGCCGTACGAGATCGACGAGCTGATCGGCCGCGGCGGAATGGGCGAGGTCTATCGCGCCTCGGACACGCGACTCGGCCGCGATGTTGCCATCAAGGTTCTCTCGTCGCATCTTGCCGACGATCCCGCATCGCTGGGGCGTTTCCGCCGCGAGGCCCGCGCGGTCGCGGCGTTGTCGCATCCGAACATCGTGGCGGTCTTCGACGTCGGCTCCGAGGGTGAAGCGACCTTCGGTCCGTCCGCGGTCTCGCCCCGACATCGAGATCACGCAGCCGGTTTTGACGCTGATCAAAGCGCGCGACGCCTGGTCGCAGAACGATTTCGCCAACGCTTCGCGCCTCCTGCAGGAGTCCCGCTCCGAAGGAATCGACACGACCTGGTTCACCGAGGAGGCCGCCCTCCTCGCCTACGACCTCGGCGAACCACCGCGCTCCTTCCGCCCCGATCCACCGTATCCAAACCGCCTGCGTTTCATCGCGGTGTGGGAGTTGACACGTCCTCGCCGGCAGTTCGCATCCGTTCCGTGACCCAGCCGGATTGCATCTTGGTATCCTTGCGCGCCATGAAAACGATCCGCATCGCCGCCGCTCTCCTCCTCGCCGCCACAACGATCTTTGCCGCCGACGTTGTCAAGCGCGGCGCACCTGTCTCGTCATCGAAGCCGGTTGCGCTGGCGACGGTTCTCGCGTCGCCGCGGACCTTCACGAAAGATCCAGTCGTTGTCGAAGGCGTGATCGAGAAGTCGTGCACGGCCCAGGGATGCTGGATGGAGCTCGCTCCTGCCGAGGGCAAGAAGAGCGTCCGCGTGACCTTTCAGGACGAGAAGTTCTTCATCCCTCTCACCGCCAAAGGGATGGCAGCACGCGCCGAGGGCGTGACGAAGATCCACACGCTGTCGAAGGCCGAAGCCGATCACCTGGCCGGCGAAGGCGCCACGCTGACGCGCAACGAAGACGGCACGGCGGATGAGGTGTCGTTCATCGCCACGGGTGTGGAGTTAACGCGACCCTAAGTACGTGAGGTGAGAGTCGGCCGGTCTTATCCGGCAAAGCTCCAGAAACCTGCTGGTGCAGTCACTTTCGTGAATCGGTACCTTTGCTAAGCAGGCGTGCGATCGAGCGTTCGACTCTTCGCGAAAACTCAATGTTCACACCGGCACGTAAAAAACTCCTGTGCGCAGGAATGAGAAGCTGAAGTGCGCGTTCGCGGTGTCCTAGTGCAGCCTCAGTCATGCCCAAACCTGCCGAAGCGATACTCTGAGCGAACAAGAATCCGTTCGGGTCAGCGATTGCGAGTGCCTTATGAAATGCATCCGCAGCGTTGGACAACTGATTCCCGTAGAAGTAATTGATGCCCACGTTACAAAAAGCAATAGACAAAGACGGCAAGTCGTTGCCCTGCGTGTAGATGTCAATCGCACGCATGGCGTGGTCATAAGCATCACGTGCCCGGCCAAGATCGCTAAAAGCACTCGAGAGTTCAATCTCGGCGAAGGCCTCCTCATCGGAAGCTCCTATGTCGCGGGCAAGTTGAAGCGCGGCCAGCCCGGCTTGTTTTGATTCCTCGAATTTGCCCTGTTCATCACGCACAATTCCAATCAACGACAGCGCTCTGGAGCGCATCTCCTTATCAGTCACCGCAATGTCAAATGAATGTCGACACAATGTCAGGGCTTCAGTTAACCGGCCTTGATTTATGAACACTAAGGCCAATCCGTTCGAAGCGCGCGCTACGCCCGTGCGATTGTCAATGACTTGATATAATTTGATTGCGCGGTCGAATGCGACTGCGGCTGCGGCAAATTGCATACGAAGAAGACAGAGCCCACCGAGATTGTGGATAGCGTTTGCTTGACCCAGATTGTTGTCGGCTCGTTGAAAGTCGCCAAATGCTTTTTTCCATTCAGCGTTTGCGGTGGCGAACGCTCCCCGTGATTGTGCAATAATGCCCATGTTGAGATGTGAATTAGCTTTTCCGAAGTCGTCGTCAAGTCGTTCGTAGATTTTGAGCGCCTTCGTGACGACGATATCGGCCTCGCTATACTTAGCTTGACCGATCAGAACACTTGAAAGATATAGGCTGAAGTGCGCCTCGAACCTTTCGCGATGCTGTTCTGAAGCGAGACGAGAACCGATGCGGAGTGCTCTTTCCGCCGCTCGATAATCGGGAAGGTATCGAAGCGACAGGGCATGGTTCAAGACAGCCGATAGAGTTGGAAGAGCGTCTACCGATCGTTGATAATCGTCCGCGGCCTCCCGATATCGGCCAGCCTTAAAGTGTCCTTGGCCCGTGTTGAATGACTCACGAGCTTCATTTGCTTGATGAGCGGCTCGCTCCGTGAGTTCTAGATCTATGCTGGTTCCTGTTGCTTGAACGGTTTGTGAGGTGCCAGGGCCCGGCACAATCTCAAATGACCGTCGCAGCAGAACGGCCTCTTTCAGCCCATATACGACATATCCAAGCGCAAAAAATAGAATAGCTGCGATCGTCAACGATAACTGCCGCCCATCAAGCAGCCGGAGCGCGGGATACTGGATACGCTGTTTTCGCGAAAAACTCGCTGTCAAGAGCAGCGCTGCAACAGCTCCCATCAAAAGAAAGAAGTAGTTGAGACCGATCAGGACGTATAGCGCCGTCATGGTCTGCCCTAACAGTTTCGTCGCGTCGGCCCGTCTAAATCGCGAGAAGAGCCGAGGATGTCACTTGGTGCGAGCGCAGCGATCATCTTCCGAGTATGCGCGCATGGAGAGGTTTTTGACAGAAGTGCGTCGCAAGCCAAGCCTCCAAACTATCGCGCGCGCCGCTGGTGCGCCTTCTATTGATCGCGAATATCATGTCGCCCGCATGTCCGACGAGCAGCAGCAACCCGAGGTCCCCGAGTCTGAACTGATCCGCGTCCGGCGCGAGAAGCTGGAGCGCATTGCCGCGCTCGGGTTTGATGCGTATCCGACGACGGCGGATGTCGATACGACCATCGCTGAGGTTGTGGCGGCGTTCGGCGAAAAGTCCGGCGAGGAGTTGGAGTCGGCCAAGGCGAACGTCAAGATCGCCGGGCGGATCATGGGGATTCGGGCGTTCGGCAAGGCGGCCTTCCTCGTGCTCTCTGAGAAGACAGCGCGGATTCAGGTGTATAGCCGGATGGACTCGTTGCCGGAGCGCGAGTGGGCGCTGTATCAGAACCTCGATGCAGGCGATTGGGTCGAGGTGGCGGGCACCGTCTTCCGCACGAAAACCAACGAGCTTTCGGTCAAGGCGTCGCACCTCGGGTTTCTGGTCAAGGCGCTGCGGCCGTTGCCGAGCAAGTGGCATGGGCTGACGGATGTCGAGCAACGGTATCGGCAGCGGTACGTCGATCTCATCGTCAACGACAGCGTCAAAGCCACGTTCGAAACGCGCGCGAAGATCGTTCGCTACATTCGCAACTACTTCGACGGACACGGCTTCATCGAAGTCGAGACGCCGATGATGCAGCCGATTGCGAGCGGCGCGGCGGCACGGCCGTTTCGCACGCATCACAATGCGCTCGACATCGATCTCTTCATGCGCATCGCGCCCGAGCTTTACCTCAAGCGCCTGATCGTCGGCGGGCTGTCGCGCGTGTACGAGATCAACCGCAACTTCCGCAACGAGGGGATCTCCACGCAGCACAATCCCGAGTTCACGATGCTCGAGTTTTACGAGGCGTATGCCGACTACAACGATCTCATCGTGCGCACCGAGGAGTTGTTCAGCGGGCTGGCGCACGAGGTTCTGGGAACGGACACGGTGCGGTTCCGCGGGAACGACATCAGCTTCGCGCGGCCGTTCAAACGCTTCACGATGAAGCAGGCCATCGCGGAATTTGGCGGGATCGATATCCGCGAGCTTGATGACCGCGGCAAACTCGAGAGCCTGGTCATCGCGCGGTCTAAGGCTTTCCATCCGAAGGCCGACGGCACGCACGGTCCTTCCGACACTCCGCATCAGAAGATCGCGTCGATGAACAGCGGCAAACTGCTGGCGGAGTTGTTTGAAGCCGTGGCCGAGCACGCGCTGATCAACCCGACGTTCATTACCGATTTTCCGACCGAGGTTTCGCCGCTGTCGAAGCAACGGCACGATGATCCCGATTACGTCGAGCGGTTCGAGCTATACGTCGGTGGGATGGAAGTTGCCAACGCGTTCTCTGAGCTCAACGACGCTGACGAGCAGGACCGGCGATTTCGCCAGCAACTCGGCGAGCGTGAGCGCGGCGACGACGAAGCGATGCAGATGGATGAGGACTATGTCCGCGCGCTCGAATACGGCATGCCGCCGACCGCCGGGGAAGGCATCGGCATCGACCGGCTGACGATGATCCTCACCGACTCGCCGTCGATCCGCGACGTGATCCTTTTCCCGCTGATGCGTCCGATAAAAGAGTGAAGGGTGAAGAGTGAAGAGTGAAAACGGGGTGTCTTTTCACTTTTCACCCTTCACTCTTCATCATCACGCTCCTCTTGCAAATGATCGAAACTAGGATCGCCCGCCGCTATCTCTGGTCCGCTCGCAAGCGGAGGCACACGGCGTTTTTGTCGTCGATCTCGATGCTCGGGCTGGCTGTTGGCGTCGCGACGCTCCTCATCTCGCTCGCGCTCATGGCTGGACTGCAGGGACAGATCAAGCGGCGGCTGATTGCATCGAGTCCGCAACTTCTGATCGAGCCGGCAGGCTCGCCGACGATTGCCGACGTTGACGCCATCGCCGCCGCCGGCCTTCGCCTCGGCATGAGCTCTGTTCGTCCGCTCGTCAGCGGCATCGGATGGGGCGCCAACGATCGGCTGCGGCGCGGACGTCCCATGCGGCTCCGCTCCGCGGCTGGTCAACTCAGATCGGACACCGACATCACCGTGACCCGCGACTTCGCCGCCGCTCTGTCGCTCGACAAAGGCGACCTAATCACCGTCGTAGCGCCGCGGACGCGTCTGACACCGTTCGGTCCGATGCCGGTCTGGCGCAAGTATCGAATCGCCAGCATTTACCCCGTCACGACCGAGGAGCAGCCCCCGGACGGATACCTCAACCTGGCCGAAACGGAAAGCCTCTTCGGCACCGGCGGCAAGCCGACCTCGATCGAAATGTACGGCCAGGAAGATCGCGCCGAGGAGATTCAGGGGCAGCTTGCGACGCAGTTTCCGGGCGTGCAGGTGAAGACGTGGAAGGAGATCAACCGGCCGTTGTTTCTCGCGCTGCGGCTGGAGAAGATCGTGATGTTCGTGACGATCTCGCTGATCATTTTCGTGGCCGCTCTGAATCTGATCTCGTCGCTCTCGATGCTCATCCTGGAAAAGCGTCCCTCGGTCGGCGTACTCCGCACACTCGGCGCAACGGAGCGCACGATCCTGGTGATCTTTCTCGAAGTTGGCCTGCTCATCGGCCTCTCCGGCACGCTCCTCGGCAACATCTTCGGCCTCAGCGTGTCGTGGGCGGTCAATCACTACCACCTCGTGCCGCTGCCGTCGGGCATTTACCCGCTCGCGTACCTTCCGTTGACGATCGATCCAAGCGACGTCCTCGGCGTGAACATCGTGGCGATCATTCTCTCGGTGATCGCGACGTGGTATCCGGCGCGGATGGCCTCGCAGCTCGATCCGATTGCCGCAATCCGCGAAGAAGCGTGAAAACGAGAAGGCGCAATCACTGCGCCTCCTCATTGCGGAGACGATTACTGATTCAGCACCGGCTGCGGTGGCAGGGGCTGCGGCCCGAGGTGCACCCCTACGAGCGCGGTCAGCCAATGCGTTCCGATCGCGCTGCCGAGGCCGGACGCGGCATCCCAGCCCGGTCCGGCTCTGTAGACGCCGAGAAGACCGGAGTAGTCGTTGTTGGACTGCGTCACATCGCGGCAGGTGCCGGGCGTCGTGTAGAGCTTCGGCTGAATGAAGCCGACTTTCCGCGGCGACGCGGCCTCGTTCAGGAGCGCCGTCAGTCCGGCGAAGAGCGGCGCCACGGCGCTCGTTCCGCCGATGACGTGGCGCTGACCGCCGACGACGATGTTGTAGCCGGTGATCGGATCGGCATTGCCGCTGACGTCAGGCAAGCCGCGTCCAACGAATCCTGTCGGCGAATGCGGGACGGGTACGCCCGCCTGATAGGCCGGTTTCGGGAAGAAGTTGCTGACGCCGCCGCCGCCCGCTCCGGGGCCGGTCGGGCCATCATTCCAGACGGTCTCGCTGGCGATCGTAGTCGGATTCGTGGCGATCAGCCGCGTGCCGCCGCAGGCAAGCACGCTCGGCGCGGCAGAAGGAAAGTCGACATGCGCTTTGCCGTCGTTGACGCCGTCGGAGGAGCCGTTGTCGCCGGTTGCGGCGAGGACCGTCACGCCGAGGGCGGCAGCTGCCTGAAAGGCCGCCTCGTACTGCTGGCGCGCCGCGGCGGTGAAATTCTTTTCGGCGGTGCCCCAGCTGATCGAGATCACCGACGGTTTGCGCACCGTGTCGTGAATGGCGGCGTTGATGACGTTGAGGAATCCCGCGCCGGTGTTGCGGCCGAAATAGACGGCGATCCGCGCGCGCGGAGCGATCGAGCCGGCCACCTCGATATCAAGCGCGACTTCACCGTCGGCGCCGCTGTCGTGGCCTGGATTGTTGGTGATGCCGTCGACGCCGACGGAAACGACCGACGGCGTGGCCATGCCGAGGCCCTGGAAGTAGGCGTTGAGATCGGACATGCGGAATCCGCCGCCGAGCTCGATGATGGCGATGGTCTGTCCCGTTCCGTGGAGATTCGACGGAAACTGATAGAGCTTGCCGACCGCCGGCGCGTTGAACGCATGCGGTGCCGCAGCGGCTGGCTCTGCGGCCGCTTTCACCGCGATCTGCGGTTGCGGCGCCGCGTCGATCTTCAACTTGCGAAGGTGCGGATCGGCGGCCTGACGATCGTCGAGCCCGAAAACCGCGGTGACGATGCCCGCGAGATCATCGGGGATGTAGACCTCTCCCTCACGGCCGCGGAACCGCTGGTTGTCTTCGGTGGTGTACATCTTCAGATCGACGCCGAACGCCTTCTGCATGTCGCCGGTTCGTCCGCCGAGGACCATCGTGCGTGCCGCCAGGTTGATGGTGTAGACGCTGAGGTGATGCGCTGCGGCAAACGCTTCGACTTTCGCGACGTCCTCCTCGTCGGCGCCATGACGCGCGGCGTACTCTTCGCGCGACATCTGCTCGCCGGCGGCATGCGCGGCCATGTTGACGTCTTCTTTCGGCCGTAGGACTACAGTGACAATCATGGGATGCTCGGGATCGACGTCGCCGACCACACGAGAATCGGTTGCAGGACCTTTCTCACTTCCTGGCAGTGCCTTCATTCGTTCCTCCTATTACTAATGATGTAGATGAATAGGAGACTGCCACCGTTACAACTTTCCGCCGCCTCTTCGATGAAAATTTGCACGGGACGAAAACCACATGAAATTGTCGAGCTCAGCCATGAGGCGTGTTGCAGCGGCATTTGGCGTCTTCGCGTTTGCTGCGTCGTGCGGGACGGTCGTGCATCACGATTTGACGTTGACGTTCGACGACAGCGGCGAGCGCGTGACCGTCGCCGCGGCGACGTCGATTCCGACGACGAAAGATTCGAAAGATCGCGCGCGCGACGACCATCTTCGCGAAGACATCCTCGCCGGCCGCGACGAATGGAGCCTGCGGTTTGCGAACGCGAATCCGGAGTCGTATCGCGTCATCCTCGACCGCGCGAAGGGTGAGCTGATTCGAGCCGAGCGGAGCGCGCGCATCGACACCGCGGACCTGCAGAAAGTCTTCTTCGACGTCGCCGTCTCGGCCGTCGTCACGCGCGGCGATGGTTGGGCGGAGCTGGCCATCTATCCCGGCACATCCACGCGCGCCACGCGGCCGCAGCGCGACGATGCGGAGAAAAAGTTGCGGGCGTACTCCGAGCGTGCGGTCCGCTACTTCGCCGCGGTGCGGACGATGTACGACTACATGAACGAGAATCCGCCGCGCGCAAAAGAGATTTTCGCGGCGCTTTTCCGCGATGAAGACGACGCGCAGCAGCCGCTGCTCAGCGGCGAAGAGCGTGACCTCGTCATCGTGCTGCGGACCGCGCTGAATGGGCTGACGGCGGACGACAACACCGAGCAGCTCGAGGCGGAGGCGGACCTCGTCTACAACCCGCTGCCGGCGCGCATCGTCGTTCATGTTCCCGGCGAGCCGCTCATCGTGGAAGGATTTGCGGTCGGCAAAGACCGCGAGCTGGTCGCCGAGCCGCCGTCGCTACTCGAAGCCGTCGCGTCGCTCGAAGGACGCTGGGTCACTCCCGATCCGCTCGCGTTCGCGACGCGGTCGGACGCCGGCAACGATCCCGCGAGCGAAGCCGCGATCATCGCCGCGATGCCGCGCCGCACGTCAGCCGTCGTCGGCGCGATCGAAGTCAGCGACGCGATCGTGCAGAAGTTGCGTCCCGCACCGCGCTATCGCGTACGGTGGATCGTGAAAAGACAAGGATGAAGGGTGACGGTCATCCTGTGAGCCGCCGGCGAAGGGACGGGTCGACGGTCGAAGGACTGCAACCTGCTAACCCCGGTTGGGCGGCA
>DASYJY010000262.1:0-30479 GCA_035995985.1 Thermoanaerobaculia bacterium | reverse complement strand
ATCTGACGCATGAATCCGAAACGGCCGGCGAGCACGCGAAGCGGATGCAGCTCTTTCAGACGCTCACCGCGCGGCTGAAGGCGAAGAAGGTGATGTTTGTGCCCGGCGAGCACGATGCGGCGCTCGACCACGGCGCGCTCTATCGGCAGTTTTTCGGCGAGACGCACTACTCGTTCGATCACCGCGGCGTGCACTTCGTCGCGCTCGACAACGTGTCGAGCGGCAAACCGGAAGTCGGCGCCGCGCAGCTGGCTTGGCTGGCGCGCGACCTCGCTCGCTATCCGCACACAGCGCCGATCATCGTCTTCACGCATCGTCCGCTCTTCGATCTGCGGCCGGACTGGGAATGGTTCACGCGCGATGGCGACGAGGTGCTCAACGTGCTCGCTCCGTTCGAGAACGTGACCATCCTCTACGGTCACATCCATCGCCACGCCGTTCATCAGACGGAGCATGCGACGCATTACGCATCGCGCTCGCTGATCTTCGCGTTTCCCGATCCGGCGACGTCCGGTGACAAAAAGCCGATGCCCTTCGACAAAGAAAAACCGTTCCAAAACCTCGGCATGCAGCGAGCCACCGCAGGCAGCAGACCGCAGCTATCAATCGATGATGTCGAGCTCACTCTCCGCGAATTCGGCGGAACCGATGGCGTCCAACAAATCTCGAAGTCAGGAGTCTTGCTATGAAGCGTTTCGTCATCCTCGTTCTCGCCATCATCGCCGGGACGCTCGCCATTCATGCGCAGGATCCAGCCCCACGCGAGATCGTCATCACCGCGAAGCGCTTCGAATTCACCCCGAACCAGATCGCGATCAAGCGCGGCGAGACCGTCACGCTGCGCGTTTCCGCGCTGGACCGCGATCACGGCTTCTATCAAAAGGATCTGAAGATCGATCTCGATCTCACGCCCAATCACGAGTCGGCGGTGACGATCACTCCCGAAAAAAGCGGTCGCTTCGTGGCGATCTGCGACAACTTCTGCGGTTTGGGCCATGGCAACATGAAGATGATCATCAATGTCGAATGAAACGGTGTAGAAGAGCTTGATGGAGGATCGAGCTTTCGAAGAGCTGGCGTTGCCGCTGCTTGACGCGCTCTTTCGCTACGCGCGATGGCTGACGCGCGACGCAGCGGAAGCCGAGGATCTGGTGCAGGAAGCGTATCTGAAAGGACTGCGCGGCTTCGGCGGATTTCAGGGCGGGTCGAGCATGCGCGCGTGGATGTTCCGAATCCTGCGCAATACGTTTCTGACGTCGCGAACGGGCCTGCGCGCTGCACCGACCGTTTCGTTCGATGACGAGGCGCCCATTGCAGACGCTGCGACGCCGGAGTTGCACCTGCTGCAGCGAGCAGACGTGGAGTCGCTGCGGCGCGCCATCGAAAATCTGCCGGTCGAATTTCGCGAGGTGCTGTTGATGTCGGATGTGGAAGAGATGAGCTACAAGGAAATCGCGGCGACCTTGTCGATTCCGATCGGGACGGTGACCTCGCGCCTGATCCGTGCGCGGCAGAAAGTGCGAAGAGCGCTGAGCGGGGAGCGATGATGGAGCGTCACTGGACCGCCGAGGAGATCGAAGAAGTTTCCGGCGATGCCGTTCATCTTGGCGGTTGCCTCTTGTGTGCGAATGCCGTCGTCGCGAACGATCTGATGAAGCGTCGCATCCGCGAAGCGATGTCGACCCCCAACGCGCCGCCGCAGTTACGCGCGCGATTGCAGAGGCGGCGCGTCTCAACAACGTGGTGGATGGCTGCGGCGGCGGTGGTGGCAACTGTGCTCGTTCTCTCCGCAGTCGCTTGGAGGCGGCAAACGCAAACAGCGATCACAGAGTTGGCCGACATGCACGTCACTATGCTCGCGAGCGCGAATCCGGTCGACGTGATCTCCACCGATCGCCATACCGTCAAACCTTGGTTCGAAGGCCGAGTTCCGTTCGGCGTTCCGGTGCCCGATCTCGCCTCGACGCCATTCCGTCTGATCGGCGGCCGCGTCGTCTACTGGCGCGCGCGTCAGTCCGCATACCTCTTGATCGGAAAAGGCGCGCACCGCGTTTCGCTTTTCATCTTTCGTCCGCAGGACGCGCCTCACACCCTCGGCAATCCGCCACCCTCAATGAGTGCATTGTCGTGGGAGGACGAGGGGCTGACGTTCGTCGCTGTGGCCGATGTGCCAGAGGCTGACTTGCAGCAATTGCGCGATGCGTTCGAACGATGACAGGCGTTCCGTTATCCTTCTCCGCACTTGCGCCGCGTCCGAGCCGTCGTTCCTGCCGTGCTAGCCTTGCTGGCTTCGATGTGTGCGTCGGTCCCGCAACATCACTCCATTGGCGTTGACGAGCTCTCCCTTGACGAAAAGGTCGGGCAGATGTTTGTCGTCCTCGGGCATGGCGTGTTCATGCCGGAGTCGTCGTGGGCGTATCAGGAGTTGCGGCGGCAGGTTCGCGAGAACCATGTCGGTGGCGTGATCTGGTCCGTGTCGAATGTCTACGAGACGGCACAACTCACCGCGCGATTGCAGGGCGAGGCGCGCGTGCCGCTGCTGGTGAGCGCGGACCTGGAGTCGGGGATGGGGATGCGATTCCTCGACACGACGTACTGGCCGTGGGCAATGGCTGTGGCGGCGACGGGCGATCCGTCGCTGGCGGAAGCCGAGGGGCGGGTGGTGGCGCGGGAGGCACGGCTGGTGGGCATTAACCATATCTATGCCCCGATCGCGGACGTGAATGTCGATGCCGACAATCCCGTCATCAACGCGCGGAGCTTCGGCGAGGATCCGGCGGAGGTCAGCAGGTACGTCGTCGCGTTCTTGAAGGGCACCCAGGCGGAGCATGTGCTCGCGACTGCCAAGCACTTTCCCGGGCATGGCGATACGCATGTCGACTCGCATCGCTCGCTGCCGATTTTGAACGTCGATCGCGCGCGGCTCGATCGCGTCGAATTGCTGCCGTTCCGGGCCGCGATCGATGCGGGCGTGAAGTCGATCATGATCGGGCACCTCGCCGTTCCCGCGTTGGACGCCGAGTTGGTGCCGGTCCGGCGTCCGGGAGCGGGCGAGAATCCGTACGGGACGGCGGAATCCGAGGTGCCGCAGAACGGGACCATGCCAGCGACGACGTCGAAGAAGATCGTCGGCGAACTGCTCAGGCACGAGCTGAAATTCGACGGACTCGTCGTCAGTGATGCCATGGACATGGGCGGCATTACCGAGCACTTCGACGCTGGCGAGGCTGCCATCCGCGCGATCGAAGCGGGTCAGGATCAGATTCTGATGTCGCCGAACGTCGATGCCGCGATCAAGGCGGTGAAGGCGGCGGTGGCGAGCGGACGGTTGAGCGAAGCACGGATCGATGAGTCTGTGCGGCGCATCCTAGATGCGAAGGCGTTCGCGGGCGCGCCGGTGGGAACGCCGGACGAAATCTTCCGCGGGGTCGATACGAAAGAGCATCGCGACCTAGCCGCGAGCATCGCGCGACGCGCGGTCACGCTCGTGCGCGAAGCGAACGGTTCGTTGCCGGTGAGGAAAAACGCGCGCGTGGTCATCGTCACCGTCAGCGATTTTCCGGAGGTCGTATCGCCGCTGCCGGACTTCGAGCGCGAGATGCGGAAGCATTTGACAGCTCCGCCGCAGACGTTCCTCATCGACTCGCGAACACTGGATGCCGGTTCGATCGGCGCTGCGGCGAAGAATGCGGACGTCGTCATCTTCGCGCTCGCAGTCCGCGCGCGATCGGGATCCGGATCGATTGCCGTGCCGGAAGTCGCGCGAAAACTGATGTCCGATCTGCAAAAGCCGGTCATCGCCATCTCATTCGGCACGCCGTACCTTCTGCGCGAGATCCCAACGGCCGGCACCTATGTTTGTGCGTACGGCGTTCAGCCGGTCATGCAGCTTGCCGCGGTGCAGGCGCTGTTCGGCGAAGCGCCGATTTCGGGCAAGTTGCCGGTCACGATTCCGGGACTCGTCGCGCGCGGAGCGGGGATCACCAAACCGTGAGCACCTTCGCGCTCCGGCCGCTCGACTACGCCATCGTCGCCGCGTATTTCGCGCTCATCGTCGGCATGGGTTTGTACTTCGGACGCAAGGCGAAGCGCTCGATGCTCGACTACTTCCTCTCGCGCCGTTCGATGCCGTGGTGGCTGGCCGGGACGGCGATGGTGGCGACGACGTTCTCCGCCGACACGCCGCTCGCCGTCACCGAGATGGTGGTGAAGAACGGCGTGGCCGGCAACTGGCTGTGGTGGTCGATGCTCGGCTCGGGCATGCTCACCGTTTTCTTCTTCGCCCGTCTCTGGCGCCGCGCCGAAGTCGTGACGGACGTCGAGATGACCGAGATGCGCTACTCGGGCAAACCAGCCGCGTTCCTGCGCGGTTTCCGCGCTGCCTACCTCGGCCTCATCGCGAACATCATCGTGATGGGCTGGGTGAACCTCGGCATGGCCAAAGTGCTCCAGGGCACGCTCGGCATTTCCAATCGCGGCGCGCTCTTCGCGTGTTTGATCATCGTCTTCGCCTACACCGTTTACTCCGGTTACTGGGGCGTGGCCACGACGCACGGCGTGCAGTATTTGTTCGAGATGGGAGGCGCGATCGTGCTTGCGGTCGTTGCGCTCAGCGCGGTCGGCGGCGTGAACGTGTTGAAGGCGAAACTGGCTTTCGCGCATCCGGCCGGATCGCCCGTCGGGACGACGTTCGGTACCTCCGCGGCGGCGATGTCGTTCTGGCCGAGCGGCGACGCCGTCTGGATGGTGCCGACGATCACGCTCGCGGCGCTGCTATGCCTGAACTGGTGGGCGTCGTGGTATCCCGGCTCGGAGCCGGGCGGCGGAGGCTACGTCGTGCAGAACATGCTGGCCTGCCGCACCGAACGCGAAGCCCGCAGCGCCGCGCTTTTTTTCAACATCGCGCACTACGCGCTGCGCAGCTGGCCGTGGGTGATCACCGCGCTCTGCACGCTGGTGATGTACGGCGGCGCGGTGCATGACGCCGATCCCGGCATCAACTACGTCCGCGCGATGGTCGACCTGCTGCCGACCGGACTGCGCGGACTGATGCTGGCGTCGTTCGTGGCGGCATTCAGTTCGACGCAGGCGACGCAGATGAACTGGGGCTCGTCGTATCTGGTGAACGATCTCTATCGCCGTTTCATCAAAAAGGACGCGACCGAAAAGCACTACGTTCTCGCCGCACGCCTGGCGACGGCGCTCACGCTCGTCCTTTCACTGATCGCGACGCAGTTCATGGATCAGATCAGCCACGCGTGGCAGTTCCTGCTGATGCTCGGCGCCGGCACGGGCCTCGTCTACATCCTGCGCTGGTACTGGTGGCGGATCAACGCATGGTCGGAGGTGAGCGCGATGGCCGCGGCGCTGGTGGTGTCGCTGACGCTGCGCAATTTCATCGACGCGACCTCGCCGCGCGGCTTCGCGGTCAGCCTGATCATCACCACACTCTCAACGACGGTAGTCTGGCTCGCAGTCACGTTGCTGACCGAACCCGAACCGCGCGCGACGCTCGATGCGTTCTACCGAAAAGTGCGTCCCGCCGGACCAGGATGGGGCGTCGTCGCCCGCGAGAGCGGCATCGAACCAATCCGCGGCGAGCTCTCCCGCAACGCCATCGCCTGGATCCTCGGCATCGTCCTCGTCTACTCGATCATGTTCGCCACCGGCGCCGCGATCTTTCACGACACGCGGCAGTTCGTGATTTTCGGAGGAGCGTTGGTTGTATCGGCGGTGCTGCTGGTCTTCGTGATGCGCGGGGAGAACCAATCCGCAGATTACGCAGATGAGCGCAGATGAAGTCACGTGTTCGTTCCAAATCTGTGTCTATCTGCGTCATCTGCGGATAACCTGACCAGGAATTCCGATACACTGACCGTTCGTTCAGCGCGGTGACCACATGGCTAAATCGAAGGAAGATGTCGTCTCGGAGTTTCGCGTCCAGTCCATTCAGGAGGCGGCCATCCGCGTCATCTCGCGCAAGGGGATGGCGTCGGCGACGATGCAGGAGATTGCTGAGGAAGCCGGCATCGCCAAGGGGACCATCTACCTTTACTTTCGCGACCGCGAGGAGTTGGTCGAGAAGACGTTTGAGACCACGATCGGCGAGTTGCACAAGCGGCTTGACGTGGCCTTCGAAACGGATGGGACGTTTGAAGAGCGGTTGCGGGCGATCATCACCGCGCAGCTTGGGTTCTTCAACGAGAACCGCGAGTTCTTCCGGCTGTATCACTCGCTGCGGATGCCCGAGGGGACGAGCGCGCAACAGCGGCGTCAGAAGCGGACGTGTCAGCCGCAGTTTCAAGCGCGCGTCGACCGGCTCGCGAAGATTCTGAAGCAGGCCATGGATGCCGGCGAAGTACGGCAGCTCGATCCGAAACGGCTGGCGCTTTTCCTCATCGAAGGGAGCACCGCCATCGTCCTCGAACGCCTCAGCGAAGACGCGCCGCCGCCGGAGAGCGAAGACGTCGAACTGATCGTCTCCACAATTCTCGGCGGCATTGCAATCTCGAAATCGAAACGGAGCTCACATTGAAACGTGCAGTCGTAACCCTGATGCTGCTCGCGGCGCCTTTGAGCGTTCGCGCGCAGACGAAACTGACGCTGCAGGAAGCGCTCAATCGCGCGCTGCAGGTCAACAACACCGTAGAGCGTTCGCGCATCGAGATCAACGTCGCGGAGCAGAATCGCAAGCAGTTGCTGTCGTCGATCCTGCCGCAGGTGAATCTGACGGGTTCGACGATCGAGAACTCGAAGGAAGTGGCGTTCGGCAGCGGCGCGGATGCGCGGACCATTCTGCCCGCCACCGACTGGAACTATCGCGTCGTTCTCTCGCAGCCGATCTACGCCGGCCTGCGCGAGAAGCGCGCGTATGACCAGGCGAAGATCGGAATCGTCAACGCGAGAGAGGGAGTGCTCGGCACCGAAGACGCCGTGCTCCTTCGCGTCGCATCGAACTACCTCGGCGTGGCCAACGCCGAGGCCAACATCGCCATCGAACAGCGCAACATCGAGATCGCCGGGAAGAGAAAAACGCAATCGACCGCGTTCTATCAGGCCGGCGAAGTGACGAAGGTCGATGTGCTTCGCGCCGAAACCGCGATCAAAGCGTCGCAGCGTTTGCTCGCCGCGGCGCAGCAGCAGCGCGAGGCGGCTGAGAGCGCGTTGCGCGCCGATCTCGATCTGACGGGCGACATCGCCGTGGCGTCGCCCGATCCGTCGCTTGCCCCGATGCCGGACGAACAGACTCTCGTTGCGAAAGCGGAAGCGGTCCGGCCGGATATTGCGATCGCGCAGAACAACATCCGCGTCGCGGAACTGGAAGTGAAAAAGCAGCGCGGCGCGTATTTTCCCGTGGTCACGTTCGATGCCGGCTACATCAATCAGAAGGCCGCGTTCCCGACCAGCCGCTACGGGTATGGCGCGTTCCGCTTCAGCGTGCCGATCTGGCAATCGGGCCAGGTGTCGTCGCGCATCGCGCAGGCGAAAGAACGCGAGCAACAGGCGCGCCTTCTGCTCGAAGACGCGAAGATCGCCGCGCGCGAAGACGTCCATCGCGCCGTCACCGATCTGAACGCCGCCGACACTACGCTGCAACTGGCGAAGGAGCAGCTCGCGGCCGCCGAGGCCGAGTACGCGCAGGTGTTCGAACTGTATCGGGCGCAGGAATCGACCTCGCTCGATCTCGCGACGTCCGAAGTTTCGCTGGCAGATGCGCGCCGCGCCGTGGCCGCGGAAACGTTGAATCACAACCTTGCACAACTGCGCGTCTGGTATGCCGCCGGCGCGATCAAAGATGCCGTTGGAGTGGGAGCGACACACCGATGAAGCGTTACATCATCACGATTTCGATTTTGAGCTTGGCCCTGCTGCCGTTCGGCTGCGCGAAGAAGGACGCCACCGCGTCCGCGACGACGACGCAAGCCGCGCCGGCGCTGCCGAACGACGTCCAGAATGTTGCTGCTGCCGCGACGACTACATCTGCGCCGGCTACGACCACCGAGGCTGCCGCAATTGCGAGCGAATCCGGCGGGACGATCGTCGCCACCGGCGAGTTCATCTCGCCCGTCCGTTCGGAGCTCGCGGTGCGAGTTCCGGGACGCGTGGCGAAGATGTACGTCGATGAAGGATCTCGCATCAGCCGCGGGCAGGCGCTGCTCGAGCTGGAGACCGACTATCCGCGTCTCAACCTCGAGAAAGCGCAGGCGGACATCGCCCGCGCGGCGTCGGCCGAGCAGGATGCGCAGCGCGATCTGAATCGCAAGAAAGAGTTGATCGCGAAAGAGTCGATCCCGCAGGCGACGTATGACCGTTCGCAGGCGATGTTCGATCAGGCGCGGGCGGCCAAAGAATCGGCGCAGGCGCAGGCGAACATCTATCGGCAACAGATGTCCGATTCGACGCTTCGTTCGCCGATCGATGGCGTCGTAGCCGAGAAGCGCACCGACGTCGGCCAACGCCTCGGCGATGCCACCGTCGCGCTCGTAGTCGTGCAGACGACGCCGCTTAAACTTCGTTTCCGCGTTCCGGAAAAAGAAATCTCGCACGTTCGCCAGGGACAGAACGTGAAGGCCACCGTCGATGCATACGCAGGCGACGTCTTCCAGGGGAAAGTCGCCGTCGTTGGCGGCGTCGTCGATCCGGCCACGCGTTCCTTCACAGTCGAAACCGAGTTCCCGAACCGCGACGGCAAGTTGAAACCGGGCATGTTCGCGCGCGTGGAGATGGGGCAGTAACGAACCGAGGAAACAACCATGCATAAACTCGCCGCACTCTGCGTTCGCCGTCCGATCTTCGCAACGGTCATCGTTCTCTCGCTCGTCGTCGTCGGCTGGTTCGCGTACCAGCAGCTCGGCGTCGACCGCTTTCCGAAGGTCGACATTCCGACCATCACGATCACCACGCGACTCGTCGGCGCCGCGCCGGAAGAGATCGAGACTGACATCACCGACAAGGTCGAGGAAGCTGTCAACACGATCAGCGGCATCGACCAGCTGCAGTCCATTTCGTCCGAGGGAACGTCGCAGGTCATCGTCAGCTTCGTGCTGGAGAAGGACATCGACGTGGCCGCGCAGGAAGTGCGCGACAAGGTCAATACGATTCTGCGCGACCTGCCGAAGGACGCCGATCCTCCGATCATTCAGAAGATCGATCCCGACGCGGTTCCAGTTCTAGGTATCGCGCTCTCCGGCCCCGCGCCGATTCGCGACATCACCGAATTCGCCGACAAAAAACTGCGCCGCCGTCTCGAGTCGATCAGCGGTGTCGGTCAGGTTCTGATCATTGGCGGACGTCCGCGCCAGATCAACGTCGTCGTCGATTCCGCCAAGCTGTCCGCGGTTGGATTGACGACCGCGCAACTTGTCGCCGCGCTGCAGTCGCAGAACGTGCAGATCCCCGGTGGCAAAGTCGAGCAGGGGCTGCGCGATCTCACCCTGCGCACCTACGGCCGTGTGCAGTCGCCGCACGATTTCGCCAACATCCCGCTGTCGACGTCGAACGGCTACGTCGTCAAAGTCGGCGACGTCGCGCACATCGAAGACAGCGTGGCCGAGCCCGAATCGATCGCCACTGTCAACGGCAAACCCGCCGTGGTCATGAACATCCGCAAGCAGTCGGGCACGAACACCGTCGAAGTCATCGAGCGGCTCAAGGAACAGCTCGGCCAGGTGCGCACCGATCTGCCGAAGGGCTGGAACATGGAGGTCGTCCGCGACCAGTCCGACTACATCGTGGCCGCGGTCGACGCCGTGAAAGAGCATCTGATCCTCGGATCGCTCTTCGCCGCGCTGATCGTCTGGTTCTTCTTGTCGGCGCCGAAACTGCGCGTGGCGTTGATCATGCTCGCCTCAACGCTGGCCACGTACACGCTGCTTTTCGGGCTGCACGACATCGCCGCGCACGCGCCGACGCTGCACGTATCGATATTGGCGTTCCTCGTCTTGTTCGCGTTGGTGAGTTGGTGGGCGTCGAAGAAACAACTGCCGTTCGCCTTCCGTGTCGGCGGCGCGGCGGTTGCGTTTGTGATCGCCGCGTTCGTGCCGAAACTCGGTGTGATCGCGGTCAATCCCGTCCGGTTGGCCGGCGCGCTCGTCGCCCTCGGCATGCTGCTCTACTTCTTCCGCCGCTCGCGTCCGACGATCATCGCCGCGATTGCGATCCCAAGCTCGATCATCGCCACGTTCGCGGCGATGCGTTATGAAAACTTCACGCTCAACGTCATCACGCTGCTCGCACTGACGCTGGCGGTCGGAATCGTTATCGACGACGCCGTCGTCGTGCTCGAAAACATCTTCCGTTTCATGGAAGAGAAGAAGATGCCGCCGGCCGAGGCCGCGGTGGAAGGGACGAAGGAAGTGGGCATGGCCGTTCTGGCCACGTCGCTTTCGCTCATCGCCGTCTTCCTTCCGGTCGCGTTCATGGCCGGCATCGTCGGACGATTCATGCATTCGTTCGGCGTGACGATGGCCATCGCCATCGCCGTCTCGCTGGTCGTCTCCTTCACGCTGACGCCGATGATGTCGGCGCGCTGGCTGCGCCGCGAAGATCTGTCGCATGAAGCGTCGACGCGCGAGCACGGCTTCTACGCTCACATCGAACGCATCTATCTGGCCATGCTCGATTGGTCGATGCACCACCGCTGGGTGATCGTGACCGCGATGGTCATCGCCCTCGTTTCAATCGTCCCGCTCGGCATGGCCGTCAACAAGAACTTCCTCCCCTCGGATGATGAATCGCAATTCCAGGTACAGGCGCGCGCCCCCGAGGGAGCGAGTCTGCAGACGACGGAAACGATCATGGAGTCGATCGCCGCCCGTGTCCGCAAACTGCCCGAGGTGGAGACGACCGTCGTCACCATTGGCGACGATCCGCAGGTCACGCAAAACCTCGGCACGGTCTACGTCAAGCTGATCCCGGTCGACAAACGGAAGCGCGATCAGTTCGCGGTCATGGCCGACGTCCGCAACAACCTCATGCCGCAGTACCAGCGCCTGAATCTGCGTACGTCGGTCGGTCCCGTCAACGCGTTCGGCGGCGGCGTCAACGCGGAGATCATGTACTGGATTGGCGGACCCGATCTCAACGTGCTCTCGAAGTACTCCGACACGCTGCTCGCGAATTTGAAGGGGATGAAGAACCTCGGCGTGATCGATCCCGATACGAATCTCATCACCGGCAAGCCGGAGCTCGGCGTCCGCATCGATCGCGACAAGGCCTCGGACATGGGAGTCCGCGTGCAGGACATCGCTTCGACGCTCAACGTGCTCGTCGGCGGCCTCAAGATCACCGACTACTACGAAGGCGGCGAGCAGTACGAAGTTCACGTCCGCGCCGAGCACGAATACCGCAAAGATCCGCAGGGGATCGAGCAGGCGCAGATCCCGTCTGTCGGCGCGCGCGTGGTGCAGCTTCGCGACGTCGTCACGATGGCGCCGGGCGCGGGTCCGTCATCCGTCAATCGAATCCAGCGCCAGCGCCAGGTCATGCTCACCGCGAACATGGCGCCGGGCCATTCCGCGCAGACAGTCATGGACAACCTGCTGGCCGAGACGAAGAAGCTGAACATGCCGCCGGAGTATTCGTCGGGCTTCACCGGCCGCTCCCGCGAGCAGGGACGCGCGTTCACGAACTTCATGTTCGCGTTCCTGCTGTCGATCATCTTCATGTATCTGATCCTGGCGGCGCAGTTCGAGAGCTGGGTTCATCCGGTCACGATTCTCCTGGCACTTCCGCTGACGGTGCCCTTCGCGCTCTTCTCGATCCTGGTGCTGAATCAGTCGCTGAACATCTTCTCGATGCTCGGCATCCTCGTTCTCTTCGGCATCGTGAAGAAAAACGGCATCCTGCAGGTCGACCACACGAACGGCCTTCGCGCACACGGCCTCCCGCGCGCGCAAGCGATCCGCGAAGCGAACCGCGACCGTCTGCGCCCGATCCTGATGACGACGCTGGCCTTCGTCGCCGGCATGCTGCCGCTGGTCGCCTCGAGCGGAACGGGCGCGGCGACCAACCGCGCCATCGGATCGGTGATCATCGGCGGCCAGAGTCTCGCGCTGCTGCTCACGCTGCTCGCGACGCCGGTCGCGTATTCGCTCTTCGACGATTTGCAGGAGCGGATGCGGGCGAAGAAGACCGAGCGGGTGGAAGAGGAGTTGGAGCCAGTGACGGCGTAGCGTGTGGCACAGACACTCTTGTCTGTGCTTTTGTGCGCGGTTGTCAGTTCAGCGCAAGCCTCCAGCCGCACAGACAGGAGTGTCTGTGCCACACCGGCCGGGGATCGCGTGCGAAGCGCGCGACCCGGATCAACGTGCGTGGTAGAGGTTCGACCTCGGCAGGGGTCGCGGATCAAATACAGGCGGTGTGAATTCCATCCGCGACCGCTGCCGCGGTCGGAACATCGGGCGCGTTCGTGGATCCGGTGGTCTCGTGCTTCGCACGCGACCACCGGCTACCGTACGAGACGCCATCCGGCGTCGAACACGTCGCTGCGCGACGGATTACAGCTTCTTCAGCGCGACCTGCACTTCCTGCGCGCCGACGTTGCGCAGGACCTGGCGGGCGACGTCGACCTGAAGATCGTTGTAGGCCGTTCCGTCGACGCGGAGGATGCCGTTGACGCAGCTGACGTGGAGCGTGCATCCGTCGAGCGCGCGCGTCAGCGTGAGCTGGCGTTCCGCGTCGCGGCGGATGGTCTCGTCGTTCGCGGCCACTCTCGTCACGATCAGGTTGGCGACGCGGGCGAAGCCGAGTTGCTTGACCACGGCTGCGGCTTGTTGTGCCGAGGCGGCGTCGGACGTGCCCTTCAGGACCACGATGCCGCCGACGTTCGTGGCCGAGAAGCCGTCGATGCGCAGATTCGCATCGCGCACCGCTTTGACAATGGCTGTATCGGGGATGGTCGGCGCGACCGTCTGAGCCCGGGTGTTGCGCGGCGTCGTGGCATCGCCACCATGCCGCATGAAAATCGATGTGACTCCGGCGACGGCCACAACCGCCGCGATTGCTATGGCTACCCTCTGGTTCTTTCGCATGCTGTAGATCAACTCAAGCGTCGTGCCATCTCCCCCTTGACAATCGGAATCGTCCGGCCTACTGTATTAGACAACTAATACACAGGTACGGAGGAAGCGATGAAGAAGACACTAGTTGCCCTGATGTTCGCCGCGATTGCTATGCCCCTTGTTGCCGCCGACAGGCCATACATCCCCAACAATTCCGAGCGCGCGAACTGGACGATGTCCGACATGCGCAGTTGGCGCATCTGCTTCGATGCGTACGCATCGGACCATCACAACTATCCCGAAGTGAAGTCGGCCGAGGAGGCCAGGGCGCTGTTCGAGCCGATCTACATCGTTCATCTCCCGATGACCGATGCCTGGGGCCGGCCGTATGCGGTCGAGTCCGACGCGAAGGGGTACAAGGTCGTCAGCAGCGGAGCCGACGGCAAGTTCGACAGGACGACTTGGTCCACGGGCGGCGAGCTGAAGTCGTTCGATGACGACGCTGTGGCCACGCAGGACGGCCGCTGGCTCTTCCGCCATTGGACCTTTGCCGCGAAATAGGCATGTTCGCCATCAATCCGACAGACCCTGCGCCGATCTGGCGGCAGATCGAGGAAGGTGTCCGGCGGCTCATCGCGCTCGGCGCGTTGCGCGCCGGCGCGCCAGTGCCTTCCGTCCGCGATCTCGCCAAAGATCTTCGCGTCAATCCGAACACCGTCGCCCGTGCGTACCAGCGGCTCACCGAGGGCGGTGTGCTGTCGGTGAAGCGGGGTGAGGGGACGTACGTGGCCGATGAGCCGCCGATCACGAGGAAAGCGGAGCGCAATGAAGCGCTGCGCGATGCCGCCACGCGCTACGCCTCCACGTCGATCGCCGTCGGCGCGTCGCTCGACGACGCAGTCGACGAACTGAATGCCGCGCACGAGCGTGTCGTGCGCGAGCACAGGAGAAAAGCATGAGCGACACCGCCATTCGAATAGCAGATCTCACCGTGCGCTACGGGCGCAAGACTGCGGTCGATCTCGCCGCGATCGACGTTGCGCGCGGCGCGGTCTACGCGCTGGTTGGGCGCAACGGCGCCGGCAAGTCGTCGCTCGTGCGCTGTCTGTTGGGTCAGCAGAAGCCGCACGCTGGCAGCGCGACGCTCTTCGGCGAGGATGCATGGTTGCGCCGTACGACGCTCATGCAACGCATCGGAGTCGTCACCGAGGATGCCGATGCGCCTCGGGAGATGAGCGTCGCCGCCATCGCGCGATTCTGTTCGCGGCTGTACGACAAATGGGACCAGGACAGTGTCGTGACGCGGCTGCGGACGTTCGGCGTCCCGATGAACAGCGCCTTCGGAAGTCTGTCGAAGGGACAGAAGAAGCAGGTTTCGCTGGCGATGGCTCTGGCCATTTCGCCGGAGCTGCTCGTCCTCGACGACCCCACCCTCGGGCTCGACGTCGTCGCGCGCAAGTCTCTGTTCGAGGAAGTGATCGGCGACCTGGCCGACCGCGGCACGACCGTCTTCATCACCACGCACGATCTGGCCGGCGTGGAAACGTTTGCCGATCGCGTCGGCATGATGGAGAACGGCCGCATCGTCCTGGATGAAGAAGTCGACGCGCTCAAGTCGCGCTTCCGCCGCATCCGTTTCGCCGCGCAGCCGGTGGCGATCGACGCGGCCGTGCTCCGCCCCACCATCATGCGCAGCTGGGGCGGCGGCGCGGAAGCCATCGTCAGCAACTACGACGACGTCTCGTTCGAACGGATGCGCAGCACCAGCAACATCGGCGCCGCGGAAGTCGAGGCGATGTCGCTCGAAGAAATCTTCATCGCCATTGCCGGAGGAAACAAGTCATGAAGAACGCGCTGGTCATCGCAGCAAGAGAATTCGAGGAGAAGCGTTTCGTCGCGTATGCGGCGGTGGCGTTCGCGATTCTGCCGTTCATTTTCGCGGCGATCCCAGGCTTAAAAGCCAATCCCGCGGACACGATCGCGATGGGTTCCCTGATCTTCGGAACCACCTTCGCCATCGCCGTCGGCGTGATCTCCGGTACCTCGTTCATCGGCCGTGATCTGTCGGACGGACGTATGTCGTTCTACTTTTCGCGTCCGGTCAGCGCGCTCTCGATCTGGTTCGGCAAGTTGACCGCGGCCATCGTGATGATCGTCGGTACGTTCGGCTTCATCGTGATCCCGGCGCGTCTGGCGGCAGGCGATCGCTGGACACGGCTGGTCAGCGCTTCGACGACATACTCGGTCCTTTACATCGTCGTGATCGCGATCGCGCTCTTCCTGATCGCGCACGTGATCAGCACGTTTGCCCGATCGCGCTCGCCGCTGATCGTTTTCGATTTCGCGGCTGCCGTGATTTGCGTTGTGACCATCCGCTTCCTGCTGTTGCCTCTGATGGCAGGCGGAGCGTCCATCATCGTTTCCAAACTTGCTGTTGCGTTGGCCATCGCGGCCGCTTTGGCCATCATTGCCGGTGGAGGATGGCAACTCGAGCGCGGACGCACCGATCGCAGACGAAGTCACGTCGCGTTGTCGCAATTCTTATGGGGGACGATTGCCGTGGCGCTGCTCATCGCGGCCGCGTTCGTGGCGTGGGTCGTATCCGTAAAGCCGAGCGATCTCACGGGCCAAATCCACGCGATGCGCTCGACGAATGGGCCGTTTGCGATCGTCACCGGTACCTCGAAGGGGCGGTCGGATTATCGCGGCGCATTTCTTCTCAATACGGCGGATGGCGCGACATGGCGCGTCGAACCGTGGGCGGAATGGGCGACGCGCTACACACGCGACGGCCGTAGCGCGGTCGTTCCGCGGCGCAGTGGCAGCGGCGCGGAAGCGTTCATCTATACCCGAGGCAAGACGGAGCCGGCGGCCACGGGACTCACCATGGCCGGCGGTGAGTACTTTGTGTCCGACGACGGCGGACGTATCGCCACCATTACGCGGCCGAGCAATCTCTCGGTCTACGACGTCGCCACGAAACGCTCGTTGGTTTCAGTGCGGCTGCCTGACTCGACGTACAACCGCGAGTTTTTTGTTACGCCCGATCTCATTCGCGTGTATCTGAACGTTCCGGACGGCGTGAAGATCATGGAGCTCGACGTGCCTTCACGCGCGCTTCGCGAGACCGGCTTCATCGCCTCGCCGAATTTCCGCTCTTCCTTCGATCCCTCGGGGGCGCACATGCTGGTCAGGCGTTCACGCGAGAACCTGCTGACGTTGATCGACGCGCGCACGGGTGCATCGATCAAAACGATCATCAGCGGCACGCACGTGAAGGACGCGGACTTCCTTCGCGATGGCCGCATCGCCGTCGTCGACGGGCCCGATTCCGCGACGGTCCTGCACATCCTCACTGCCGATGGCACGCCGCAACGCGATATCCCCCTCGGCGCAAAACAAGCGACGTCGATCGTCGGCGACGACGGCGCACGCGTGGTGTTGAACGACGTCGATGTCGGGTCACGCCGCCGCGTGTACGAAGCCGTCAACATCGCCAGTGGCCTCATCGAACATCGCGAGCCGATTCGTGACTGGGTCAACTCCGGCGTCTTCGAAAGCCGTCCGCCGATCGAGCCGCTGCGCGACGTCTTCTACGTCGGCGACGCCGGCCAGATCCTCGCCTGGAACCCAGCGACGGGAGGGAAAAGGGCGATTACGGGCGGGTGAGCAGTTTTATCTGACGTACATCTGCGGATGAAGCTTTCAGAACTGCTGCAGAACCCGCAGATCATTCTCAAACAGTGTCCGGATGTTCGGGATGTCGAACTTGATCATGGCGCAGCGGTCGAGGCCGAGGCCGAAGGCGAAGCCGCTCCACTCCTCGGGATCGATGCCGACGTTGCGGAGGACTTGCGGGTGGATCATGCCGCAGCCGAGGATCTCCATCCAGCCGGTTTGCGAGCAGGTGCCGCAGCCGGCGCCTTTGCAGAAGACGCACGACATATCGACTTCCGCGGACGGCTCCGTGAACGGGAAAAAGCTCGGGCGCATGCGCATCTTCGAGTCGGCGCCGAAGAGGCGTTTGATGAAGTGTTCCAGCGTCGCGCGCAGGTGTCCGATGTGGATTCCTTTGTCGACCAGAAACCCCTCGGCCTGGTGGAACATCGGCGAGCGGCGCATGGTGATCTCGTCGCGGCGGTAGACGCGGCCGCAGGAGAGCACCTTCACCGGCGGCGCGTGATTTTCCATCGAGCGGATCTGCACGTTCGATGTGTGCGTGCGCAGCAAGTAAGGTTCGACGTCGAGAAAAAAGGTGTCCTGCGTATCGCGCGCGGGATGATCGGGCGTGAAGTTGAGCGACTCGAAGTTGTACCAGTCGGTCTCGACCTCGGGGCCTGGATCGAGCGAGTAGCCCATCTCGCTGAAGATCGTCTCCATCTCGCGGCGGATGATCGTGACCGGGTGGAGATGTCCGAGGTTGGGGAGGCGGGCGGGGAGCGTGACGTCGATGATGTCGCGCGACTCCTTGCGCTTCGCCTCCTCGGCGGACACACGTTCCTGCTTTTCATTCAGCTCGGATTCGAGGCGGTCGCGCAGCTTGTTGAGCGCGTCGCCCGCATCCTTTTTTTGTTCCTTCGGCACTTCTTTCAGCCGCGAGAAAAGCGCCGGGATCAGACCGCCCTTGCGGCCGAAATAGTGAACGCGCAACTCGTCGAGCGCCGACGCGGTGTTCGCGGCAGCGAGGGCGGCGTCGAATTCAGAGTTGATGCGTGTGATGTCGTCGAGCATGAGGGCGCGCGATTGTACTTACTTGCCGGTCAGCCCGCGCTCCTCGAGCAGCGGCTCGACTTTCGGATCGCGTCCGCGGAACGCGCGATACATCGCCGCCGGATCCTCGGTGCCGCCTCGCGAGAGGATCATCTTGCGGAACCTGTCGCCATTCGCGCGCGTCATGCCGCCGTTTTCCTTGAACCAGTAGTAGGCATCGTCGTCGAGCACTTCGCTCCACAAGTACGCGTAGTAGCCGGCCGCGTAGCCGCCGCCCCAGATGTGCGAAAAGTACGTCGACTTGTAGCGCGGCGGGACCTGATCGAGAGCGACGTTGTATCGCTTGAGCGACTCCGGCTCGAACGTGGCCGCATCGAGCAGCGGCGCGTCGGCGGGGATGCTGTGCCAGGCCATGTCCAGGAGGGCCGCGCCGAGGTATTCGGTGGTCGCGAAGCCCTGATTGAACGTGCCCGACTTCTTCAGCTTCGCAATCAACTCCTTTGGCATCGGCGCGCCGCTCTTGTAGTCCTTCGCGTAATTCGCGAAGACGGTCGGCTCCATCGCCCAGTGCTCGTTGAACTGCGACGGGAACTCGACAAAGTCGCGAGGCACGGCGGAGCCGCCGAACGATGGGTAGGTCACGTTCGAGAACATCCCGTGCAGCGCGTGCCCGAACTCGTGAAACATCGTCGTAACTTCGGTGAACGTCAGCAATGCCGGCTGTCCGGCGGCCGGCTTGGTGAAGTTCTCCGTGTTCGTCACCACCGGCTTCGTGCCGAGGAGTTTGCTCTGGCCGACGAAGCTGCTGGTCCACGCGCCACCGGCTTTGTTCGGACGGGAGAAGGCGTCGAAGTAGAAAAGCGCGAGCGGTTTGCCGTCGGAATCGATGACGTCGAAGACGCGCACGTCGGGCTGATAGACGGGGATGTCGTGGCGCTCCTTGAACGTGATGCCGTAGAGCTTCGTGGCCGCGTAGAAAACGCCGTTCTGCAGGACGTTGTTGATCTCGAAGTACGGCCGGACCTGGCCCTCGTCGAGATTGAATTCATTTTTGCGAACCTGCTCCGCGTAGAACTGCCAGTCGTATGGCTGGAGCGTGAAGCCGCCGTTCTGCTGATCGATCAGCTTCTGCATCCGCGCCGCCTCGGCGCGCGCTTTCGCCGTCGCCGCAGGGACCATGTCGGTCATGAGCTTGAACGCATTCGCGGGCGTCTTCGACATCTCGTCGGCGAGGTTGTAGTCGGCATAGGTTGCGAAGCCGAGGAGTTTCGCGCGTTGGGCGCGGAGCTGCGCGAGGCGGGTGATGATCGCCTTCGTGTCGTTGTCGCCGCCATGATTGCCGCGCGCGATCGATGCTTCGAAGAGCCGCTTGCGCAGGTCGCGATTTTTCAGATAGGTCTGCGGCGGCTGCTGCGTGGTGTTCTGCAGCGTGAGCAGCCACTTCCCTTCCATGCCGCGGCCTTTGGCGCGTTCCGCGGCGGCGGCGATGTCGGATTCCGGCAGACCGTCGAGCAGCAACTTGTCGTCGATGACGATGGCCGACGCGTTCGTGTCGGCGAGGACGCGATCGCGGAACTGTGTGGTGAGCTTCGACTGCTCCTGATTCAACGCCCGCAGCGCGGTCTTATCGGCGTCGTTCAACTGCGCGCCGGAGCGGACGAAGTTCTTGTAATAGCGCTCGACGAGGAACTTCTGCTCGGCGTTGAGCCCCGAGGTGTTGCGGCTGTCGTAGATCGACTTGATGCGCGCGAAGAGTTTCGGATCGAGATTGATGGCGTCGCGATGCGCGGCCGCTTTCGGCGCGACCGCGGACTGAATCTTCTGCAGTGTCGGATTGGTGTTCGACTGCGTCATCCCGCCGAACACGCGCTGCACGCGCCGCAGCAGGTCGCCCGTTTTCTCCATCGCCTCGATGGTGTTCGCGAACGTCGGCGCGTCGGGATTGTTGGCGATGGCCTGCACCTCGGCCAGTTCGCGCGTCATCCCTTCCTCGATGGCCGGCTGGTAATCACTGTCCTTGATGCGATCGAACGGCGGCGCCTCGAATGGGAGAGTGCTCTTTTCGAAGAAGGGGTTTGGATCATCAGCGAGGGCGGCGATGGGGATGAGCAAAAGGATGGCGGCGAAGGCGGAGCGCAGTTTCATGGCGGACGTTATAGCGGAAGTTGCGTGTAGAAATCGTGACGCTTTTGTCATCCTGAGCCGCCGGAGCTTCGAAGGCGAAGCCGGAGAGCGCAGGACGGTCGAAGGACCCCGTGCCTGATAACTCGGGAAGGGCGGCGGGAAATGACGATGCAGGCACCAAGGGGTCCTTCGTCGTCCTGCGCCGCTCCGCCTTCGGCTCCGGCGGCTCCGGCGACTCAGGATGACAAGCAGCTATCATTCGCGGCCATGCGATTTCTGCGCTGCTGTCTTCTTCTCGTCGCCGTGAATTCGTTCGCCGCGATTGATCCGACTCTCTTCCGCGATCTTCACTGGCGGCTCCTCGGCCCCTTTCGCGCGGGACGCGTTCTCGCAGTGACCGGCGTTCCCGGCGAGGGGGAGCATTTCTACTTCGGCAGCGTGAACGGCGGCGTGTGGGAAACGAAAGACGCCGGACGCACGTGGACGCCGATCTTCGACGATCAGCCGATCGGATCGATTGGCGCGATCGCGGTGGCGCCGTCGAATCCGCGCGTGATCTACGTCGGCAGCGGTGAGGCCGACATGCGCTCCGACATCGCGCAGGGCAACGGGATGTACAAGTCGTCCGACGGGGGCAAAACGTGGTCGCACATCGGATTGACCGACTCGCAGCAGATCGGGCGCATCGTCGTCCATCCCACGAATCCGGACATTGTTTATGTCGCGGCGCTCGGCCATCCGTACGGCCCGAATGCGGAGCGCGGCGTGTTCCGCTCGAAGGACGGCGGCGCAACGTGGCAGAGGATTCTGTCGCGCAACAACGACAACGACACCGGCGCGATCGACATCACCTTCGAGCCTGGCAATGCGAGCGTGCTCTACGCGTCGCTGTGGCAGACGCGGCGTACGCCGTGGAGCGTTTATCCGCCGTCCAACGGGCCGGGCAGCGGTCTGTTCAAATCGACTGACGGCGGCGATCACTGGACCGAGGTGACTGGCCACGGTTTTCCCGCCAAGCCGGGACGCGTCGGCATCGCCGTCGCGCCGTCGAATCCGCAGCGCGTCTACGCGATCGTCGATGCCGTCGCTGACGGCGGCATGTATCGCAGCGATGACGGCGGCGCGAACTGGACGCGCAGCAGCAGCGACGCGCGCATCTGGTCGCGCGGCTGGTACTTCGGCGAGGTAGCCGTCGAGCCGAAGGACGCCGACACCGTCTACTCGGTCAACGTCAACGTCTATCGCTCGACGGACGGCGGCAAGAACTTCGCGCCGGTGAAAGGCGCGCCGGGCGGCGATGACTACCACCAGCTGTGGATCGATCCCGATCACCCGGAGCGCCGCATCCTCGGCGTCGATCAGGGCACGGTCATCTCGCTCAACGGCGGCCGCACGTGGAGCAGCTGGTTCAATCAGCCGACCGGCCAGTTCTACCACGTCATCACCGACAACCGCTTTCCCTACTGGGTTTACGGCGCGCAGCAGGACTCCGGCGCCGCGCGCATTCCGAGCCGCACCGGGACGATCGACGGCATCACGCTGATGGAGTTTCGCGAGACCACCGCGGGCGGCGAGAGCGACAACCTCGCGCCCGATCCGAAGGACCCGGACATTATCTATGGCGGCCGTGTCGACCGCCTCGACACGCGCACGCAGCAGACGCAGTCGATCGATCCGACCATCGCGTATCCCGGCAACGATCGCCGCACCTGGACGCTGCCGCTGGTGTTCTCGCCGCGCGATCCGCGCGTGCTCTACTTTTCGAACCAGCGGATGTTTCGCACCGACGACGGCGGGAAGCATTGGACGGTGATCAGTCCTGACCTGACGCGCGAGAATCCTCCCGTTCCGTTGAATCTCGATCCGATCACCGCCGCGGACAAAGCCCAGCCCGGGCCGCGGCAGGGCGTGATCTACGCGATCGCGCCGTCACGCTTCATCGATCGCGACATCTGGGCCGGCACCGACGACGGCGAGATCTGGCGCACGCACGACGAAGGCGCGCATTGGCAGAACGTGACGCCGCCGGCGCTGACGGCGTGGTCGAAAGTCGGCATCATCGACGCGTCGCATTTCGACGGCGAGACCGCATACGCCGCGATCGACCGCCATCGCATCGAGGATACGAAGGCGTATGTCTATCGCACACACGACGGCGGCAAGTCGTGGCAGCTGGCATCGAACGGCATCAATGAGACGGTGAACGTCGTCCGCGAAGATCCGGTGCGCCGCGGCATGCTTTACGCGGGCACGGAGCGCGGCGTGTACGTGTCGCTCGACGATGGCGATCACTGGCAACCGCTCCAGCTCAATCTCCCCACGACCTCGGTGCGCGACATCGACGTCCACGGCGACGACGTGGTCATCGCCACGCACGGCCGCGCGTTCTGGGCCATCGACAACGTGACGCCGCTGCGGCAGGACGTGCCAGCCGGCGACTTCCTGTTCAAACCGGCGGTGGCAGTTCGCGAACGTCCCGCGGGATTCACCGGCTCGCCGATGCCGAAAGATGAGCCGATGGCGTCGAATCCGCCCTTCGGCGCGTACATCGATTACGTGATCCGCAGCGCGGCGACGCAGCCCGTGACGATCGAGATCCTCGACGCGAACGATGCGCTCGTGCGCCGCTACAGCAGCACCGACGTTCCTCCCGCAATGGACCCGAAGCGCCTCGGCACTGCGCCGGAATGGTTCACGACGCCGTCGACGATCGCAGCGACGCCCGGCATGCACCGCTTCGTCTGGACGCTGCACTATCCCGCGCCCGCCGGCGTCGGCGGACGCCGCGGCGGCGGTGGGGGAGGCCCGTTCGCCGACGGCATCTGGGCGCCGCCCGGCAATTACAAAATCGTGTTGACGGTGAACGGCCAGAAGTTCACGCAACCGCTGACGGTCGTTCCCGATCCACGCGTGAATTTACCGATCAGCGCCTACGCCGAACAGTTCGCGCTCGCGCGCGAAGTCGAACAGACACGCGCATCGATCTCAGCCGCACTCGTCGAAGCCGGCGCATTCGTCAAACGCACGGACATCACCGAGGCGCAGAAGAGCCGCGCGACCGCGGTTTCGGGCACGATCGCCGGCGACGAATTCACCGCCCCGCCGCCGCCGGAGTCGTCACTCCGTTTCATCAATCAGGCGCTGGCAAAACTCGCCGGCGCAATCGATAGCGCCGACGCCGCGCCAACCACCGACGCCCGCGCAAGCTGGGCCCAACTCAAACCCGGCGCGGATGCCGCGCTCGCAACCTGGGCGGGCGTGAAGGGAGAGGCACCGATCCGCAGATGACGCAGATGAACCACATGAAGAACGGTTTTTTATCTCCGTCCCATCTGCGTAATCTGCGGATTAATCGAACGTCGTCCGCAGCTTTTTTGTCTGCGCGCGGCGCTTCTTCTCTTCGAGCCGGCGCGTTTTCTGCGAGCGGGAAATCCGCGTGGGTTTGCGTGTCGCCTGTTCGGCGATTGCATCGGACAGCAACTCCTCCATCCGCGCCAACGCGCGATCGCGATTCGCAACCTGGCTGCGCTCGGCCTGCGACGTCACGCGCAACACGCCCAGTTTGTTGATCCGTCCGGCCAAGCGTTCGCGGATGCGCGCTTTGCGGTCGTCGGGCAACGGCAGTGAATCGACATCCACTTCGATCGTGACGCGCGTCTCGACCTTGTTCACGTTCTGCCCGCCCGGTCCGCCGGCGCGGGAGGTGGCGGCGCGAAGGAGATTCGCGGGAACGATGATGCCGTCGCCGAGGTCGAGGTCGCGCATGGATCGAATGATACGAGACGGGCTATGGGCGCGGCGGTACGTGCGGCGCGTTCGCGAAGAAGTTCGTCATCGCGTTCACGAACCATTGCGGATCGCGGCCGATGATGCCTATGTGGCCGCCTTCGTCGGTTTCGATGACGTGGACATATTTCAGCGATGGGTCAGCCGCTTTCGCAATCGCGTCGGCGGCATTCTGGCCGAGGACGGGATCATTCTTCGCGGCCAGGATCAGGAGTGGCCGGCGAACGTTTGCCAGCCGGGCAGTCGTTTCGGCGGCAGCGATCAACGTATCCATCGTGGGAAACGGAGTCGTTGCGGCTACCTTTTCGAGGTACGCCTGGAAGGGCTCGCGCGACCAGAACGGAATGCCGAGCCGGCGGTTGCGCATCCGCAACGTGAGTCGAAAGTAGAGAGCCATCGGCGTTCGCAGGCGATCGAGCCGTTTTCGAACCTCGCTGACCGCCGCGGGTGGCGACACCGCGATCCCGCCGGCGTCGAAGCGCGACACCGCATCCGGAAGCGAAATGGTGTCGATGACATCGAGCGCGCCGAGGCTGAAGCCGATCATGCCGATTGGACGGCCGCCGAGCGATCCGATTTGTCCGTCGCGAACCGCCTTGGCCCACGCCATCAAATCGGCCGACTCGAGGACACCCAAGGTATTCGTCAGGCCGATCAGGCAACCATGCCAGCGCATATCGGGAACGACGACGCCGAATCCATTCGCGGCCAATGCCGACGCGGCGTAGCGAACGTATCGAATGGAGTTGCTGTCGTACAAACCGTGGATGACGAACACCACCGGCTTCGCCGCATCGCCCGCATGAACGAAGGCCTCGAGACGATCGCCGCCGGCGACAGCCACCGAAACGTGCTCGAACCCACTCCACGGCTTCGTGTTGCAGGAGAGCGAGGGCGTCTGGTTCAGGATCACGCGGCGCGTTAGGTCGCCATTCGCGATACGGAGGGTGCTGGCGAGGCCGCCTTCTTTCGGCGCCGGATCGGGAGTTCCGATACAGGTCCAGAGGCTTGCCACGCTTCCGTCCGGCTTCGCACACGCCGAGGGCGGCGGAAATGGACGCAGTCCGGCGCAGCCAACGAACAGCAGCAACAACGCCGGACGGACTCTCCGCATGAACGACTCCTAAGTAGTGATGGCCAACCGCACGCGGCGGATCGCTTCGTTGAGGGGCCGGTCGGCGAAGAGCGGGTCGACCAGCTCGCGAATGCGGAGGTAGAGATCAGCGGTTCCCGTGCCGAGGAGTTGGGCGATTTCGGACGCGCGGCCGGAGACGGCTTGTTCGAATGCCGCGGCCTGCGTTTCCGCATCGGCGAGGGTATGCGCCTCGGCGACGCCGCGCATCATCGCGACGCGCCATTCAATCGCTTGCGCGGCCACGATGAGCTCGATGGCGATGACGCTTTGCACGTTGCCGAGGATGGTTCGCATCTTTCGCGCGGCGTGCGTCGACATCGACACGTGATCCTCGGCATTCGCGCCGGTGGGGATCGAATCGACCGAGGCCGGATGCGCGAGAACTTTGTTCTCGGATACGAGCGAGGCGGCGGTGTACTGCGTAATCATCAATCCCGAGTTCACGCCGGGGCGCGTGGTGAGGTTCGGCGGCAGGCCGCGATTGTGATCGCTGTCGAGGAGCATTTGCGTGCGCCGTTCGGAGATGTTCGCGAGCTCGGCGAGGGCGATGCTGAGGAAGTCGGCGGCGAGGGCGATCGGCTGGCCGTGAAAGTTTCCGGCGGAGTAGGCCAGGCGCTGATCGCCACGATAGCCGTCCGGCCAGTTGTCGCGAAACCGGATGTCGAACGGCTCGCCGTCGAAGAACAGCGGATTGTCCGTCGCGGCGTTGATCTCGCGCTCGGCGACGTCGAGCGCATAGCGGATGGCGGCGCGCGAGGCGCCGTGGACTTGCGGCGCACAGCGAAGCGAATACGGGTCCTGCACGGCACCGGCGCGTTCGACGAGTTTGCTGCCTTCGATCAGCTCGCGCATCCGCGCGGCGCTGGCGATCTGTCCGGCATGGCCGCGCGCGGCGTGCACTTTCGGATCGAGCGCGCGCGTGCAGCCGCACATCGCTTCGAGGGTCATCGCGGCAGCGGAGTCTGCGAGATCGGCGAGGCGCTCGGCGTCGGCAACGCCGAAGGCGAGCATCGATGCGGAGAAGTTGACGCCGTTGACGAGAGCCAGTCCTTCTTTGAATGTCGGTTTCAGCTCGTCGGCGGTAAACCCGATGACCGTGGGAAGTTCCGACGCATCGCGAAGATCCTTCGTGCCGGCGATGTAGAAACGTCCCGCACCGAGGAGCGTGGCGAAGGTGTGCGAGAGCGGACAGAGATCGCCGCTGGCGCCGACAGAACCGCGCAGCGGGACGAGAGGAATCACGCCGCGGTTGAGCATGGCCTGTAGGATTTCGACGAGCTTGCGGCGGACGCCGGAGTGTCCCTGCAGAAACGAATTGAGGCGCGTGGCCAGCACGGCACGGACGACGTCGCCGCCAAAGTAATTCGACAGATCGTCGGGATCGCAGTTCTCGCCGACGCCGACGGAGTGCGACAACAGCAAATTGCGCTGTAGCTGTTCGAGATCGGCGGGAGCAATCGGTTTGTCTTTGAATTCGCCGAAGCCGGTGGTGACGCCGTATTCGGTCGCCGCCGGTTCGCCCGCTTCCCAGGCGCGGCGGTAATTTGCAACGACCGTCGCGATGAGTTGTTCACTGGCGTCGACGCGTTCGTTCGTCGACGGATCGATCTCCACGCGTGCGCCTTCGCGCGCAATGCGCACGAGGTGCTCGATCGTGAGCGAGTAGCCGTCGAGGAGGATGGTGTCAGTCATGGTTGAGAATTTATGGAGAATTGGCGCGATTCGTCTCTGGTCCCGCGCGGAGGCGCGGTTGACAATCCAGCCCCGCGCTCGGCGCGGGGTTGAAGCGCACGAACGAACGTGCGGCCGCGGAGGCGGCCGCTACACGATCTCGCGCGGCGCGAGCATTTTGTGGTGGCCGCCTTTGCGGCCACGAACTTCATACGCGCTCGGTTACCCAGCGCCGAGCGCGGGGCTGGATTGTCGAGCGCGCCTTCGCGCGCGGCCGCAGTCGGGCGAGTAACGCTCCGTCTCGTCATTGCGCGCTACCCTTCCGGTGGCGATTCAATCTCTGCGAGCAGATCACGAATCCCCTCCACCAGCCGCTCGCGCGGGATCGTCGTTTGGCCGGGACGCTCGGCCAGCCACTTGCTGCGGTCATCGAGTTGCGACGCTTTCGCACGGCCAGCGGCCATGTTTTTCACCGTCACGATGCCCTGCGCTTTTTCGTTCGAGCCGCAGAGGATGGCCAGCGGGATGTCGTATTGGTCGGCGTATTCGAGCTGCTTGCCGAGGCGTTTGGCAGTGCCGATGTAGAACTCGGTGGGGATGTTCGCACGGCGCAGTTCCCACGTCAGTTGCAGGTAGTCGTCGGTCATCGCGCGATCCATGTTGGTGACCAGCACGCGCGCGGTCGCCTTCCGAGTGTCGACGCGGCCGAGGTGCGCGAGCGCGGCGAGTAAGCGATCGACGCCGATCGATGCGCCGACGGCGGGAATCGGCTCGCCGAGGAAGCGCATCACCAGGCCGTCGTAACGTCCGCCGCCGAAGATGGAGCCGAACTGCGGCGCGTCGAGCAGGATCGCTTCGAAGACGGGACCGGTGTAGTAGGCCAGGCCGCGGGCGATGGAGAGATCGAGCGAGACGCGATCGTCGCCGTAGCCAAGGTTGTAGAGGTGATTCGAGATTTTTTCGACGACGTCGATCTGCGCGGCGGCGTGATCGAGACCTGCGAAAAGCTCGCGCACGCTGCTGACGACGTCGCGGCGCGAATCAAACTTGATATCGAGAAAGCGTTTGATGCGATCGACCTGATCGGCGCTCAATCCAACGCCGCGGATCGTGTCGCCCGATTCGTCTTTGTAGCCGTTCATCAGCTCGCGCGAGACTTTGTCGAGACCGACTTTGTCGAGCTTGTCGAGGACGCGGAAGACGTCGACGCCTTGTTCCGCACTGATACCGGCGAAATCGAGCAGCAGATTCAGAATCGCCCGGCTGGAAAAACGGACCAGATAGCGTCCGACGTTCAGTGCCGACAACGTGTCACACATCCCGGCGATGACTTCCGTATCCGCGACCTCCGACTCCGTGCCGACCGAATCGAGATCGAACTGCGTGAACTCGCGGAAGCGGCCTTTGTCCGGCTTGTCGGCGCGCCAGACCGGCGAAACCTGATAGCGGCGGAAGGGGCGCGGCAGTTCCTTGTACTGCGCGATGACGCGGGCCAGCGGCACGGTCAGATCGAAGCGAAGTCCGAGCGCCTCATTCTCCGGATTCGTGACGCGGAAGATCGACGACTGCGCTTCCTGACCCGCGCTGCCGGAGAGGACATCGAGAAACTCGATGGCGGGCGTGCTGAGGGGAACGAATCCGTACAGCTCGTAGACGCGGCGGATCGTATCGATCATCGACTGCCGCGCCAGCATCTGGTCGGGAAGGAGGTCGCGCAGACCGCGGGAGACACGGGGTTCGACGGTGTTGGTCATTCGGGCGGGGGTCCATGGTACCGAGGGCCGGGATCGAACCGGCGACCCCCAGATCCACAATCTGGTGCTCTAACCAACTGAGCTACCTCGGCACAAAGACGCGGAATGATACTCAGAAACTACGTGAGGCGCGAGTAAGAACAGCGACCTCCGCGAATGCATTCTTGCCTGTCATCCTGAGCCGCCGAAGGCGTTGGAGCGCGAAGCGCGGAACGCCGCAGGACGGTCGAAGGACCCCCACCGTACTTGCATCGTGGTTACCGCCGCCCGACCAGGTCAACAGGTTGGGGGTCCTTCGACCGTCCTCCGGCGCTTCGCGCTTCGCGCTCCAACGCCTCCGGCGGCTCAGGATGACAGCGATGCCTCCTTACGTCGCCACCAGCAGCAGATCCGCGAAGTAGCCGTGGCTGTCGGTCCATCTACGTTCGATGCGAAAGTTGCCGGCGGCGGCGAGAGCGGCGAGGGCGTCGTCGTCGTACTTGTGCGAGTTTTCGGTGTGGATCGATTCGCCTTCGTCGAACGCGATTTCGTATCCGTCGATGAGCACCCGCTGCGCGATTTTGCTGACCAGGTGCATCTCGATGCGTCCCTCGGCGGCGTTGTAGAACGCGCGGTGCGCGAACGTGGCGAGATCGAATGTTCCGCCGAGCTCGCGATTGATGCGTACGAGAACGTTGCGATTGAAGGCGGCGGTGACGCCGAGCGCGTCGTCGTACGCGGGCTCGAGGATCGACGGCGATTTGCGAAGGTCGGCGCCGAGGAAGAGAGCGTCGCCGGGAGCGAGTGCGGTGCGGAGATTGGCGAGCATTGCGCCGGCGGCGGCAGGATCGAGGTTGCCGATGCTCGAGCCGAGGAAGAGGACGATCGTGCGCGCGTCGGAGGGCGGGAGGTACGGGCGCAGCAGCGTGGCCGGATGGCGAAAATCGCCGCAGATCGCGGTGATGGAAAGGTGCGGATACTCGTTCAACAACTCGCGGCTGCTGGAGGCGAGGATCCCGGCGTCGACGTCGATCGGGAAAAAGTCGAGCGAGGGCTGGCGATTGAGGATCGCGTCGATCAGATGCCGCGTCTTACGCGCGCTGCCGCTTCCAAGCTCGGCGATGCGGACGTTCGATCCGAACGCGGCCGCAATCTCCGATCCCTTCTTCCGCAAGATCTCGTCCTCGGCGCGCGTGACGTAGTACTCCGGCAGTTCGCAGATCGCCGAAAAAAGCGCTGAACCGAGCGCGTCATAGAAGTAGTGAGGGAGGAGGAACTTCGGCGTTGCCGTGAGTCCTCGGCGGACGTCCTCGGCGAACGTGCTGGCCGGAGCGGCGAAGGCGCGGTGGAGTACGAAACGCTCGCGCGTCGTACTCGGCGCGGCGACGGCGAGCGATGGCTCCATGGGGCGCGGATTGTAGCGGATGCCGATCCGCGATTCGTGGCAGGTTATTTGTAACTATGGCCGTTGTCGGCAGGGGAAACGACGATCGATGACCCAGAACGCGCGCGTCCTGCTGGTGGACGCCGACGAGCAAGTCCGCGCCTCACTTTGCAGTGCGTTGCTCGCCCGTGATGTGTTCTGCGACGCCGCCGCGTCGGCGCGCGAGGCGCTCGTGCAACTCGGCCAGCGGCGCTACGCGCTGATGCTGCTGCAGTTGGAAATCGAAGGCGTGGAAGACGTCCTCGACCGCGTCCATTCGCTGCCCGAGCGTCCGCCGCCGATGGTGATCATCACCGCCGACGTCCGCTCCTCGAAAGACGCCATCGACACGGAGCTCGTGCAGATCATCATCCGCCGTCCGCTGAAAATCGCCGAGGTGGCAGGGATGATTCGCGCGTGTCTCGAGTTCGTGCCGGAGGACGATCAGCGCACGATGTAGCCAGCGGCGCGCAACGCCGCGGACGCGTCGTCCAACACCGCATCGCGGACGAGCACGTAGTCGGTGTCGTGCGTAGAGATGACGAAGAGCGCCACGCGCGCATCCGCGAGCACGCGTGTAAACGCCGCGGCCACGCCGGTCTGGTCGAGCGGCATCGGACCGGCGAGTTTGAGACATCGCCAGCCGCGATCAGCGACGACGTCAGGAACGTTGCCCTCCTCGCAGACGATCGACAATTCGTCGCTCGTTCGTGTGATCGAAACGAACGCGCCACGGCCCCAAGGCGGAATGGCGTCATCGGCGTGCAGACGGACGATCGCGTATCGGCCGTCGACAATCGTGAACGTGCCGCTCATGACTGGCTCATGAGCCGGACGGCGTCGATCAGCTGCTTCGGCTGAAACGGCTTCTGAACGACCGTGCTGACTTCGCCGGA
>DASYJY010000261.1:0-35125 GCA_035995985.1 Thermoanaerobaculia bacterium | reverse complement strand
CCCACGAATCGGTCACATGCGATGGAAAGCCGCCAGCATAGGAAATGACGACATCACGGCCACCTGAGGCGCGAGAGTGCACGCGCAATATCCGCCCGGATCCAGCGTCAAAAATCGTCTCGGTTGAACTGCGAGGCTCGCGTAGGGTGAATGTGCCCGCGCCGGGGAGGAGGATGGCCGGCGTACTTCCCCGTGGCCACATCTGAAGCCAGCCGCCATCAACGTTCTGAAAGAGGTACTGGGAACTTGCGGCGGTTCTCACTTCGACGAAGGTTGTGCCGAGGGTTTGCGATTGGTACGTCCGAATCTTTGCGTCGAAGAGGCTTTTCCATCCGTTTCCGAAGAATCCTCCGCGGCCTTGGCTATCGTAGGTTCGCATCAGCGCGGCGAAGTCGCTTCCCGGCAAGGCGTCACGGTCCGTCATGCGCATATTGCCGTTGGCTAGTCGGATCGGTTTTCCTGCACAAGACGGACAGGACGAACCTGCGGATGGGTCGCCGCCGGTCGGGCACTCATTGTCGCCGCTATTGAGGACTGTGGAAGTCTTCCTATCGCCGCACGCGACGACAGTCAGCATTACCATCGTTGAGTCGGAACCATCGGGGACAGCGGTGAATCCCGTCGTATGGTGGGTGGCGGCGTGGTCGCCGGCAGAATACCCTGGGGGTGTCGAGCTTCCGAGACGCTCGACAATTACGCCGTTATCGGTCCACGCCGACTCAGCGTCATACTTGACTTCACCCTGCACCTCGTACGGGCCTGTGCTGATGGCGTTTACTGCTGTGATGGACGGGGTATGGTCGAACTCGAAGGTCTTTGTCTCGATATACGGCGGGTCGTCCGGAACGCCACATTCTCCGTTTTCTCCTCCTTTCGTGTAGCAGGTAACGCTCATAGACCAGGAGTGGGTTCCCTCGAGACATGAATAACAGCCGCCGAGGATGTTCGATTGCGAGCACGGCGAGTGCTGGCAATTTATCTGAGGGATGAATTCACTGCCGTCGGTACTCAGCGAGACTTGAACCGGGAGGTTAGGGCATGTTGCTGAGCCTCCTGTGACTGAGATATAGATGCAGCTGGGATTGGCCGTCTTTGTCAACGTGAGTGACCCCGTGCACGTGGCTTGTGCAGGCGACGCCAGGACGGTCGTCAGGACTATGCCCACACTGAAGATGACGGATCGGGTCAAGGCTTGAAACAGTGTGGCGAGCGGCGACGGAATTCTTACGCCCGGAACCGACATACGGGACTCCATCCAGCAGTTAATGACGCGTCTGATATTCGGCCGTGGATTATGCCACATGGAGAGTAGCGTCGTCTCGTCGACTTCTTTTCGCTATCTGCGCATTAGAGGAGATATCCGTGGCGAGCTCGTCGGTATGTGCGTGTGCCGGCCGAGTTTCTCGTAGAAGGACGTAGTTTCGGGTCCAATGGACTGTCACTGACGCGGGCATTCCGCCGCCGCTGAGATACACGTAAGACCTGTATTGCACCGATATCGATGGTGAATGTTGGGTTCAAGAATGGTGCGGGTCAGTTGCGCGTCATTCGTACAACGCCTACTTCGTAGGCGGATCCGTCAGGAAGCCCACCTTCTTCGCTCCCGCCTCGTGTGCGGCGTCCATCGCTTCGACGGCGCGGTCGAATGGGACTGTGTCGTCGGCGTTGATGAAGACGACGCGGTCGGCGACGCCGCGCGAGAGCATCTGCGGCGCGAGCGCGTCGCGGAGCGCTTTTGCGTCGCCCAGTTTCTGCGTGTTGAGATAGATCCCGTCCGTGCGGACGGTGACCACGAGCTGGTTCTGTTCGGAGGGCGGCGGCGCGCCGGTCACCTCGACTTTGGGCGGCACCTCGACGTCGAGGCCCATCTGCAGGATGGGCGTAGCCACCATGAAGATGATGAGCAGCACCAGCACCACGTCGACCAGCGGCGTGATGTTGATTTCGGATCGAACTCCCTGGCCGGAGCCAGCGGACATGGACATTTCGTACCTCAGTTCACTTCGTTTGCTGCGCGATCTGTTTCCCGGCCATCTGGTTTTCGGTCAGGAACGAGACCGCCGTGAAGTCGGCATCGTTCGCGGCTTTCATCACCATGCGCACTTTGCCAAAGTTGATGCGCTTGTCGGCTTTGACCATCACGTTGCGGCCGGCGTTCTTGTCGTGCTCCGCCTTCATGTAGCGCGGGAGGTCGCGGTCGGGAATCCAGTCCTGGCCGATGAAGACTGTGCCGTCGACCTTGATCGACACGATGAGGTCGGACTCCTTGCCCGGCTTCTTTTCCGAATGCGCGCCCTGCGGCAGGGCCACGTCGACGCCCGACTGCAGCATCGGAGTGACCACCATGAAGATGATCAGCAGCACGAGACAGACGTCGACCAGCGGGGTGACGTTGATGTCTCCTTTGACTTCGTCGGGGCTTCCGCCCCCAGCGCCGAATGCCATCCTCGACTCCTAGCGGACCGTTGCCGTGCCGGCGCGAACGCGCGCCTCGTTCTTGATGAAGTAGTCGATGAGCTGCGATGACGAGTTCGACATCTCCACCTGGAAGCGCTCGACCTTGTTGAGGAAGTAGTTGTAGAGCCACACCGCCGGGATGGCTACGAAGAGTCCGAACGCGGTCGTGACCAGCGCTTCGGCGATACCGGCGGAGACGGCGCCGAGGCCGCCCGAGCCGCTGATGGCCATGCCCTGGAAGGCGTGGATGATGCCGGCCACGGTGCCGAACAGGCCGACGAACGGAGCCGTCGTCGAGATCGTGGCCAGATTGCCGAGGCCTTTTTTCATCTCCGCGGTAGTCATCAGCGACTCGCGTTCGATGGCACGCTGCCCCGAGGCCACGATGTCGAAGTCGTCGGGGAGAGTCTGCGTCGACTCGTACTGAAACTCGGTCAACCCGGCGCGCAGCACGCGCGCGAGGTGCGAATGGCGGTAGCGCTTATCGCTGGCCAGCGTGATTGCTTCCTCGAGCTTGTGCTGCTTGAGCAGCGGCGTGACGCCAAGGGCGATGCCGAGCGATTCGCGTTTGGCGCGTTGAAAACGGATCAGCCGTTCGATGGCGATGGTCAGCGACCAGATCGACATCAGCGCGAGCACGACCACGACGCCTTTGGCGACCCAGTTCATGGTCGCCCACATTCCGAGGAGGCTGAAATTACTGTTCATCCCTTCCATGTACTTCTCTCCTTTTCGAGTGGTCAGTGGTCAGAAGTCATTGCTGACCACTGGCCACTAACCACTGGCCACTTATGTCAATGCAGCGTGAAATTCACCGTGAGCGTAAAAATGACCGGAACGGCCTGTCCGTTGAGCGTTCCGGGTTTGAACTTCCAGCGTTTGACGGCGTCCACCGCCGATTGATCGAGTCCGAGGGGGAGACCTTTTAGCACGCGAACATCGGTGACGTTGCCGTCGCGGTCGATGATCGTTTCGAGGATGACCATCCCTTCGATGCGCGCCTTGCGGGCAACGTCGGGGTAGATCGGTTCGACCCGTTTGACGGCAGTGGGCGGGTTCACGTCACCACCGACGCGCATCGGCTTGTCGCCGGTGCCGCCGACCTGTCCTCCGAGTTGTCCGCCGAGGGTGCCGCCGAGCGTTCCTCCGACGACGCCACCCACCACGCCGCCGACCACACCACCAACTTGTCCGCCGACAACGCCGCCTTCCTGGCCGCCGGTAGTGTCGGTCGGAACGTTGTCGACCTGCGGTACTTCGCGCGGCGTTTGTGTCGGCTGATGGAACGTTTGATGTGTCTGCGGCTCCACATGCTGGACGTGCGGCGTCGACGATGCGTGCGATGCCGCGGGCGGCGGGGGAGGAGGCGGTGGCGGCGGCGCGGAGACGACGAACGCCTGAATCGGCTTGGTGATGATCTCCGGGTTCTTCTTGACGTACAGCCCGGCCGCGACGATGGCGCCGATGATCACGAAATGCAGGATGGCGGAAATGAGCACCGTCACCCACCCACCTTTTTTCTTGTCCTTGCCAGCAGATTCGATCAGGACATCATCAAACATGACTGCCACCTCGTCGGGATACTGCTGTGCTCCTTCAGAGATGATGCCAAGTACGCGTTCGGCGTACTTTCAAAAGGGAAACCGTTCCTGGGTGGGCGGGTCTACTCGTCCTTCGGCCCGAGGCTCTTCGCCGCCGCCTTCTCGATCGTGACCGTATTCCGCGGCGCTTCGAGCACCAGCCCTTCCTTCAGCGCGAAATCCTCCAGCGCCTGATCGGCGAGCGCTTTCTGCTCGTGCTCCTGCATCTCGATCTCACCGGAGTTCAGCGTGTCGCGGGCCACGCGGGCGCGGCCGGCGGCTTTCTCGCGCTCGTCTTCCACCATCTCGTGGAGGCGGTTGAGCGTGTCGCCGGAGCCGCCGATCTGGGAGATCATCCCCGAGGCCATCTCGTTGAGCTCGGCGGTGGCCCGTTTGATTTTCAGGTCATCGATGCTGTTCTTGAGCGACTGCAGCTTGGCCTGCGCCGCCTTCACCGATACGTCGCGCGCGCGCAGCAACTCGCGGTACGTCGCCTCGGCCGATCCGAGCTGCGTGCGGTTTTCGACCAGCTCGCGCTGAACGGTTTGCAGTCGCAGCGCCTGCTGGCTGGCCAGATCGCGATTGCCGGCGCGCAGGTTGGCGGCCGTCTTGGCGCGCAGCTCGCGCTCTTCCTGCTCCAGCCGTTTGACCTGCGTCATCAGTCGTTCGCAGAGCCCGGCGTGCGCGGCCAGCCCCTGGTTGTAGTTCGCGATCTGCTTGCGAATGTTCTGCTTTTCCACCTCGAGCAGTGCCTCGGGATTTTGGCGCTCGATCCCGCCGATGAAGAGGCTCAGGAAGCCGCGAAAGAGATTGGCGATTCGTCGGAACATTCAGGTCTCCCACTCGAATGCGCAGATCGTACCGCTCATTCACGTCGAATTTACCCAGGCCGCAACCAAACGGAGCGCCTTCGGCCTACTATCCGCGCCAACACAAGGAGGCTCGCACGAAATGAGGATTCGCAACTCGGCAGCCAGTTTCATCGGCGCGATGATGATCGCCACCGGCGCAGTGGCCCAGGTCACGCCCGCCGCCGGCTACACCCCGCCGGACGACACGCCGAAGATCAACGTCAACGCGGTGATTTTCGGCGACTACACCTACGTCGAATCGCCGAAGGCGAAGGACACGGACGGCAACACCATCAACAGCAACTCGTTCAACATCAGCCGTGCGTACATCAACGTCACGGGCAACCTCAATCACCTGATTGCTTTCCGCATCACGCCGGATGTTTCGCGCGAGACGAGCACGGGCGCGTCGCTCAGCGGCAGCCAGCTCTTCCGTCTCAAGTACGCCTACGCGCAGTTGAACCTCGACGACTGGACGACGAAGGGTTCGTGGGTCCGCGCCGGCGTGCAGCAGAACCCCTATACGGATTACACGGAGGGCATCTACCGCTACCGCTTCCAGGGAACGATCTTCGCCGAGCGGACCACCGGTTTGCCGTCGGCCGACGCAGGCCTTTCGGCCCACTACAACTTCAATGGCAACTACGGCGACGTTCACGCCGGCTTTTACAACGGCGAGGGCTATACGAAGGCCGAGGCGAATAACGAGAAGGCATTCATGGTGCGCGGCACCGTGCGGCCGTTCCCGCTCGGCGGCACGATGTTGAAAGGCCTGCGCCTGACCGCGTTCATCGACGACGATCACTACGTCCAAGGCGCCAAGCGCGAGCGCGATCTCGGCGAGATTACGTACGAGCATCCTCTGTTCAATGCCGGATTCGATCTGCTCCGCGCCAAGGACCGCACGTCCGCGACCAAAGCGCAGATCAGCGGGAAGGGGTGGTCGCTCTGGGTGACGCCGAAGCTCGGTACGAAAGGGTGGGAGGCGCTCATCCGCCACGACGATTACCTGCCGAACGACGCCATCCATTCGCAGAAGCAGACGCGCGACATTGACGGCATCGCCTACTGGGTCCCGAACCTCAGCGGCAAGACTGCGGCGATTCTCGTCGACCGCGACTCGCTGAAACGCAGCGGTCTCACGCCCGCGGCTCCGAACACGACCAACTACGAAGTGAAGATGCTGATCTCCTTCTAACCAATTCAATAGGAGCGACAAATGAAGAAGCTGTTCTTCGCGGCCATCGCGCTGCTTGCGACTGCTCTATCCGCACAAACCCTGCAGATCAACGGCGCCGGCGCCACGTTCCCCTACCCGATCTATTCGAAGTGGTTCGACCAGTACCACAAGATGCATCCGAACGCCGAGATCAACTACCAGTCGATCGGCTCGGGCGGCGGCATCCGCCAGCTCTCTGCCGGCACGGTTTTCTTCGGCGGCTCGGACGGTCCGATGACGAATGATCAGATCACCGCGGCCGGCTTCCGCATCGTTCACTTGCCGACGGTCCTCGGCGGCGTCGTTCCGATTTACAACGTTCCGGAGATCAGCGCGGAGCTGAGGTTCACCGGTCCGGTCCTCGCGGACATCTTCCTCGGCAAGATCACGAAGTGGAACGATGCCGCGATCCGCGCCTCGAATCCCGGCGTGAACCTGCCGAATGCCGACATCGCCGTCGTCCATCGCTCCGACGGCTCCGGAACGAGCTACATCTGGTGCGACTACCTGGCGAAAGTGTCACCGGAGTATCGGAAGACAGTCGGTGTCGCGACGTCGGTCAACTGGCCTGCCGGCGTCGGCGCGAAAGGCAACGAAGGTGTCGCGGGATTGGTCAAGCAGACGCCCGGTTCGATCGGCTACGTCGAGTTGATCTACGCGCTGCAGAACAAGATCTCGTACGGCGCGGTACAGAACCTGGCCGGCGAATGGGTGCGCGCCTCGACCGAGACCGTCTCCAACGCCGCCTCGGCCGCCGCGAAAGCGATGCCGAAGGATTTCCGCGTCTCGATCACCAACGCGCCCGGCCACAACGTCTACCCGATCTCCTCCTTCACATGGCTGCTCCTGCAGGAATCATCGAAGGACGTGGCCCGCTCCCGCACGATGGTCGACTTCATCCGCTGGGCGCTCACGGACGGCCAGCAGTACGCCCAGCAACTCGGCTATGCGCCGCTGCCGAAGGAAGTCGTCGCGCTGGAGATGGAGGCGCTTAAGAAGGTGAGGCAGTAGGAACGACTCACGCGATCGTCGCGTACCCGGCCGCTTCGAGGATATGGAGGGCCCATGGACGCGTACCGAAATGCTGGGGCGTGTGGCGGCGGTCGTCGAGCCAGGCCACGTTTGGGATGGTGAAGCCGGTCTTCTTTCGATTGAGGACAGCGTCTGGCAGCGCGCGATGTGGGGAGCGGGACAGCAGTTCCTTGCCGTCCCGCTTTCTGGTCGAGAAAACCGCCGGCGCGACTTTGCGGAGCAGGAAGGCGTCTACCAGCGGGACGCGTACTTCGAGCGAATGTGCCATCGACGCCCAATCGATGTCGCGTAGGAGTTGGTTGCGCAGCAGGAGCGCAGACTCCATCGCCGCAATGCGCGCGAATCCCGTTCCCGGATCGGGAGTGATCGTTTCGCGGATGGCGTCCAGCAGGTTTAGCCGCTCCAGGCCTTCGCGCGCGACGTCCTTGCCGACGATGGACGCGACTTCGTCCGGCAGAAAAAGTCCGCGCTTCATCAGGTAGGCACCCTCATACGACGTGCAGTACTGCAGGGTGTACGCGGTCTTGGGACTGAATCGAGCGGGGTTGTTGGTCATCCGGCCGTAGACGCGCCGGAACGCTGCGGCAGCGCTTGGTGTGTGCTTGAACGCTCCGAACATCCGCACGACGCGCGGGATGATTCGGAACGTCGTATACCCGCCGAACAACTCGTCGCCTCCTGTGCCGGAGAGCGCGACTTTCCATCCGAGCTCCGCCGCCGCTTTGCAGACGAAGTAGGAGTTCAGTCCGTCGAACGACGGCTGGTCCATCGCCGCCAACGCTCGCGGCAGTTCGTTTCGAAACTCCTCGCCGGACAACGTGGTGGCGCGATGCTTCGTCCCGTATTGCATCGCCACCTGCGCGGCCAGTGGTGCTTCATCTTTTTCAGTACCGGCGTACTCGCTGAAACGGAGCGTGACTGTCTGAAGCGAGGTCGTCGTTTCCGAGGCGAGGGCAACGATGGTGCTGGAATCGCGGCCGGAAGAGAGAAACGCTCCGACGGGGACATCGGAAACCAAGTGGTAGCGAACCGATTCGCGAACGCCGTCGGCGATGATCGCCGCGCGCTCGTCGTCGCTGTAGTGACGATGCTCATTCACCGCGTCGCGAAGGATCGCCGCGATCGAAAAGTATGGCCGCGGCGCTGACGCACCGCCACCCGTCACGATCATTGACGTTCCTGCCGGCAGTTGGTGGATCGCCTCGTACATCGTGAATGGCTCCGGTATGTGGCCGCGCAGCAGGAATCCTACGAGGCCCGCGGGATCGCGCGTGACCGAAACGGCGCCGCCCGCGAGAATCGCTTTCACCTGTGACGCGAACCGGAACGTCGACCCATCGTTCGCGTAGTAAAGCGGCTTGATGCCATACGGATCGCGGGCGAGGAACAACGTGTTTTTCCGCGCGTCCCAGATTGCGAACGCGAACATCCCCCGCAACCGCGGCAGCATCGCGTCGCCCCATTTCCGATACATCCGCAACACGACCTCGGTGTCGGACGTCGTCGCGAACGTCTCGCCCTCTCGCTCGAGCTCTTCTCGCAATTCGCGGAAGTTGTAAATCTCGCCGTTGAACGTCAGCACCAGGTCGCCGTCGCTGCTGACCATCGGCTGGTTTGCGCGATTGCTGACGTCGATGATCGAGAGCCGGCGATGTCCGAATCCCGCGCGGCCATCGGGCGAGAGCCAGATGCCCGCAGCGTCAGGACCGCGGCTGCGCATCGCTTCGCGCGTGCGCGTCAGCTCATCGACGTCGATCGCTGGCGCGCGGCCGCCGAAAGAGACGATTCCATTGATGCCACACATAAGTCGGCACAGTCTCGCACGGCCCTCATGAACGGACGCTATACGCTCGAGGTGTTCGCGTAAACTCCCTCCCGTGAAGACGATCGGGATCTCCGCGAAGATCACCTCGGACGAGGCGCTGCAGTTCGCCGCGAAAGTGGCCGCCGATCTACGCGAACGCGGCTTCGGCGTCTGTTTCGACTATGCCACTGCCGACAAGCTCGACGATCGCGGCAAGTGCGTCGCCAAGGGCGAGTTGGGCAAGCACTCCGACCTGCTGATGACGTTCGGAGGCGACGGCACGCTCCTCTCCGTCGCCCGCCACGCTCCGAACAGCGTTCCAATCCTCGGCGTGAACATGGGCACGCTCGGCTTTCTCACCGAGGTGCGCGTGGAGGATTTCCCGGAAGTGCTGGAGCGCGTGCTCGCCGGCGACTACGAAAGCGAAGAGCGTGTGGCGTTCGATGTTGCCGTACGCGGACCGGGCCGCGACCATCGCACGTATCGCGTCCTCAATGACGCCACGATCAACAAGAGCGCGCTGGCCCGCATCATCGAAATGCGCGTCACCGTCGGCGGCGAGTTCATGTCGTCCTTCCGCGCGGATGGCCTGATCATCGCCACGCCGACCGGATCGACGGCCTACAACCTCAGCGCCGGCGGCCCGATCATCTATCCGACGATGGGCGCCGTGGTGTTGACACCGATCTGTCCGCACATGCTCACCAATCGCCCGGTCGTCCTTCCCGACACCCTCGAAATCGAGATCGGCATCGCCACTCCAAATCAGGAAATCTTCCTCACCCTCGACGGCCAGGAAGGCCTCCCGATCGCCGAGCACGACACCGTCTGCGTGAAGAAGTCGCTGAACCCTGTGACGCTGATCCGCACTCCAAACAAGAGCTACTTCGAAGTGTTACGGACGAAGCTGAAGTGGGGCGAGGGTTGAGTTGTCAGCGGTTGAGCGCCGCTTCGTAGCGCGCCCGCACGATTCGCACGTACTCCCGCGTCTCCGGATACGGCGGCACGCCGTTGTACTTCTGCACGGCGCCGGGACCGGCGTTGTAGGCGGCGAGGGTGAGGTCGAGATCGCCGTGGAAGGTGTCGAGGAGCGTGCGGAGGTAGCGCACGCCGCCGAAGACGTTCTGACGCGCATCGAAGACGTTGTCGACGCCGATGAATCGCGCCGTGGCCGGCATCAGTTGCATGACGCCCGACGCGCCGGCGGGTGAGATGGCGGCAGGGTTGTACGCGGACTCGCGCGCGGCGATCGCGGCGACCAGACGCGGATCGACGCCATGTTGCTTCGAGGCGTCCGCGATTAACGTGGACAGATACGCCGGCATCGGCGTCGTCACGGTCGCGCTCGAGTTGAAGAGCGCCGCGCCGAATGGCGTGTACCGCAATGCGGTTCGCATCGAACGCAGCGAGAAAAGCGATTCGCGAATATCGCCGAAGAAGTGATACGCCGTGATGCCGCGACGGTCGTTGCGAATCACCACCTTGCCCGTCTGCCGGATGTGCGCCGAAGGGACGTCGGCGGCGCTGAACGACGCCGCGGAAGCGGATGCAGCGACGAGCACTGCGGCGATTGTGAACGGGATGCGCAAGGGCACGCAGCAACGGCCGCCGCCGCTGACGCTATTCCGATACGATTCACCGATGACGTCCAAGCGATGCGCTGCTGCGCTACTCTTCCTCGCCCTCACCGCCTGCACGATGCCGAACTCGACCACGAACGTACCCGCGCCCGAAACGATTTTCGCCGGCGGAACGGTGCTGGCCGGCCCGTCGCAGGCGCCGCAGGCGAACTGGTCGGTGGTCACGTCGAACGGCAAGATCATCGCCGTCGGACCTGCTGACTCGATCCGCGCCGCGCATCCGAACGCGCGCGTGATCGACGTCCACGGCACGACAGTCATGCCCGGTCTCACTGATGCGCACGGCCATCTGTACGGACTCGGACTCTCGCTCGACACCGTCAACGTCATCGGCGCGCCGTCGTACGCCGAGGTCATCGCGCGTGTGCGTGAGCGCGCGCAACGAGCGGCGCCGGGAGACTGGATTCTCGGCCGCGGCTGGGATCAGAACCGCTGGCCCGACAAGCAGTTTCCGACCGCCGCGCCGCTCGATGCCGCGGTCGCCGATCATCCGGTCTGGATCCGCCGCGTCGACGGACATGCCGGCATCGCCAACACGGCCGCCATGCGCGTCGCCGGCATCACCGCCGAAACAAAAGATCCCGAGGGCGGACGGCTGCTGCGCGATGCCGCCGGAAATCCGACCGGCGTATTCATCGACGGCGCCATGCACCTAATCGATTCGAAAGTGCCGCCGCCGTCCGCCGAAGTGCGCAAATCGCGCGTTCTCGCCGCGGCGCAGAAGATCGCCGAAAACGGCCTCACCGAAATGCACGACGCGGGCGCGGAGCAGGCCACGATCACCGCCATCCAGCAGCTGATCGACGAGCACAAGTTCCCCATTCGCGTCTACGTGATGCTCACTGACGAGGCTACGCTTCTCGACGCCTGGCTCACGCACAAGCCGCTCATCGGCTACGGCGATCGCCTGACCGTCCGCGCCGTCAAGATGTACGCCGACGGCGCCCTCGGCAGCCGCGGCGCGGCCATGCTCGCACCGTACTCTGACGATCCGTCGAACTCGGGACTCCTCGTCACGCGCCCGGAACACATGCTCGAAGTGGCGCGCCGCGCCCGCGCCGCCGGCTACCAGGTCAACACGCACGCAATCGGCGACCGCGGCGTGCGCGAGGTGCTCGACACGTACGAACAGGCCGGCGCAACGCCCGCCGATCGTTTCCGTATCGAGCATTTCCAGATCGTCGCGCCGTCCGATTTCCCCCGCCTCGCGCAGCACGGCATCATCGCCTCCATGCAGCCGACGCACGCGACCTCCGACATGCCGTGGGCCGAAGCGCGCGTCGGTCCCGATCGCATCAAAGGCGCTTACGCATGGCGCACCGTCCTGAACTCCGGCGCCCGCCTCCCCCTCGGCTCTGACTTTCCGGTCGAGGACGTGAACCCGTTCTTCGGCCTCTACAGCGCCGTGACGCGCCAGGACCAGACAGGCAATCCCCCCGGCGGCTGGTATCCCGACCAGAAGCTGACGCTCCCCGAAGCCATCCGCGGCTTCACCTCGGACGCCGCATATGCCGCGTTCGAAGAGTCATCGCGCGGCACAATCGAACCCGGCAAGCTCGCCGACCTCACGATCGTCGAAGGCGATCTCTACTTCGCCCCGCAGTCGCATCTGTTCGCGACGAAGGTGAGGTACACGGTGGTGGGCGGGGAAATGGTGTACACGAGCGTAAAATGACCGCGTGGGCAAGGTGCTGATAGGCGCAACGGCCGAGCAACTCGAAGAGGAAATCGACGGGTTCTTTATGAGAACTGACAAGGTCTGGCGAACCATGGATCGATTGACTACCCGTCTGCGGCAGGAAGGTATCCCTCACGCCGTTCTCGGCGGGATGTCGCTTGCGCTTCACGGTTACGCACGAGTCACAGCGGACGTTGACATCCTTACAACACGCGACGGTCTAGACATGGTTCATCAGCGCCTCGTTGGTCTTGGCTACGTTCTGCCCTTTCCTGGAGCGCGAAAGCGGCTTCGCGATGCAACGACTGGCGTGTCGATCGACTTCATAACGACCGGAGAGTATCCGGGAGACGGAAAACCAAAGGCGATCCAGTTCCCTGATCCTTCTGATTCGGTTGATCGCCTCGGCTACAACGTGCTGTCACTCCCGCGCATCATTGAGAGCAAGATCATTACCGGAACGACTGTGGAGCACCGGCAACTGCGCGACCTTGCAGATGTTCAGGCATTGATTACAGAACTACACCTGCCTAGGGATTTTGCCGAGCAGCTTCATCCCACCGTTCGCGATGAATTTGACCGGTTGTGGCGCCTCGCCCAAGTCCACGATCCCGAATTCGACTAGCCGCTACCGCTCGTGATCCTCGAACTGAGTGAGCGCGCGAAACTCCTGGTACCGATCGTAAACATCGTTGAGCGTGATCTCGCGCAGGCGGTCGAGTGAGAACTTCTCGACCGTGAATGACGCCAACACGCTGCCGAAGATGATTGCTTTGCGGAGACCGCTGTCGGTCACCTCCGCGCGCGATGCGAGGTAGCCGAGGAAGCCGCCGGCGAAGGTGTCGCCAGCGCCGGTCGGATCGAAAACCGCTTCGAGCGGATACGCAGGTGCGGCGAAAACCGCATCCGCCGTGATCATCATGACGCCGTACTCGCCGCGCTTCACGACCAGCGTCTTCGGCCCGAGCGCGAGAATCTGGCGCGCGCCCTTGATGAGGTTTGCCTCTTCCGTGTACTGCCGCACCTCGGCCTCATTGATGACGACGAGGTCGACCTCGCGAAGAATCCGCGTCAGCGATTCCTTGGCGGTGGCGATCCAGAGATTCATCGTGTCGAGCGCGACGAGCCGCGGACGTCGGCACTGCTTCAGCACGTCGAGTTGCAGATCGGGCTGAATGTTGGCGAGAAAGAGCACGTCCGGATTGCGATGCTTCTCGCTCAGCTCCGGCTTGAAATCGGCGAAGACATTGAGCTGCGTATCGCGCGTCTTCGCGACGTTCAGATCGAATCCATACTCGCCGCTCCAGAAAAACGTCTTCGCTCCTGCGACGCGCTGCAGGCCGTCGAGGTTGACGTTGCGTCCGCGGAAGATCGCCAGATCGTCGTCCGTGAAATCGTCGCCGACCACGGCCACGAGATCGACCTCGGTGAAGAACGATGCCGCCACAGAAAAGTACGTCGCCGATCCGCCGAGGCATCGATCGACTTTGCCGAAGGGGGTCTGAATGGCGTCGAACGCGACGCTGCCAACCACGAGGATGCTCATGAATTCTCCTGAGGAACGTATTTTCCGATGATTGGCGCAAGCCGCCGCTTCGCTTCCGCGGTGATCGCCGAGGGCTGCGTGATGATTGCGTACTGCAGTGCGTTGGGACACGCGCAATCGCGTTTGCGTTTGGCTGCGGGGACGATCGAGTTTCGCAGGATCGTTTGCGCGGTCCTGGCGTTTTTGGCGAGGTAGGTCAGGACGGTTTCGACCGTCACGTCGTCGTGCCCCTCGTACCAGCAGTCGTAATCGGTGACGAGCGCCATCGTGGCGTAGCAGATCTCGGCTTCGCGGGCGAGCTTCGCTTCCTGCAGGTTGGTCATGCCGATCACGTCGACGTTCCAGGAGCGGTAGAGGTGCGACTCGGCGCGCGTGGAGAACTGTGGGCCTTCCATGCAGAGGTAGACGCCGCCTTCGTGCACGCGCGCGCCGGCCTCGCGCGCGACCTTGCTCATGGTGAACGAAGCGCCTGCGCAGATCGGATCGGCGAAGCTGACGTGCGCGACGATGCCGTCGCCGAAGAAGGTGTCGGCGCGGTGGCGCGTGCGGTCGATGAACTGGTGCGGGAAGACGATGTCGGTCGGCGCGTACTCCTCTTTCATCGAGCCAACGGCGCTGGCGGAGAGGATCGTGTGGACGCCGAGGAGCTTGAAGCCGAAGAGGTTGGCGCGGTAGTTCAATTCGCTGGGCGAGAGGCGGTGGCCGCGGCCGTGGCGGGAGAGAAAAGCGACGCGAACGCTGTCGATTTCGCCGATGACGTAAGCGTCAGACGGGTCGCCGAATGGCGTTTCGAGTTTGCGTTCGTCGAGGACGGTCAGTCCTTCCATTTGGTAGAGGCCGGAGCCGCCGATGATGCCAATGCTTGCGGTTTCGTTCATTGCGGGGCGCACTTTACACATTTGGGATGGGAATGAGTGTGGCCAGTTCGGCGAGTGTGATTACTGGCTCGTCGCGGCGTTCGATCGTGACGACGTCATCGCGACCGAGGTCCGCGAGTGCATCCATCTCGTATCCGCGCAGCGATTGGTCGCATGCGCAATCGTTCTCGGGCGTCACGTAGTTCGCGATCACGCCGCCGATGTGCATGCCGCGCTGTTCGACTTCGCCAATGAGCCGCTTGCTCTCGGCGATGACGACACGTTCCGGACGCGTAACGACGATTACGCGCGTTGTATCCGATCGCATCGCTTGTTCGAGGGCGTGCAACGCTTTCGACGCGCGGATCAGCTCTTCGCCGAGCGAGCCGGCCGGGATCAGCTCGCGGTAGCGGAGGAGGATGCGCATGAACTCGCGGACCCATTCCCCGGCGGTGGCGGGGAGATCAACGAGTCTTAGAAAGTGTCCGGTCGGAGCGGTGTCGACGATGATCGCGGACTGCGAATCGTCGGCGATGAGATCGGCGAGCCGCGTGATGGCGAAGAGTTCGTCGGCACCGGGCGGGGCGATCTCAACAAGCTTTTTCATGGCATCGGCGTCGTAGGCGACGGTCATCCCGCCGGGGGTAATGGCGCCAATGGCGCGGTCGATCTCCTCGCCGAGGTTGTCGCGGAAGCGGCGCCACTTGGCGCGGGTGTCGATCGTTTCGACGGTGAGATTTTTTGGCGGCGCTTCGTGCGCGAAGACGTCGCGCAATGTGTGCGCGGGATCGACGGAGATGACGGTGTAGGTTTTGTAGGGATGTTGCGCCGCGAGTTGGAGCGCGATCGATGCGGCGGACGTCGTCTTGCCGACGCCGCCTTTGCCGGCCAGGAACGTGAGGCGGGCGAAATGGAGCGCTGGCGTCTCGCCGGCTGGCTCGGCGGCGTCCCCCCGCCGAGTGTGAGGCAAGGGTCTACTGCTAACGCTTGGCGGGTCCATTCGGCGGCGAGACGCCGCCGGGCCAGCCGGCGAGATGCCAGCGCTCCATTGTTCGATCGCGGCGGCGGTATCCAGCGGCGCGCATGCGCGCGCCGCGTCGACCACCGGTGCGAGGCGCTTGCGCGCGGCGTCATCGCGGCTTCGGTCGCAATCGTCGTCGTCGACCGCGCGGTTGACGATCGTGAACGGGACGTCGATCCCGTCCGCGCGCACGTCGCGGATCAGCCGTTCCGTCTGTTCGACTACCCATGGTTCGGACAACGTCACCGGCACGAACGCGGTCTGCGCCGAATTCGTCAGCAGATCGCGGCGGCGGTGAGCGTCCTCTTCGAATTGATCGACGAATGCATCCATCGCGTCACGTACGTCGCGCCGCGTGAACTGCCGCACCATCCCGCGATGCTTCGCCTGCATCGAGTCGAGTGCCTCGGCGAACTGGCGGAAGTGATCGGCCGAGGAGAGCATGCGAAGGGTGTGGCCGGTGGGGGCGGTGTCGACGATGATCGTGGCGTCAGGATTCTCTTCGGCCAATTCGCCGATGCGCATCCACGCCATCAGCTCATCGACGCCCGGCAGCGACAGCTCGAAGAATCGACGCAGTTCGTCTTTGTCCAAATACGTTCCTCGGTCGCCGAGCTCGAGGAAGCTCTCGAGATTGCGATCGAGAAAGCGCCGGTACAACGCGGCGCTGTCTACTGACTCGGTGCGCAACTCGCCGTGCAGGATGTCGGAAAGATTCGAGGCAGGATCGGTCGTGAAGAGGATCACCGGCCGCGACTTCGCGAAGTGCAGCGCCGCCGCGATCGAGACCGTGGTCTTGCCGACGCCGCCTTTGCCGCCGAACAGGATCACGCGGCGATCGGCGATGCGATCGAACGCCGCCGCGAGCGTCACTGGCCGTATCCGGTGTAGATGCCGACGCCGCCATCGTCGTCATCGCCACCGCGATGCTGCCGCGCCAGCTCTTCGCGCCGCGCGCGGATTTCACGAAGCGCCTGGAACACCTGCGCCTCCTGCACCGCGTAATCCTCTTCGTTGATGTCGCCGACTTCCAGCATCATCTGCAGCTCGATGAGGCGTTCCTTCCACGGCTGATCGTTGAGCATCTCCTCGTTCGCCATCGTCTGGATCTGCTTCATGATCCAGTTGAAGCCCGCGATGGGGAGCTTCATCGGAAGCATGAGGATGTCGTCGAGAAGGAACATGGCCGGCTACCGCTCGGCGCGCTCCAGCTTCAGCCGAATGTTCACGAAGTTATAAGGCGGCCACGGACCGGTGTAGAGAAACGAGAGCTTGTTCTCGTACTTTTTGGCGATGTCGGTGATCTGATCGTCGAACGTTTTGGTCTTTTCGCGATCGACGAGAAACGCTGCGTTCAGGATCATCTTGTCGCCGATCGGCTTGTTCGAGCGGGAGGCAATCGCAGCGTCGCGGAGCGCTTCGTAAATCTCGCTGACGTACGCGTCCGCTTTCGCCTGCAGCGCCGACTCCACCACGCGTCCGAGCTGCATGCGCGAGAAGTACGTCGACGTCGACGTGTTCGACTGGATCTCTTCCTTCAGCCGGCGGATCTCTTCGTTCTCCGTCTCGATCTCGTGGACGACCTGGTCTTTGTTCCAGTTCACTTTCAGGCCGAACTCGATCTTGCCGTCCATCTTCTGCAGCACGTCGCTCAGCGCGTCGTACGTGCCCTTGAGGAACTCCTTGATGTCGTTCTCGGTGCGGAAGACGGTGCCGAATCTCATCGGCAGCACGGTGAAATCCTTCATCACCAGCTCGTTCACGTGTTCGTGCGCGAGCGCGTTTTCACGCGTCGGATCGAAGACGATGAGCGGACAGTTGGAGACGACGGCGGCGAATTCTTTGTACGGAACGGTATGGACTTTGTCGCCGCGGCCGCCGATGCCGACCGGCCCGAAATCGCGCGGAATATCGGTCTTGATGATGCAGTAAACGTACTTGCCCTGCTCGGTTTCGGGCTGCTTCGCCTGCGCTTGATCTTCCATGTCGTTCGGGCCTCGGGGAGGATGGCGAAGCATACAATACAAGCCGTTTTGTCAGCCCGCCGGCTCGCCTCTCTCACCGAAAACTGGTTCCGCAAACACCAGCGCCCGCTGCCGTGGCGCGCGGCGTACGACCCATACGGCGTGTGGGTTTCCGAGGTGATGTTGCAGCAGACGAGGATGGAGGTCGTCCTCGGATACTACGAACGATTCATGACGCGCTTTCCCGATGTGGCGTCGCTCGCTGCGGCGAGTTTCGACGACGTCACCGCGGCCTGGTCGGGCCTCGGCTACTACCGTCGCGCGCGGATGCTGCGCGATGGAGCGGTCGATGTGATGACGCGATTCGGCGGCGTGATTCCGAGGAGCGTCGATGAGTTGATCACCATCGCAGGCATTGGCCGATACACGGCGGGCGCAATTGCATCGATCGCGCATGAACAGCGTGCTTCGATCGTCGACGGCAATGTTGCGCGAATTGTGGCGCGGTTGTTCGCAATCGAGGCGCCGCTGGCGTCGCCGGCGCTGATGCGCGAGGCGTGGTTGCGCGCCGAGGAGTTGGTGGTCGCATCGAAATCGCCGCGCGATTTCAATCAAGGATTGATGGAGCTCGGTGCGCTGGTCTGCACGCCGCGCAATCCGTCGTGCTTACGCTGTCCGCTGCGCAATCAATGTGCCGCGTACGTCAGCAATCGCGTTGACGAATTGCCGCGGCCGAAGGCGAAGATGCCAACGCGCGAGTTGCGCATCCCGCTCTACCTCGTCATCGATCGCACCGGCCGTGTGCTGATGCGGCGCGAATCGGGCCAGCTCATGCGCGGCATGTTTCACCTTCCGCACGGCGACACGACGCTTCTGACCGGAACGCCGCTGCGCGTGATCGCGGGACAGACACTCGGAACGTTCCGCCACACGGTGACCAATCGACGGATCACCTTCGAAGTCTTCGCGGTTGCGCGGCGTCCTCGTGCCCGAGGCGGCGACTACTCGTGGATCGATCCCGGGGCGCTCGGCGACATCCCGCACCCTTCTTACGTGCGCAAAGCGTTACGGCTGGCCGGAATCGGCAAGTGATCGCTTGCTGTTCGGCGGAGTCATGAGAGTTTCCATCGTCCTCGGCATCCTGCTCGCCGCCGCAACACTGCATGCGCAATCGCGCACCTACGTCACCACGAAGGGCGGCAACAACGTCGCGCAGTTTCACGCCGAGGATACGTACGACTCGTTCGACGGAAAGACGAGCGATGTGAATGGGACGATCGTCGCCGATGCGGGCAATCCCGCCGCGGCCAGCGTTCTGATCACCATCAACGTCGACTCGCTCGACACCGGCGTGGGACTCCGCAACAAAGAGATGCGCGAGCGGTATCTGGAGACAACCAAGTTCGGCACGGCCACGTTCAAATCAGTCAGCGTGACCGGACCCGCGTCGATCGCGCCCAACGTGCCCGCCGACATCAACGTCACCGGCGACCTGACGCTGCACGGCGTCACGAAACGGATGACGATCCCCGTGCGCGTCGTGCTCATCCCCGACGGCCGCATCCACGCCACGACGAACTTCAAAATTCACATGCCCGACTTCGGGATCACCATCCCGCACAACGTGCTAGTGACGGTGAATGATGAAGTGCCGGTGCATCTCGACGTCTGGGCCGGGGCGAAATAAGGCTTTTCACCACAGAGACACAGAGATCACAGAGGTTTTCTCTGTGGCCTCTGTGTCTCTGTGGTTGAACGCCTCTACTTGTGAATCCAGTCCGTATGTACGAAGGGCGTGTCCGCACCCTTATCGTTGCGCTGGTACGTGTGTGATCCGAAGTAGTCGCGCTGCGCCTGGGTCAGATTCAGCGGCAGTTCGGCGGAGCGATACGCGTCGAAGTAGCTGAGGCTTGCGGACATCGCCGGCACCGCGATTCCGTTCGCTTGCGCGAAGGCGACGGTGCGGCGCCAGGCGGGCTGTAACTCCTGCATGTCGTCAGAGAATTCGTCGTCGAGCAGGAGGTTCGTGAGGTCGGCCTTGCGCTCGTAGGCGCGCATGATCGAGTCGAGGAAGCGCGCGCGGATGATGCAGCCCGCCTTCCAGATGCGGGCCATCTCGCGCATGTCGATCGACCATTTCCACTGGCGCGAGCCGGCCTGAATCAGCGCCATGCCCTGCGCGTAGGAGCAGATCTTCGAAACGTACAGCGCGTCGTGAACGTCGGCGATGAACTGCTTGCGATCGGCGATATGCGGCTTCTCGCCCGGCCCGTGGAGCACCTTCGACGCGGCCACGCGTTCGTCTTTCATCGACGACAAAACGCGCGCATCGATGGCAGCGGCGATCGTCGGAATCGGCACGGCGAGATCGAGCGCGATCTGCGCCGTCCATTTGCCGGTTCCCTTTTGTCCGGCTTTGTCGAGCACCTTGTCGACGAGCGGCCCGCCGGTCTCCGGATCCTTTACCCGGAAAATGTGCGCGGTGATCTCGATCAGGAACGACTCCAGCGGACCGCGATTCCATTCATCGAAAATCGCCGCCAGCTCCTCGGCATCCGCGCCGAGTCCTTTGCGCAGCATCTCGTATGCCTCGGCGATCAGCTCCATGTCGCCGTACTCGATTCCGTTGTGCACCATCTTCACGAAGTGCCCCGCGCCGTCGGGACCGACGTGCGTCACGCACGCACCGGAATCGCTCTTCGCCGCGATCGCCTCGAAGACCGGCTTGATGCACTCCCACGATTCCTTAGAACCGCCCGGCATGAGCGACGGGCCGAAACGCGCTCCCTCCTCGCCGCCGGAAACGCCGGAACCGACGAAATGCAGCTTCTTCGATTCGAGCTTCGTAGTGCGCGCCTGTGTGTCTTTGAACCAGGAGTTGCCGCCGTCGATCACGACGTCGCCCTCGTCGAGGAGCGGCATGAGCTTGTCGATGGTCATGTCCACCGGCGCGCCGGCCATGATCATCATCATGATGCGGCGCGGGCGCTCGACCGCCTGCACCAGCTCTTCGAGCGACTTGGTTGCGGTGAATTTCTTTCCTGCGTTTTTGGCGATGAACTTGTCGGTCGCCTCGGGTTCGCGATTCCAGACAGCGACGGAGAAGCCGTGCTCCTCGATATTGAGCGCGAGGTTCGCGCCCATGACCGCGAGTCCGATCATGCCGAATTGCGCCTGCGTCATTTCGTCACCTTTGACAGCACTGCATTCACGGTTTTCGCCAACGTATCGAGACCGGCATCGACGTCATCGCCGAGGTTGATGCTGACCGCGCGGCGTTTGCGGGAGGCGAGCGATTGGAAATCGCCGATCGCCTGCGCACGCACGAGCACGCCGAACGTGAACTTCTCGTTCGGGATCGGCACGTCGGCATGCGCGCCGCCGGTGAGCTGCATGAAAACGCCAGTGGCCGGCCCGCCTTTGTGCAACTGGCCGGTGGAGTGGAGGAAGCGCGGACCGTAGCCTGTGGTCGTGGCCACGTGCAACTCGTGTCCGAGTGTTTCGCGGATCGCGGCGATGCGCTGATCGCGCTCAGTCGATTCGACGAAATACTCGGTCAGCGCGATGTAGTCGCCCGGCTTCACGCTGCCGAGGAGCGCGCCGATCGCGGCGGAATCATCGGGCTTGATCTGCGCCTGATCGACGTGCATCGTGCCGCTTGCCTCGAACTCTTTGAGCAGCTTCTTCGTGTTGTCCTTCGACTCCTGCACGTTCGGCTGATCGAACGCGTCGATGCCGAGGAGCGCGCCGGCGACGGCGGTGGCGAACTCCCAGGTGAAGAAAATCTCGCCGATGTCGAGCGGCTCTTCGAGCACGAGATCGACGACGGGATGGCCGGCGTCGGTCAGCGCCTTGAGCTTCGCGGTCATGTCCGAGTTACGCATGCGCACACAAACGAAGAGCCGGTCGTTGCCGTAGTCGCGCGGATCGAGCAGCGGCTCACCGGCGATGGGGAGGACGCCTTTGCCTTCCTTGCCAGTCGATTCAGCGATGAGTTGCTCGATCCAGAGTCCGAGGGTGTCTAGCGGCGGCGGCGTGATCAGCGTGAGCTTGTCGCGGCCGTTCGTTGCCAGCGACCCGATGACCGTGCCGAGCATCGCCGCCGGATTTTTCTTCACGCCCGGAACCTGCGCGATGTGACTGGCGTGTACGGCGCGGTCGAGCAGCGTGGCCACATCGACTCCTGCGATCGCGGCCGGCACCATGCCAAAGTACGACAGCGCCGAGTAGCGCCCGCCGATGTCCGGCTGGTTGATGAAAATGCGCCGGAAGTTGTCCGCCTTCGCATCCTTGCCGAGCTGCGTGTCGGGATCGGTGACGGCGACGAAGTTTTCGCCGGCCTTGTCGCCTTTGACCGACTTCACGCGATCGTAGAAGTAGCGATGGAACATGGCTGGTTCGGTGGTCGTGCCCGACTTCGACGCGACGACGAACAGCGTTCGCGCGAGATCGAGCCGCGTCTCCAATCCATGCACGGCCGCGGGTACCGTGGAGTCGAGCACGTTCAGCCTCGGGTACCCGCTTCGTGCCCCGAACAGCCGCCGCGTGACCTCGGAACACAAACTCGAACCGCCCATGCCGAGGACGACGACGTCGTCGAAATCGCCTTTGACCGATTCAGCGAACGCCATCAGCTCCGGCGCCGCTTTCTTCATCTCCTCGGCCACCGTCAGCCAGCCGAGCGCGTTGGCGATGATCTTTTTGTGCGCGTCGTCGTTCTTCCAGAGCGTCGCGTCCTTCTTCCAGATGCGCTCGACGAATTTCTCTTTCTCGACGCGCTGCGCAGCCTGATCGACCGTTGCCTGTGCACTGCCAAGGTGGAGGGAGAGGCGCTTGCCGAGTCCGCGGATCGCTTCATCGCGGCGCGCTTCGATCGTCGTCATCAGCGATGCGAACGATTCATCGAACGACTTCACGCCATCCTCAGTGAGCTGGCCGGTGATCGCCTTCAGGCTGAAGCCCTTCTCCTGGAATTTGCGCATCACCTCGCGCGCGGCGTCGAGGTCCTGCTCCAGCGACATGGTCACACGGCCGTGATCTTTGAACGCTTTGTAGGTCGCCGGCGGAACGGTATTGACGGTGTCCGGCCCGATCAGCGACTCGATGTAGAGCACGTCGCTGTACGCCGGATTCTTCGTCCCGGTCGATGCCCACAACGGGCGCTGCACGTTCGCGCCGTGGTGCTTCAACTTCTCCCAACGCTCGTCGCTGAAGGTTTGTTTAAAAAGCTGATAAGCGAGCTTCGCGTTCGAGATGGCCACCTTGCCGAAGAGCGCGCGAACCTCGGGATCGTCGTTCTCCTTCAGCTTTGCTTCCATTTGCTTCTCTGCCAGCGCGTCGATGCGGCTGACGAAGAAACTGGCCACGGACGCGATCTCGTTGATCGGCAGTCCTTGTGCGAGGCGGCGCTCGAGACCACGCAGATACGCTTCCATCACCTGCGCGTAAACATCGTTCGAGAAGATAAGGGTGATGTTGATGTTGATGCCGTTCGCGATCGATTCCTCGATCGCCGGGATGCCTTCCGGCGTGGCCGGAATCTTGATCATCACGTTCGGCCGGTTGAGCGTGCTGAAGAGCCGCTTCGCCTCGGCCGCTGTGCCGGCGGTGTCGCTCGCGAAGAGCGGGGAGACTTCCAGACTGCAGAATCCATCGCCACCGTTGCATTTGTCGTAGACCGGACGAAACACGTCCGCGGCGGTGCCGATGTCCTCGATGGTGATGGCGTCGTAAATCTCTTCGCGCGATTTGTTCTGCGCGGCCAGGTTGCGCAGCTGCTCTTCGTAGTCGTCGCTGCCGCCGATCGCTTTCTCGAAAATCGTCGGATTCGACGTGAGGCCGCGCAGGTCGTCCTCGTCGATCATCCGTTTCAGATCGCCGCTGGAAACGAGCCGCCGCTCCATCTGATCGAACCAGATGCTCTGCCCCGTTTTCGCCAGTTCAACAAGTGGATTGCTCATCAGGAACCTCCGAAGGAGGGAGAGCATATCGCTACTAATCGTCAACGCCGGCGCGCTTGATCGCGCGCGTGGCGATCCTGCCGATGAGGACGCTGACGATGATGGCGATGACGCCGCCGGCGATGTAAACAATCTTGATGATGTTGCTGGTTTCGCCCGTTGCGGCCTTCGTCGCGGCGCTGCTGGCGAAGACGAATGCCGCTGTCGCGGGGATGATACCGAGGAAGGTGGCGAGGACGTAGCGCCAGAGCGGGATGGCGGTCAGTCCGAACGCGTAGTTGATGTACGTGAAGGGAAAGACGACCGCGAGGCGCACGAGGAAAACGATCTTCATCCCTTCGCTGGCGATGGCGCGGTCGAGGGCGCGGAACTTGGCGTTTGTCGCGGTCATCCTTTCGATGCGCTTGCGCATGATGGTCCGCGCGAGCAGGAACGCCAGTGTCGCGCCGATCGTCGCGCCGATGACGACGACGATCGTGCCGCCGGCGAATCCGAAAATCGCGCCTGCGCCGAGGGTGAGGATGGAAGCCGGCACGAACGCGACGACGCAAATCGCGTAGACGACGATGTAGACGACATATCCGAGCGTGCCGAGGCTGCGGACGTAGATTTGGAAGTGTTTCAGCCACGCGCTGATTGGCAGGAAGCGGTAGGCGATGACGATGGCTGCGATGATCAGCAGGGCGACGAAAATCTTTTTCACCACGGAGACACAGAGTACATTCCTTCCTTGCCCACGCTCTTCTTCACCGGCTATCCCGGATTTCTCGGCACAGAGCTGCTGCCGCGGCTTCTAAGCCGCGACCGGAACGCGAACGCCATCTGCCTCGTGCAACCGAAGTTCGCAAAACTCGCCCGCGAACGCGCGAAGGACCTCGGCAATCGCGTTCGCATCATCGACGGCGACATCACGTCGCCGATCGATTTTCCGCCGGACGACATCACCGAAATCTGGCACCTCGCCGCGATCTACGACCTGAGCGTGAAACGCGACCTCGGCATGCGCGTGAATGTCGGCGGCACCCGTAACATGCTCGACTTCGCGCAGCGCTGCCGCGGACTCCAGCACTTTCACTACATCAGCACCTGCTATGTCAGCGGCAATCTCCCCGGGGTCTTTCGCGAGGACGATCTCGAACGCGGCCAGTCGTTCAACAACTTCTATGAGGAGACGAAGTACCTCGCCGAGATCGAGGTGCGCAGGAGTCCGGCGCCATGGACGATCTACCGTCCCGCCGTCATCGTCGGCGATAGCATGACCGGCGCGACCCAGAAATTCGATGGCCCCTACTTCGTCATGCAGTGGCTGGAACGCCAGCCGCGCATCGCCGTTCTGCCGGTCGTCGGACGTCCCTCTCGCTACACCTTCAACGTCGTCCCGCGCGACTTCATGGTGAACGCGATCGAGTACGTCTCCGGGCTTCCTCACATCGTACAGAAGTGCTACCAACTCGCCGATCCGGCGCCGCTAACGGTCGACGAAACGATCAACGTCATCGCGCGAGCCACCGGCCGTGGCGTAATCCGCATTCCGCTGACGAAGGCGCTCGCGAAGTTCTCGATCGAACACATCCCCGGCGTTTTCCGACTGCTGCGCATCCCATCACCCGCCGTCGATTACTTCGTCCATCCGACGACCTACGACACGACCAACGCCGATGCTGCGCTGAGCGGATCCGGCATCTTCGTGCCGCGGCTGGCAGACTACGCGGTGAACCTTGTGGTGTTCGCGCGCGCGCATCCGGAGATTGGGTCCGCCGCCATGGCGTAGAGCCGGAATAGCGTCGATGGTAGGCGCGCTGTATAACGGCACCATGATCTTCCACGTCACGATGGAACAATCCGATGGCTGGTTTGTCGTTGAATGCCCTGCTCTTCCCGGCTGCGTTTCACAAGGTCGCGACGAGAAGGAAGCACTTCAAAACATTAAGGAAGCAATCGTGGGCTGGCTTTGGGCGGAAGATCAGAAGGCGGCTTCGAAGCTGCCGGATGCCGGCCGGATCGTCGTAGCTATTTGACGTGGGTACCCTCGGCAACATCTCCGGCCGCGAGGCCGCCAAAGCATTTCAGAAAGCCGGATGGCGCGTTGCCGGACAGGTAGGCAGTCACTTAGTGCTCGTCAAAGAGGGCGTACGCGCCAATCTCTCCGTTCCGCTCCATAAAGAACTCGCCACAGGAACGTTGCGGTCGCTGATTCGGAGTGCGGACCTGACGGTCGAAGAGTTCCTCGCGCTCCTCTAGGAAAACAAATCCGTCTGCCGCCTCGTCGCGCCGCTGGCGTAGCCGAGGTGGTCGTAGGCGAGCTTGCTGGCGACGCGGCCGCGGGGAGTGCGTTGGAGGAAGCCGATCTGGATCAGGTAGGGCTCGTAGAGGTCCTCGATCGTGCCGCGGTCCTCGGCGATCGATGACGCGAGCGCGCCGACGCCGACCGGGCCGCCGCTGAAGCGTTCGATGATCGTGGTGAGGAGCTTGCGGTCGATTTCATCGAGGCCGAACTCGTCGACTTCGAGCATCTCCAGCGCTTCGCGGGCGATGGTCACGTCGATTTTTCCTTCGCGTTTGACCTCGGCGAAGTCGCGGACGCGCCGCAACAGACGGTTGGCGATTCGGGGTGTGCCGCGCGAACGGCGGGCGATTTCGTGCGAGCCGTCGGCGGTGACTTCGATGTTCAGGATTTCCGATGAGCGGCGGACGATGATCTCGAGCGATTCGACGTCGTAGAAATCGAGGCGGTGCACGATGCCGAATCGCGCACGCAACGGAGCGCTGAGCAGGCCGGCGCGAGTGGTGGCGCCGATGAGGTTGAAGCGCGGCAGCTCGTACTTCAACGTTCGTGCGGCCGGTCCCTGACCGATGACGATGTCGATGAAAAAGTCTTCCATGGCCGAGTAGAGGATTTCCTCGACCGGCGCCGGGAGGCGGTGGATCTCGTCGATGAAGAGCGTGTCGCCGGGCTGGAGATTCGTGAGCAGGGAAACGAGGTCGCCCGTCTTCTCAAGCGCCGGACCGGAGGTCGAGCGCATCGCCGCGTCCATTTCGTTGGCGATGATGTGCGCCAGCGTCGTTTTGCCGAGGCCGGGCGGGCCGAACAGAAGGACGTGATCGAGCGTCTCGCGCCGTTTGCGCGCGGCTTCGATCGAGATGTGCAGGTTCTCCTTGACCTTCTTCTGCCCGATGTAGTGATGCAGCCGCCGCGGCCGCAACGAAAGCTCGACGGTCGCGTCGTCTTCGAGCGGAGTTGCGGAAAGGATTCGATCTTCGTCCATCTGGCGGCGAAAGTTTATCCGCAGATGACGCAGATGATCGCAGACGAGGTCAGTACATCATCCCCAGCTGCAGCTTGGCGGCCTCGGACATCATGCTGCGATCCCAGACCGGGTCGAAGACGACTTCGACTTCGGCTTCTTTCACGCCGGGGAGAGATTCGACTTTCGATTTCACGTCCGAGGCGAGGACGGGGCCCATGCCGCAGCCGGGGGCGGTGAGGGTCATCTTGATCTTGACGTTTTTCGCACCGTCCGCTTCTTCGAGCTCGCAGAGATAGACCAGGCCGAGGTCGACGATGTTGACGGGGATCTCGGGGTCGTAGCAGGTTTTGAGTTGGTCCCACACCATCTCTTCGAGTTTTTCCGGGGCGACGTCTTCGCCGGGCGCGGTTTCGACGACGTTCTCGACCGGCTTGCCGATCGCTTCGACTTCCTTGCCGGAGATGCGGACCATGAGTCCGCGTTCGGTGATGAGGGTGTAGGAGCCGCCGAGGGATTGCGTGATGGTGGCGGTGGCGCCTTCCGGGACGAGAACTTTCTCGCCGCTCGGGATCATCACGGCCTCGGCGTTGCGGGTCAGGGTTACTTCTTCGCGCATGTTCATTCAGTGCTTACCGTTTCCTTATCGCCTTCGAGCGCGCTGTTGAGCGTGTGCCAGGCAAGCGTTGCGCACTTCACGCGCGCCGGGAACTCCGACACTCCGGAGAACGCGGCCAGGCGCCCGAGTTCTGCCGTGCTGAGGCTGCCCGGTTCGCCGGTGACGAGCTTGTGGAACACGTCGAAGAGCTGATGCGCCTCGGCGGTGGACTTTCCTTTTAGTGACGAGCTCATGACCGACGCGGATGCTTTCGAGATCGCGCAGCCGTTGCCGGTGAAGCCGATGTCTTTGATCGTGTCGCCTTCGACTTCGACGTAAATCTTGTAGTGATCGCCGCAGAGCGGGTTGTAGCCGTCGACGGATTTCGTCGCGTTCGGCAGCTCGTGAAAGTTGCGGGGGTTTTTGTTGTGGTCGAGGATGACCTGCTGGTAGAGCTCGCGAAGATCGGACATTGCTATCGGAAGACCTCGATGACTTTGTGGAGGCCTGCCACTAGCGCGTCGGCTTCGTCGCGCGTGTTGTACATGGCGAACGAAGCGCGGCCGGTGGCGGGGACGTTGAAGCGCAGCATCAGCGGCTGCGCGCAGTGATGGCCGGTGCGGATGGCGATTCCCTGTTCATCGAGGATCGTGCCGATGTCGTGGGGATGGACACCTTCGAGGACGAAGGAGATGACGCTGGCCTTCTCCGCCGCTGTACCGATGATGCGCAGACCGTCGATTTCGAGCAGGCGTTTCGTGGCGTAGTGGAGGAGGTCCTGTTCGTGTGCGGCTATGGCATCGATGCCGATCGCGCTGACGTAGTCGAGCGCGGCGGCCAAGCCGATCACGCCTTCGATGTTCGGCGTGCCCGCTTCGAACTTGTAGGGCAGCGCGTTGTAGGTCGTCTTCTCGAAACTGACGGAGAGGATCATGTCGCCGCCGCCCTGCCACGGTGGCATGGCGTCGAGGATCGACTCTTTGCCGTACAGCACACCGGTGCCGGTGGGGCCGTAGACCTTGTGCGCGGAGAACGCGTAGAAGTCGCAATCGAGATCGCGAACGTCGACGTGAAGGTGCGGAACGCCCTGCGCGCCGTCGATGAGCGTGATTGCGCCGGCGGCCTTCGCGAGCGCGATCATTTTTCGGATCGGGTTGATGGTTCCCAAAGCATTAGATGCGTGCCCGAAGGAAACGATCTTCGTGCGCGGGGAGAGCAGCTTCTCGAATTCCTCGAGGATCACCTCGCCGGAATCGTTCACTGGCGCGATGAGAAGACGAGAGCCTCTTTCCTCGCACAACATCTGCCACGGGACGATGTTCGAGTGATGCTCGATCGCGGTGATGACGATCTCATCGCCGGCGCCGATGTTCTTGCGGCCCCACGACTGCGCGACGAGATTGATCCCCTCGGTCGTGCCGCGCGTGAAGACGATCTCTTTTTCGTCGTGGGCGTTGATGAAGCGCTTTACGGTCGTGCGCGCTCTTTCGTATGAGTCGGTGGCGGTTTCGCTCAGGTAGTGCACGCCGCGATGGACGTTCGCATTCTCCTCGGTGTAGTAGCGGACGATGCGATCGATGACCTGCCGCGGCTTCTGCGTCGTGGCGGCGTTGTCGAGGTAAACGAGCGGACGGCCGCCGCGAACGGGCTGCGTGAGAATGGGGAAGTCGCGGCGGATTCGATCGATATCGAGACCGGTGCTGGCTTGCTGCAGAACGGCGCTCATCGCGATTCACTCCTGCGTTCGGGAAGGCGTTTCGGCATGCGGCTGAACAGCGCGCGGCCCGCGTTTTCGCGGACGACATCGATCTTCATCCGTTCCACGATCTCGCTTGCGAACGCGTAGACGAGCAGGTTGCGCGCTTCCTCGGCGCCGATGCCGCGGGCGCGGAGGTAGAAGAGCGCTTCCTCGTCGAGCTGGCCGATCGTCGAGCCGTGGTTGCACTTCACGTCGTCGTTGTGAATCTCGAGCGACGGCTTCGAGTCGATGACCGCGGTCTCGGACAGCAGCAGGTTCTTGTTCGTTTGCCGCGAATTCGTCTTCACCGCATCCGGCTCGACGATGATGCGGCCGTCGAAAATGCCGCGGGCGTTTTCGTCGAGGATGCCTTTGAACAACTCCACGCTGTCGCAATGCGGCGCGACGTGATCGATGACGGTGTGGTTGTCGACGTGCTGCTTCCCGGAAAGGACGAACAGCCCTTCCATCGACAGGCTCGCTCCCTCGCCGGTGAGCGCGGCGTTGATCTCGTTGCGAACGAGTCCGCCGCCGGTAGCGATCGTGCGCGAGGTCACGCTCGACGAGCGCTCCTGGTGAATCTGCACGGTGCCGATGTGAAAGGCATCGAGCGACTCGTTCTCGAATTTGTAGTGATCGACGACGGCGCCGTCGCCCGCCACGATTTCCGTGACGGTGTTCGTGAAGTACGTGCCCTTGCCGAAGAACGATTCGACGACGGTGATCTGGCTTCCGCGCCCGGCCACGATGAGATTGCGGTTGTGAGCGGCAGCACCGTCACCGCCGATGAAAAGCAGATGGATGAAGCCTTCGACGACAGTGCCTGGCGCGATTTCGATGTACGCACCGTCCTGCCACATCGCCGTGTTCAGCGCGGTCAGCGCGTGCTTCTCGTAGTCGGCGTAGCGCGCGAAATGCTGCGCGAACGATTCGCTTTCCATCGCTTCGCGAATCGGCGTTACGCGGATTCCGGGATGCTCATTCGTAAGCGCGGAACGGTTCGCATGCAGCGCGCCGTTGACGAATATCAGCTCGGCGATCGGCTTGTCGCCGAACGGCGAAGCGGGATCGTTTCCCTCGGGCTGCCGCTGATCGATCTTCCAATCGATGTTCGCGAGCGTTGCCAGCGAGGTGTACTTCCAATCCTCGGAACGCGTCGTCGGCCAGCCCAGGAGGTTGAAGCGATCGGCGGCCTGCTCGCGAATGCGGCGGACGCGCTCGGGCTCACCGTCGATGTGAATCGGCGCAACCGTGAAGCGATCATCGAGAACCGTACTCATCGCGCTGCGACCAGCTCCTCTTCGATCCACTCGTAGCCCTTCTGCTCGAGCTCCTCGGCCAGCTCTTTGCCGCCAGACTTCACAATCCGGCCGTCGGCGAGGACGTGCACGAAATCGGGCACGAGGTACTTCAGCAGACGCTGGTAGTGCGTGATGACGAGCACCGAGTGCTTTTCGCTGGCGAGCGCGTTCACGCCCTCGGCGACGATGCGCAGTGCATCGATATCGAGGCCGGAGTCGGTTTCGTCGAGGATGGCCAGCTTCGGATCGAGCACGGCCATCTGGAAAATCTCGTTGCGCTTTTTCTCGCCGCCGGAAAAACCTTCATTCACCGAACGGTTCATGAACGCTTCGTCGAGCTCGACGAGCTTCATCTTCTCGCGCGCGAGCTGCAGGAACTCCATCGCGTCGAGCTCCTCCTGCCCCTGATGTTTGCGCACCGAGTTGAGCGCGGCCTTGAGGAAGTAGATGTTGTTGACGCCCGGAATCTCGACCGGATACTGCATCGCCAGGAAGACGCCTTCGCGCGCCCGCTCCTCGGCGGGAAGCGCGAGCAAATCCTTGCCCTGATACGTCACCGTCCCCGACGTCGCGACGTACTTCGGACGTCCGGCGAGGACGTTCGCGAGCGTCGATTTTCCGGAGCCGTTCGGCCCCATGATCGCGTGAACCTCACCCATGCCGACATGCAGCGTCAGCCCTTTGAGGATTTCTTTGCCGTCGATTCCTGCGTGGAGATCTTTGATGTCGAGCATTTAACCAACTGATCCTTCCAACGAAACTCCCAACAACTTCGTCGCTTCAACCGCGAACTCCATCGGCAACTCCTTGAATACTTCGCGACAGAAGCCGTTCACGATCATCGACACCGCATCCTCGGCGGAAATCCCGCGCTGCTGGCAGTAGAAGAGCTGGTCTTCGCCGATCTTCGACGTCGACGCCTCGTGCTCCATCTTCGCGGTCGAGTTGCGGACCTCGATGTAGGGGAACGTGTGCGCGCCGCATTTGTCGCCGAGGAGGAGCGAGTCGCATTGCGAGTAATTGCGCGCGCCTTCCGCGGACTTCATGATCTTCACTTCGCCGCGGTAGGTCTGCTGGCCGTGGCCGGCGGAGATGCCTTTCGACACGATCGTCGAGCGGGTGTTCTTGCCGAGGTGAATCATCTTTGTGCCGGTGTCGGCTTGCTGGCGGTGGTTTGTGAGCGCGACCGAATAGAACTCGCCGATCGAGTTGTCGCCCTGCAGGATGCAGCTCGGATACTTCCAGGTGATCGCCGAACCCGTCTCCACCTGCGTCCACGACAACTTCGCGTTCTTGAACGCCTTGCCGCGCTTCGTGACGAAGTTGTAGATGCCGCCGCGGCCTTCTTTGTCGCCGGGATACCAGTTCTGCACTGTCGAATATTTGATCGATGCATTGTCGAGCGCGACCAGTTCGACGACGGCTGCGTGAAGCTGATTCTCGTCGCGCATCGGAGCCGTGCAGCCTTCGAGGTAACTGACGGTCGCGCCTTCGTCGGCCACGATCAGCGTCCGCTCGAACTGGCCGGTGTTTGCCGAGTTGATGCGGAAGTAGGTCGACAGCTCCATCGGGCAGCGGACGCCTTTGGGGATGTAGCAGAACGAGCCGTCGGTGAAGACGGCGGCGTTGAGGGTGGCGAAGAAGTTGTCGGTGTACGGAACGACGCTGCCGAGGTATTTCTGGACGAGTTCGGGGTGTTTCTGAACCGCGTCGGAAAACGAGCAGAAGATCACGCCGACCTTGGCCAGCTCTGTCCGGAATGTCGTGGCGACCGAGACGGAGTCGAAGACCGCGTCGACGGCAACGTTCGAGAGCCGCTTCTGCTCTTCGAGCGAGATGCCTAGTTTGGCGAAGGTTGCGCGCAACTCGGGATCGACTTCATCGAGCGAGTTCAGTTTCTTCTTCTGTTTCGGCGCCGAGTAGTACGACGTCGCCTGGTAATCGATCGGGCCGTACTTGATGTTCGCCCACGTCGGCTCCTTCATCGTCAGCCAATGACGGAAGGCTTTCAGACGGAACTCGAGCATCCACTCCGGCTCGTTTTTCTTCGCCGAGATGAGGCGGATGATGTCTTCGTTCAGGCCGGGAGGAGCCTGATCGGCTGCGATGTCGGTGATGAAGCCGTATTTGTACTCCTGGCTGGCAATCTGCTCGATCGTTGAGCTCATATCGTTGCTCCAAGCGCCGGTGCTGCCTGCGCGACGCGCGCGACCGGCATGACGCCGCGGGTGAGGTCGCCGAGCGTGACCTGCTCGAACGCTCCTTTTACCGCACGGTTGATGCCGAACATGAAGCGGCGCGACGGGCAGGCCACGCGAATGGCGCAGGTGGCATGGCCCTGGTCATCCGTGGTTTCGCATTCGACGAGATCCCATGGACCTTCGAGTGCTTCAATCAACGCGCCCAACGTGACGGTTTCAGCGTCACCATTGAAGAGGTAGCCGCCGCCGGCGCCGCGCTGCGAATCGATGAGCTCACTCTGATGCAGCGTCTTCAGCACTTTCGTGATCATCGGAACGGGCAGGTGGTAGAACTCGGCGATCTCGCGCGCTGACGCGACCTCGCCGTTGTGGCGGGCGAGGTAGACGGCGGCGAGGAGCCCGTAGTCGGTGAGTTTGGAGATTTTCAGCATCAGTCGTCCCGGTCGGGCGCGAAACAGTACCACTCCGGTACGGTTTGTCAACGGGCGCGGTTCAGTCGTTGTTCCCGGTCGTCGAAAGTAGAATCGCCCGCCGATGCAGCGCTTGCCAAGAGTCCGTCCTGCCGTCATCGCGGCGCTGCTGATCGCCGTCGGTGCGATCCGGATGGCAACGACGTGGCGCGTCTTTTCGGCGACGAACGACGAGGCCACGCACCTCGGCGCGGGCCTGGAGCTGTACGAGTTTCACCGCTACACGCTGCAGAGCGAGAACCCGCCGCTGCCGCGCGTCGTCTATGCCGCCGCGCCGTGGCTCGGCGGGATGCGCTTCGACCCGCACGGCACATTCACCGATCAGATCCACAGCGTTTTCTACGGTCACGGCGAATACAAGGCGAACCTCTTTCGCGGCCGCGCCGGCACGGCAGTCTTTTTCATCATCGCGGCGATCGCAGTCTTCTTCGCCGCGCGCGACGCGCTCGGCGACACCGGCGCGCTCGCCGCGGTCTTCCTCTTCACGATGGAGCCGGTAGTCCTCGGGTACTCCGCGCTGACGACTCACGACGGTCCGGCGGTGGCCGGCGTGGCGGTGGCGCTGCTCGCCTTCGGACGCTGGCTTCGCAATCCCGATCTGAAACACGCGCTCATATTTGGCGCGGCGTTTGGCTTCAGCATCCACTGCAAGTTCACCAGCATCCTGTACGTACCGGTGATGTGCATCGCGATCGCCATCGTTCGTTTGCTGCGCGATCGCGACTTCCGCAAACGTTTCACCCGCGCCCTCGGCACGGTGATTCCGGCAGCGTTCGTGACGCTGTTCGTGGTCTGGGCCGGCTACGCGTTCACCGTGCACACATTCGCGGAATTGCAGCCGTGGATGGATTCGTATCCGCCTCGCCTCCAGCATCTGCTCGCGCACATCAGCCCCGCCACGCCGTTGCCCGCGCCGCAGTTCTTCGTCGGCATCAGCGCCATTCGCAAAATCGACAAGGAGGGGATGGAGTCGTTCCTCTGTGGCCAGAAGAGCACGGCCGGCTGGTGGTGGTACTTCCCGTTCGCCGTAGCGCTGAAGACGACGATCGTCGCGCTGCTGCTCTTCGTCGCCGGCCTCTGGTTCGCGCTGCGCGATCGCGAACTGCGCGGCGTCTTCGCGGAGTGGAGCCTGGCCGCGCTGGCGATCATGGCCGTCGCGCTGCCGAGCACTCTCGACCTCGGCGTCCGCTACATCCTGCCGTTCTACGTTCCGTTCGCGATCGCAGGCGCGGCCACGGTCGTGGCGATGCTGCGCGGCAACCGGACGATTCGATTCATCGCCGCCGGATTACTCGTCTGTCATCTCGGCGCATCAGCGCTCGCGCATCCCGACTACTTCCCATACTTCAACGCGTTCGCTGGAAGAGATCCGTCGCGCTACCTCATCGACAGCAACGTCGACTGGGGACAGGACATCCTCCGCCTTCGCAGCGTGGTTCGCCGCGAACACATCGCCTCGATCGGAATCATGATGATGGGCCCGGCCGACTACACCGCGCTCGGCTTTCCGCCGTTTCACTATCCCAATCCCTGGGCGAGGTCGCGTGGCTGGATCGCCGTCAGCGATCACGCCTACCAGATGGGAAAAATCCAGGGCGCGTGGTGGTGGCTGCCGGAAGACTACCGAAGGGTGGGGAAGTCGATCCGGCTGTATCACGTGCCGTGATTGTCATCCTGAGCCGCCGGAGCTTCTTCGGCGAAGCCGGAGAGCGGAGGACGGTCGAAGGACCCCCCAGCTGCTAACCCAGGCGGGTGGTTGAAAATCCACCGCCCGGTCGTTGGTTTCAGCAAGGGGGTCCTTCAGCGTCCTGCGCCGCTCCGCGCTGCGCGCTCCGGCGGCTCCGGCGCTTCAGGATGACAGCTTAGTTCACCGCCACCGCTTCCGGCTCCAGCGACAACTCCACCTTCCCGTTTGCGCCGGCGTTGACGAAGACGATGTCGCCCGGCTTGAACGTTCCTTCGA
>DASYJY010000260.1:0-7145 GCA_035995985.1 Thermoanaerobaculia bacterium | reverse complement strand
CCATGATGACCTCCAGTTGAAACTCGCGACCTAATACGGCCGGTGGCAGCGTTGGTTAACGACAGCGCTCGCCGCACACCGCGTAGAATTCGCAGCCATGCATGCCACCGTCATCGTCGAGCTCAAACCGTCCGTTCTCGACCCGCAGGGGAAAGCGATTCAGCATTCGATCAGTACGCTCGGCTTCGAGGGCGTGGAAGATGTGCGCGCCGGCAAGCTGTTTCGCATCACGCTTGCAGACACAGGTCAGCCTCGGGAAGAGATCGAACGGCAGCTCCGGCAGATCTGCGAGCGCCTCCTCGCCAACACCGTCATCGAGAAGTTTTCGTATTCGATCGACGACTAAGTTCGCGATCGCGCTTTTGGCGATCGCTGCCTCGGTGAGCGCGCAGCCGCTGACCCCCGTCGCCACACGCGACCAGAAAATCATCAAACGATGGGAGCTCCCCGGCGATCCGCACGGCGTCGCGGTCGGCGCCGACGGCACCATCTACGTCGGACTCGCGAAGCCGCAGGCGGTCGTGGCCATCGATCCGAAAAGCGGCGAGGTCAAGAACAAGCTCGTTCTCGATTCTGCCGAAATCGCCTCGACCAAAGAACTGGTCACGATGCGCACCAATCGCGCCGGCACGCGGCTCTACATCGCCAACGGAAGCGACGAGAGCGCGACCATCATGTCCATCCCCGATCTCGCCGTCCTGCGCGAGATCACCATGGAAGGCGAAGTGATCCGCGACGCTGTTCCCGATCCGAAGGGACGTTACCTCTACCTCCTCGGACGCCATGTTCACGTCTTCGACATCAAGGGCGAGAAGGAGCTGCGCACGATCAGCATCGACGATCCGATGGCAATCGCGCCGAGTGCGAACGGATCGCTGTTGGCCGTCATCGCCCCCGAGGATTTCGGCAACGCCAAAGCGACCTCGGTGGCGCTCTTCGACACCACCAACTTCGCCGAGGCCGCGCGCGAACCTCTGCAGACGGACAAGGTGATCGAAGCCGCGCTGTTCGGCGCGAACGATCAGGCGCTGGTCGCGATCAGCCGCGACGCGCTCTTCCAGAAGCCGCTGTCGGCGGCCACGAAGCCGGCCGCGAAGATGACCGCGGAGGCGAACGGCAAGATGCGCATGGCCGTCAACTTCGGCGACCTCACCAGCAGCGAAACGATCTGCCTCCCCGAGGGCAGCGGCGCGCAAATCGCGGCGATGGTCTCGCCCGACCTGCTCGTCTTCGCCGAACGCCGCTGCAGCGGCGGCAGCAGCTTCTCCGGTTCCGAGCGCCGCGTCAGCGCGATGTCGCTCTACGGCGTCGCCGCCTACGCCATCGCCTACGACCACAACCAACTCATCGTCACCGACCGCGCGGGGTTCCTGACGATTTACAAAGCGCCGCGGCCAGGAGCGTCGAAGTAGCGCGTGCTACCATCGCCGGCCGGTCCTAATAATTTTTCGTTCGGAGACTCCATGCACTTCGCTATTCGCCTTCGTGTCGCCGTTTTCGCGGCGGTGGTCACCCTTTGCGGCAGCGTACTTTTTGCGTCCGATCCGTGGGACGCGGCGCCGTTTTCTTCCGATCCGAAAGAGTTGATCGCGGCGGCGGAGAAAGTGCCGAGCGAGGCCGGATTCGTCGTCCTGCTCGACGAGGCTCACTACTCGTTCGAAGCCGACGGCAAGTCGCACACCACGCAGCGGCACATGTTCCGGATCGTCGATGACTCCGCCGTCGACGGACTCGGCACGATCGAGGTGCCGTGGGCGCCCTGGTACAACGACCGGCCGACGGTGCAGGCGCGCGTCGTCTCGAAAGATGGAACAGTACACACGCTCGACGCCAAGGCCATCATGGAGGCACCGTCGCGCGAGGATCTCGACATCTTCAGCGACAACCGCGTGCTGCGCGCGCCGCTGCCCGGCGTCGCGGTCGGCTCAGTCATCGAATACGTCATCGAGTTCAACGGCAACAATCCGATCGGCGATGCGGGCGCGTCCGACATGTTTCTTTTCGGCGGTTATGCGCCGACGCAGCGCTCGCGGATGATCATCGAAGGTCCCGCCTCGCTCGAGCCGAAGCTCGTCAACAAAACGGACCTGCAGGCGAAGACCGAAGAGAAAAACGGACGCCGCATCATGACGTTCGAGAGCGGACGCATCGAAGGCCGCAAAGACTTCGAAGCCTTCCTCCCGTTTGACGTCATTCCGTTGCCGTACATTGCCTTCTCGACCGGCTCGTCATGGCGCAACCTGGCCACGCGCTACAGCGAGATCGTCGACAAACAGATCGCCGGCAACGACCTCAAGAAATTCGTACACGACGCGGTCGGCAATGCGACCGACCGGCGCGAGATCATCGCGCGTTCGCTGGCAGCGGTCGAAAAGAACGTTCGCTACGCCGGCGTCGAAGTGGGCGAGTCCTCGATCGTCCCGCGCCCGCCGCACACCGTCCTCGGCAACAAGTACGGCGATTGCAAAGACAAGGCGACGCTGCTCGTGGCCATGTTGCGCGAGTCCGGCATCGCCGCGCATGTGGCGCTGCTACGCGCCGGCGTCGACTTCGACGTCCATCCCGAACTTCCGGGCATGGGCCGCTTTAATCACGCCATCGTCCGCGTCGATGCGACCGCGAAAGATCCGGCCATGTGGGTCGATCCGACGGACGACTTCGCGCACGCCGGCGATCTGCCGTCGCAGGATCAGGGACGCCTCGCGCTCATCGCCGCCGGCGACACGGCCAGCCTGACGAAGACGCCGGAAACGCCATCGACCGCGAATAAATATGCCGAGACGCGCATCTACACGCTCCCCGAGGATGGCAAGGCGCACGTCACCGAGATCAGCGAGACCGTGACCGGTTCCGAGGATTCGTTTCAGCGGCATTACTACGCCGAGAGCGACCGCACCAAGTACCGCGAGCAGATCGAGACCTACGTCAAGTCGTATTACTCGGCCAAGAAGCTGGAGAAGGTCGAAGCCACCGATCCGCACGATCTGACGAAGCCGTTCCGCGTCACGATCGAAGCGTCCGAGGCGGAGACTGGGATCGCGCGCGACGGCGACGCGGCGGTGTCGCTGCATCCCGCCAACCTCCTCAACTGGCTGCCGTATCCGATTCGCAACTACGGCGACGATCACGCCGAGGAAGCGCGCAAGAAACGTGTCGGCGAGTTTGTCTTCCCCTCGGCCGGACAACGCGAGTGGACGTATCGCATCACGCCGCCTCCCGGCTACGCCGTGCGCACGCTGCCGGCGAACGAGACCACGAAACTCGGTACGACCACGCTGACGAAAGAGTTCACGTCGCAGCCGGACGGCACGGTCGTCGCGCTGCTGCGCTTCGACAGCGGTCCGCGCCGGATCAGCGCGTCGGATTTCGAAGAGACGCGCGCCGCGATGAAGAAAGTGTTGGAGGCGAAGCCGACAATCATCGGCTTCGATCTCATCGGTCAAGCCAAGCTGAATGCGGGCGACGTCACCGCGGCGCTGGCCGAGTTCCGCAAACTGGCCACGCTCCATCCGAAAGAGGCGCAGCACCACATCGAAATCGCCCGGGCGCTGCTCGTCGGCGGACTCGGCGACGCTGCGCGTGACGAGATCCACCGCGCCGTCGCGCTCGAGCCGTCGAATGCTCGTGCGCAGTTCGCACTCGCCGGCATCTTCGAATACGACCTCCTCGGACGCCTTCTTCGCAAAGGCTGCGACATCGATGCCTCGCTGGCGGCGCTACGCAAGGCGAAGGAGATTGATCCGAAGCTCGCCGAATACCGCGGCGCGCTCGCCAAGCTGCTGACGTACGGCACCGACGGGACGGAGTACGGTCCGGGCGCCAAACTCGACGAGGCCATCGCCGAGTTTCGCGCGGTCGCGAAAGACGTCGGCGAGAAAGACGCCAAGCAGTTCGATGGCGATTTGATGACGACGCTCGCGCACGCCAATCGCTTCGCCGAGATGAAAGATCTCGCCAAGACCAGTCAGGACACGCAGCTTCGCGAAACCGGCCGCATCGTCGCCATCGCCGCGACGGACGGTTCCGCTGCCGCGGTTCGCGAGCTCGGCGCCTTCGACGCGAATACGCGCCGCCAATACGCGCAGACGATCGGACAGTTGCTGCTGAACCTGCGCCTCTATCCGCAGGCCACCGAGATGTACGAGCTCTCCACGCAGGGCGCGCCGAACGCGTCGACCGCGCGGCCGTTCATCGAAGCGCTGCGCAAAACGAAGCGGATCGAAGAGCTGCCGCTGGACGAGAAAGACCCGCGCTCCGTCGTCCAGAAGATGATCCTGGCCATGGTCCGCGACGACAAGCCGGCGCTCAAAAAGCTCTTCGCGTTCGACCTCAAGCCGGCCTCGGACGATGACGAGGACGATCCGCTCAACGCCATGCGCGGCCTGACTACGGGCGCGACCATGCCGGCGGCGGTGATCGGCGATCTCTCGTTCGCGACGTTGCGCGTACAGAGCGATGGTAACGACAAGAGCGGCTATCGCGTGCGCGTTCGCGGCGACAGCGGCATCAACATGCCGGCGCTTTTTGTCGTCAAGCAGGACGGCCAGTACGTCATCCGCGCCGCGACGTCGACCGTCGACACCATCGGCGCCGCTGTCCTGGCATTTGCCGATGCGAGTGATCTCGAGTCGGCGCGCACGTGGCTCAACTGGGTGCGCGAAGACGTGCAGGCGGGCGGCGGCGATGATCCGCTGCACGGCCTTCCCTTCGCCACGCTCTGGCCGAAGGACAACGCCGCCACGAACGCGGACGACATTCGCATCGCCGCCGCGTCGCTGATGCTTCGCAAAGGTGAGGATCGCGGTCTGACGCTGCTGCTCGCGCAGCGCGAGAAGGCCAACGACCACACGAAGACATGGATCGACGTCGCCCTCGGCGCCGCCTACACAGACCGCAAAGATTGGAAGAGCGTCGTCCCGATCTCGGAGCGGCTCACCGTCGCGTATCCCGACTCCGACAACGCCTTCCGCATGCATGTCTTCGCGCTCTCGCTGAGCGGACGGACCGCGGAAGCCGAGGAGCTGGCCAAGAAGCGGCTGACGAAGAAGCCGAAGGACGACGAAGCATTGCGCGCGCTGTCGTCGAATGCCGCGAAGGCGCACGACTACGCGACCGCCGCGAAGTACGCCGAACAGCTCGTCGACGAGTTGTCGCCGACGCAGAATGATTACAACAACGCTGCGTGGTTCGAGCTGTTCGCCGGCAACGTCACACACGCGATGGAAAACGCGCGGCGTGCGACGGCCGAGGAGTCGCAGACGTCGGCGGCCGCGCTGCACACGCTCGCGACGTTGTACGCGGAAACCGGCAAGAACATCGAAGCCCGTGACGCGCTTCTGCGCACACTCGACAAGAGCCGCCGCGATCAGCCCGACAGCAGCGACTGGTACGTTCTCGGACGCATGGCCGAAAACTACGGCGTCCGCGAAGCCGCGCTCGCGGCCTACAAGCGCGTCGACAAGAAGGAGAACGACGGCGCCTCGGTGTGGGAGCTCGCGCAACGCCGGCTGGCGGTGATGGGAAAAAATTAGCGCGATAAACTCCGGCGCGCTTGTTCATCACGTTCGAAGGCATCGAAGGCTCCGGCAAATCGACGCAACTGCGCCGTTTGGCGGAGCGCATTCCGGGTGCGGTCATCACGAAGGAGCCGGGCGGCACGCCGCTGGCTGACCGCATCCGCGCCATCCTGCTCGACAGCAGCTCGCACCTCGATCCGATCGCGGAGCTTTTCCTTTTCGCAGCGTCGCGGCGGCAGAACGTGATCGAGGTGATCAAGCCGGCGCTTACGCGCGGAGCAGTCGTCCTTTGCGACCGCTTCACTGACTCGACGCTCGCGTATCAGGGATTCGGACGGCTCATCAACCTCGACCAGTTGCGAACGCTGAATGCATGGGCGACCGATTCGCTGACGCCCGATGTCACGCTACTTTTCGACCTGCCGGAAGAAGTCGGACTGACTCGCGCGCGCTCGCGCAATGCCGAGGCGGTGCAGGATGAAGGAAGGTTCGAGGCAGAGGATCTGCGGTTTCATCGCCGCGTTCGCGAGGGCTATCGAGTGCTTGCCGTCGCGGAGCCGGAACGCTTCGCATTAATCGACGGTGACGGCGATGTCGACGATGTCTTCGCGCGCGTCGTCGCTGAAGTTCAGAAACGAACGGAGTTGCTGCGATGAGCGCGACCGCGGAACTGCTGTTGCAAACCGCGCAGCGCGGCGAGTTGCATCACGCCATCCTCTGCTACGGCCCGAATACGACGACGCTGCGCGAGGTCAGCGTTCGCATCGCCAAGACGCTCAACTGCCTCAACGGAACGGAAGGCGACGACTGCACCGCGTGCACGCGCATCGAACGGCGCATGCATCCCGACGTTCACTTCATCGAAGTCACCGGCGAGCGAAAAATGATCAGCGTCGAGCAGATCCGCGAGATGGTGGCCGCGGCCACGCTCCGTCCGTACGAAGGGCGCAACAAAGTCTTCATCATCGATCCCGCGCACGCGCTCAGCGTTGGCGGCTCGAACTCGCTGCTCAAGACCCTGGAAGAACCGGCCGGCGACACGACCTTCATCCTGCTGACGCGATCGCCCGATCTGCTGCTGCCGACGATCCGTTCGCGCTGCCAGCCGGTCTTCATCGGCGGCGAAGTCGAAACGAACGACGCGCTTGCTGCATCAATCGTCGCGGGCCTGACGCGCTTCTCCGACGACCGCGACACCGCCGCACTCCTCGGCATCGCCGCGCTCGTCGCAGCGCAGGACGACTGCAGCGATGCCGTCGCGCTGCTCGGCCAGGTGCTCTGCGATGCGGTGGCCGGACGCGTTCCGCTGTCGATCGATCGCGATCGCTTGCTCGCCGCCGCGGACGCGACCACGAACGCCATCCGCTGGCTCACCGTCAACGCTGACGCGCGAATGCTGGTCGAACAAGCACTCGCCGAACTGGTTACGTAACCGGTTACAAAAAAAGCCGGCCCCGCTTTTGGCGGGGCCGGCGAAAATCTACTGGATTGAGTGGGGTGCGAACGCTCGGGGGGCGAGAGTTGCTGGATCGGTTAGATTCAAAGAAGTATTCAAGCGGTGAAACTGGAGGCGGGCTGTTGAATCAGAAAGCTAATCCGCCCCCACGTCATCCAGTAAAGCCTTTAACT
>DASYJY010000259.1:0-11077 GCA_035995985.1 Thermoanaerobaculia bacterium | reverse complement strand
TGTCCGATGTGTCCCATGCGCGGGCACGACTTCGCCGAGAGCTGAACCAGCTTCCACGAACGAACTCAAACCCGCGAACGGCGTGCCGTCGCGGGTTTTCTGTTTCTGCCCACCTCACACGCCGTCGCGGTCCAACGAAAGGATGACCGATGGCGCAGCAGAGACCGATCGCGATTTACTACGAACACCCGCAGTGGTTTCGTCCCCTGTTTTTTGAGCTGGACTACCGCGAGACACCCTACATCCGCATCGATGCCGGCCAGCATCGATTCACTCCCGGCGAAGTGCCCGGCAACGGCTCGCGGCCCGCGTTGCTCTTCAATCGCATGTCGCCCTCGGCATGGAAACGTGGGCGGCGCTCCGCGATTTTCTACACGCACGATTACCTCGCGCATCTCGAACGCGAGAACGTGGCAGTCTTCAACGGCGCCGCGTCATATCGATTCGAAACCAGCAAGGCGCTGCAGCTCTCGCTCTTGTCGCAACTCGGATTTCCCAGTCCGCGCACGCGCATCGTCAATCATCCGTCGCTGTTGCCGGAAGCGGCAGAAGGATTGCGCTTTCCGCTCATCATCAAGCCGAACATCGGCGGCAGCGGAGCCGGGATCAGGCGCTTCGATACGTTTCTCTCGCTCGTCGAAGCGTCCGAAGATCCATCGCTGGCCGATTCTGTCGATGGAACGCTGCTGCTGCAGGAGTACCACCCGCCGCGCAACCGCAGCATCGTGCGCGTCGAAACGTTGGAGCATCGCTATCTCTACGGAATCCGCGTGCACCTCGGCGATGAGGAGGGCTTCGATCTCTGCCCGGCCGACGTTTGCAAGACGACGGATGGCCGCGAGCTGACGTCCTCCGCCTGCCCGGCCGATGCCGTCAAGCGCGGACTCACTGTCGAGCCGTACGAGCCGCCGCGCGACATCATCTATGCCGTCGAACAGATCGCCGCGGCCACGCACCTCGACGTTGGCGGCATCGAGTATCTGGAGAGTGAGCGCGATGGCGAGATCTATTTCTACGACATCAATGCGCTGTCGAACTTCGTGGCCGATCCCGTCGCCGTGGTCGGCTTCGATCCCACCGCGCGTCTCGTCGATGCGCTCGTCGCCCGCGCGGAGAGTGCGTCATGAGCCAGCGATTCGGATACTGGCTTCCCATGTTCGGCGGATGGCTGCGCAACGTTGGCGACGAGCGGATGGAGGCGAGCTGGCGCTACGTGCGCGATCTCGCCGTCCGCAGCGAGCAGATTGGATACGACATCAGCCTGCTCGCTGAACTGAATCTCAACGACATCAAAGGCGTCGATGAACCGAGTCTCGATGCCTGGACGACCGCCGCTGCGCTGGCCGCGGTGACTAATCGTTTGGAGTTGATGGTCGCGGTCCGTCCGACGTTTCACCACCCCGCGCTGCTCGCCAAGCACGCCGCGAGCATCGATCAAATCAGCAGAGGCCGCATAGCGCTCAATGTCGTTTCTGCGTGGTGGCGCGATGAGGCGCTGCAATACGGTCTCGCCTTCGACGAGCACGACGCGCGATACGAACGCACCGCGGAGTGGCTGGCGGTCGTGGACGGTCTCTGGTCGCAGCCGCGCTTCAGCTACTCCGGCACGCACTACACGATTCGCAACGCCATCCTCGAGCCGAAGCCGGTGCGCAAGCCGGTCATCTACGCTGGCGGCGAATCGGACAAAGCCAAGGACCTCATCGCCGAACGCGCCGACGCCTACGTCATGCATGGCGATCCGCCGGAGCGGCTGGCGCCGAAGATTGCCGACATGTCCGAGCGCCGCGAACGGCTCGCGCCGCACAAACCGCCGCTGCAGTTCGGCGTGGCCGGCTTCGTAGTGTGCCGTCCATCGGAAGCCGCTGCGCGACGCGAGTTGGCCCGCATCACCGACGTCAACGCGACGGCGCGCGGGTTCGCGAACTATGAACAGTGGCTGTCCGGAACCAAACTCGATCAGCACGTCTCGCTCGAGGACTACTCCGTTTCCAATCGCGGATTGCGCACGGGACTCGTCGGAACGCCGGAGCAGATTTCTGAACGTCTCGACGAGCTCGAACGCATCGGCATCGATCTCACGCTGCTCCAATTCAGTCCGCAGGCCGAGGAGATGGAGAGGTTCGCGGCCGAAGTCATCGCGCGCAGGGGCTTTCGCGCGCGACCCATTCACGGAGGTGCTCAAGTCGCGATAACCTAGCGCGGCTATGACGACAACAGAGATCGCAGGTCCGATGACCGCCGAAGAGATGATCGCGCTGACCAAGCGCCACACGATTTTTTCGTGGTCGGCGCAGGCCAGCGTGAATCCGATCGCGATGGTGCGCGGCGAAGGCATCTACTTCTGGGACGCCGACGGGAAGCGCTACATCGACATGAACTCGCAGTTGATGTGCGTCAACATCGGACATGGCGACAAGCGCGTCATCGACGCCATCAAGCGCCAGGCCGACGAGCTGGTCTACGCCGGTCCCGGCATGGCCAGCCCTGTCCGCGCGCGCGTTGGAAAGATGCTCGCCGATCTCACGCCCGGCGATCTCAATCGCTTCTTCTTCACCCTCGGCGGCGCGGAAGCCAACGAGAACGCCATCCGCATCGCGCGCATCGTCAGCGGCCGGCAGAAAATCATGGCCCGCTATCGGTCGTATCACGGCGCCACGGCCGGCGCGATCTCGCTCACCGGCGATCCCCGCCGTTGGGCCAACGAGCCTGGTATCCCCGGCGTCGTGCGATTTTTCGATCCGTACAAATACCGCAGCCATCTCTATCGCGACGGCGACAGCGATGCCGAGTTCGTGCAGCGCTGTCTCGACGAGCTCGAAGAAACGATCGCGTACGAAGGCGGCCACACCATCGCCGCAATTTTCGTGGAAACCGTCACCGGCACGAACGGCATCATCGTTCCGCCGGACGGTTACCTGCAGGGCCTGCGCGCCATCTGCGATCGTCACGGCATCTTCCTCGTCTGCGACGAAGTGATGTGCGGCCTCGGCAGGACTGGACGCTGGTTCGCGGCCGATCACTGGAACGTGATCCCGGACATGATCACGATGGCCAAGGGATTGACGTCCGCGTATCTCCCGCTCGGCGCGGTAGCGATCAGCGACCGAATCGCCGGCTACTTCGATCGCAACACATTCTTCGGCGGCCTGACCTACAACGCGCATCCGATGAGCCTTGCCGCGGCCGAAGCGTGTCTGCAGGTGATGATCGACGACGACACGATGGGCCATACGCAACGCATGGGACGCGTGCTGGCGGACCTTCATGCGCAGATGAAAGACAAGCACCCCTCGGTCGGCGACGTCCGCTCGATCGGTCTGTTCGGCGTGCTGGAACTCGTTCGTAACCGGCGCACGAAAGAACCGATGGCGCCCTTCAACGGCACCAGCCCCGAGATGCAGCGCCTTGGCGCGTTCCTGCGCGAGCAGGGCATGTACGCGTTCATCAACTGGAACAATCTCTTTACGAATCCGCCGCTCTGCATCACCGAAACGCAGCTTCGCGACGCGTTCACGATCATCGACCGCGCTCTCGACATCACTGACGTCGCCGTGGTCGATTGAATCGCCGATGAAAGAGCGCGCGGCAGCAGTCGTGGTCGCGTTCACGACGGCCGCCGCGCTGGCCGTTCTGTGCGTGCGCGGCTTCTACGTCCGCTGGTTCTCCGACGACTTCGCCGTTCCGGCATCCGTGGCCGACTTCGGTTTCTGGCGCGGTCAGGCGGAGTGGTATCGCGTCTGGAGCGGCCGCTTCACGTTCACGTTCGTCGACGCCGTGCTCGCGGGGATGGGACCGTGGACCGCGATGATCGTCGTGCTGCTGACGACCGTCGCGATGCTGATCGCGCTGCACGCCGGTCTACGCCACTGGCCTCTCGCACTCGCGATGACCTCGGCCATCCTCCTCGGCACGAGCGACGTGCCGCAATCGATCTTGTGGGTGACCGGCCTGCTCTCCTACGCGGCACCTCTCGCGGCGTTCGCATGGTGGATCGGCAACGCTTTCGGACGAAACGAATGGCGATGGTTCGACGCCATCGTCCCGCTCGCCGCCGGCGGCTGTTCGGAAACAGAAGTGCTTTCGCAGATCGTCATCTGCGCGATTGCATTCGCTGCGTGGCGCCGCAAACCGATGCTCGCGGGAGTCATCGGATCGTTGATCAGCCTGTCGGTGATTGCACTGTCGCCGGGAAACGCGATCCGGAAATCACACTTTGCACCGACGCCTGATGTCGTTCACGTCATCTCGGCGACAGCTGCTGATGCCGCATCGTTTCTCGCCGGCGCATTGACTCGCTCTGGACTGCTGCTGCTCCTCGTGTTTCTGGCGGCGGCGCTATGGGCACCGCGCGTTTCCCGCCGCGTGGTCATCGTGGCGATCCTCTGCGCAGTCGGCTGCGCCGTCGTCAGCCTCGCAGCTGGCGAGATCGCGTTGGTTGTCCCATTGCCGGAACGGGCGCGCGTGATTCTGTTCGCGGCGATCGTCGCCAGCGTCGCCGCCCTCGGCGCCGCGCTTCCGCGGCCGGAACGATGGCGTATTGCATTCACGATCACCACAGCCATCGTCGCGATCATGCCGTTAGCCAGCGCCATTGAGCTCGCGCGCGACATCCCCGAGGCGCGCGCGTTCGCCGGACAGTGGGACCGATTCGATGCCTTCCTCCGCCAAAACCGCGGACGAAGAATCATCGTCGACAACGCGCCCGGCACGGTCGGCACGCTCGTCTTCCTCGAACACGATCCCGTCCGCAACACGTTCATCAGGCGGACCTACCGTCTGCAGTCGCTGGCCGCGATGCCTCTTCGCCGCAACGGCCGGATGATCATCGGTCCGCTTCCGGACGACGCCGTCCGCTACCGGTTTGAATGACGGTCAGGACAGAAACTTCGCGAAGAAATCGGGGTGCAGCTTCCACGCGAAGAAGCCCGCAAGCCCGAAGAGCACGCCGAAAAACATGAACAGGCAAGCAAGACCGAGGAGCCAGCGTTTCTTCGTCAACGCGGTGACGCCGAACAGCGCGATGGCGACGGAGAGACAGGCGTCCGACATATCGAATTGATCGTCGTGCAGATTGAGCCGTTCGTACTCCTTCACCTGTCCCTCGGCGTTCGCCTTGATGTCGATCTTTTCCTTCTCGTACTTTTTGAACTGCTTCTCATAGATCGCGATCTTCGCATCCAGCATCGGCGCGAACTTCAGATCGGTGAGCATCGTCCGCTGCAGCTGCAACTGGTCGAGCGTCGCTTCCGCCAGGTTCTGCTTCATCCCTTTGGCCTGGTAGTACGACCACTGATCGACCGCGTTTGCCTGCGCCTGCGCCATCCCCTGCACGATGTTCCCGTCCTTGACGTTGCAAAGTGCCATGAACGTCGCCGCGATGGCCACGAGCGCCGCGATGATCGAGTTCATCCGCGAATCGGACGCGTGTTCAACAGCCTCATTGATGGTGTCGCTGATATCTGCCATAGCGTCGAAGCTTACGCCGATGCCTGCAACTCTGACATGGCCATTTCCAGCGCTGCGCTCTTGAGTTGTTCGAGCTCCGACAGCTGCTCGACCTGCGCCTGCCGCGCCGCCGATGCTGCAATTTCGCGCCGGCCCATCACGCAGGCCCAGATCAGGAAGACGTCTTCGAACGCCACCCATCCGGCGTGCTCGAGGAAGCGCCACCACTCCGGATTGGCCACGCCGTAGACCGACTCCGGCCAGAAAATACCGCGCAGGAAATGGTCGCCGGCCACGACCACCGTGGCGGTGATCAGCACCGTCCAATCGAGATAGAAAGCGAGAAACGCCAGCGATCCGAAGACATGGAAGTGCGTCTCGATCCGGCCACCCGTCAGATGGATGAGCAGCGCCGAGAAGAGCATCTGCGACGCCGCGATCACGTGGCGCGTCAACGTCGTTCCAGGGCGGAAAATCGAGAGAAGAATCGGCAGGATGATGATTCCCGCTCCGCCGAGGACGGCTACCCATACGTGGAGGTGAATCGTGTGGACCTTTCCTTCCCACGCGTACGGGGAGACGGTCAGCGCGGCGATGATTCCGGCCGCGTACTGCACGAGGAACAGCCAGGTGAACATACGATCGACGCGCACGTGGCGTGCGTGTAGTTGTTCCTCGCGGAGCTCGGCGGCTCGCGTCTCCATCGCTAACTCGTCTTCCATTCTTTCGCTCATCGTCTCTGCTCGCTTTCGGTGGTGACGATCGCGCACCCGAAAACCGGATGCGTGCTTTGCCGGCTCCTGGCGTGCACGATATCGACGACGTCCATGCTGCCGCGGTTCACACCCGCATGTCCGCGGAGCGACGTGACGCCGCCGGAGAAACGCAGCGCGCCTTCGCCGTCGTAAAGAAAAGTCTGCCCCGAGGTGAAGGTGCCGAAGAGTCTGGCTTCGCGTCCGTCTGGATCGACGATGACGCACGCACGTTGCAGACGTTTCGCCGCTTCGAACGTTTCGGTCTTCTCCCAGCCTGAGTTGAGATCAGAAGGGCGATAGACGAGCACGTACGTCTGCAGCGATGGACCGGACTTCTCGATGATCCGCTCCAGTTCCTGAAGGCTGGCGCGCGTGCAACTGCAGTGCAGATGAATGGAGCATGACCAGCGTCCAGCGATTGCGCTCCGGAACGATGCGGCTCCGCGCCGGCCACATTGTTCGCACCGTCGCGCCACGCCCCGGCGTGCTCTCGAACTGTCGAACGGCGTGATACATCGCTCCCACCGTGGCCGCCCAGATCAGGCCTGCGGCGATGAGCGATCCGGTGACCAGGATGCGCCGCTTCATTTCTTCCTCAACGCATCAAATGGCGCGATCGGCAGGCTGTCCTTCTCGAATTTCAGGCAGCGGGTCGTCAGCAACTGAATCCGCTCCGCCAGCGGAATGGCGTAGAACTGGTCGGGCGTGAGCGAGGCCAGACGGCCGTCTGGATAGGTGACCAGCGCCCGATCAAAATTCATCGCGACTGCCTCTTCATTTGTTGGGAATCGGGGGAGTGTAGGCGCGATCGTAAGCCGGCGCAACCCTTTGTAAACGCGTAGCTTACGTAACCACGAGCGGACTTATGGAAGCACGTTATGACATCGCTATCGCGTCAGACCCGCGCGGTAAATCGAAGTGTCGGGATGGTACGCGCGCCAATCGAACCAGTAATCGCGCAGCACGTCGATCCTTTGCAGCCGGCGACCGGCTGACGGACCGCGGATTGCGCCTCCGGCAAAATCCCATTCGCTGCCCGTAGTGCCGTCGAGGAGCGCAATCGATGCGGCGCTGGGCCGGGCGAAGAGATCGACCGGCTTTCCATCCACCACTCTCGAAAACGCGCGAACGGACTGTCCATCAGCGACGATGACGATGGGAGCTCCGCCGACGGTGTCGATGATTGGATTCTGCTGCTGCACGTCGGTCATCCGATACGCCCTGGCGCGGCCGTTCACGACGATGCCGACGATCAGTTCACGCAGATCGAGTCGCTTGTCGCTGATTCGCGTCGCCACCGGCAGCCTGGCGATGCCGGCTTCCCAATCCGCCGATGCGTAGTGTTTTGCCGCGCGCGGATCGGGACGCAATACGCGTCCTCGGGGCTGCTCGCGCTTCCAGAGCACGAACGAAATCTCATCCGTCGCCACGCGCGTCAGACGGCGTCCTTTCAGCGGTCCGAGGATCGCTTCGCCGCTGACCTGCTGCCACCAGGAGCCGGTCTCCTCATCGCGCATGACGAAGTTCTGGTTGTTGATCCCAGCCAGATGGAAGTGCAGCGTTCTTCCGTCGATCGTCGTCTCCCACACCAGACCGGTGTGGCAGAGCGTTCAATACGTGACGACGATCGGCACGCCACCGACCGTGTCCTGCACGAGATGGTGATACGCGAGCTGCCGGATCGGATACGCCGCCGCTTCGCCGTTACGCGCGACCGCCATGACCAGATCGGAGTCGGCGACGAATGTTGCCGCGTTCGCCGTCGCGTAGCCTGCCGTCGCCAGCGGGTTGAACATCCATTCGAAATGGTTCTGCCGCGCGAACCACGCGCCGAGCATCGCCGGAATCATGAGCAGGATGAGAGCAATCCGGCTCCAGCGCGCGCCGCGCCACAGTTTGATGACGAACGCGAGACACGCGAGCAACGCAGCGATCGTCACCACAGGCGCGATGCGCTTCAACGCAAACGAGATCTCCAGTCCGCGCGGCGATTGCGGCCGGAACGGTTGGATCACCAGCGCCGGAATCAGCACCATCGCCAGCGCGATCGCGGCGACGATCAAAAGAAGGAGCCACAGAAGCCGGCGACTCATCAGTCCTTCGCCGACTGCGCGGTCCCATTGAAGTACGCACGGATACGCGGCCATTCGAACTGCGCGACTTTGCGCCCGAGGGCCAGACCTTCGATGTTGTCCGCCTGGACGTGATAGCCGCCCAGCACGCGCGAAATGCCGGCCAGCTCCGCGGTGGCGGTGAACGTCGGCAGCTTCAACTCGACCTCGCAGTTGATCGCCTGCGCCGCCTTCCCATCACGCGACTGAATCGTCACGCAATCGCTATCAGCCTCGGTGAGCACGCCGGCTTGACGTTTCTCGACTTCACCGAAGTAATCGCTGCCCGTGAAGAGTTCCAGCGTCTTCGCGCACGCGCCGCTGACCGTGCTGTGTCCGGAAACGTATCCGGGAAACGGCGGCGTCACAAACGTGAACGGCGAATACGGATGCCACTCCTCGGCCGGCAACTCGACGACACCCTTGCCCGGCCCCGCCCAGCCGTTCACTTTCTTGCCCGCGTAGTAGTAGCGAACCAGCGTCCACGGACGGGAGGTGTCGTAGTAACGCTTCGTCTCCCAGCAGGCGATGAACGCATCCATGGCCACGTTGCCGACCGCGAAGAACAACTTCACGTCGCGCTCGAGATCGTAGTGATCGCGCTTCGACACAAGCTGCGCAAACTTCAGCCAATGCCCCGACTGGCCGGTGGAGCGGGGCCCATCGCGCATGAACTCAACCGTTGCTTTTTGTTCGGGAGTCAGCCCCTGGTTCATCGCGATGTTCTCGTCCGTCTCCTTCCGCAGCTGCACCGAGTCGACGTGCGGCGGAACCGGAGCGCGGAACTGATCGCTGCGATCGAGCGCAAACGGCTTGACCCGATACCAGTGCGGCGTGAGGAATCCCGGAGTAACAAAACCGCCCTTCGGATTGACGAACGGAATCGGCTGCCACCGGTTCGGATCGTTGATTTTTTCCGCCGTATTCACCGGCGCGTAGTAGGTGTAATCCGAATACGGCATCCCACTCGATCCCACCTCATCGCCAAACTGATTCGCGCCATCGTGATGCCGATACGCGCAAACCGCCTTCGCCGCGAGATTCCCAACCCCCTGCGGCGTCGCCGGATCGACCGACGCATCATCCGGATCAAACCCCTTCCCCCGCATCTGCGAATCAATCCACTCCTTATCCTCGGGATACACATCGACCAGCGCCCGATACGTCGCATACGCGATAGCCTTCTCCTTGTTCGCGAGAGTCCGCTCCGCCGCCGGCCGCCGAAGCGACGCCCCCAGCCGCGTCCCGACCGCCTTCTCGTCATACGCCGCCCACGAGTCATACATCGCCGTCAGCGCGATGGCCAGCGTCCGCGAAATGATCGTCGGCCGCGCCCCATGTCGATCGACCTCGCGCGCGGTCGCTTCCAGCGAGATATCCAGCCAGTCGTACGCCGCCGAGGGCTTACTGAAACTCGCCGCCCTCGCGAGCGACGGCGACAAAACCAACACAAGCATCACCGCGGTGACGGCCGGTCGAAGCGTTTTCATGGGTGCGCGAAAGTTACGCCGAAGAGGGCGGGTGAGGCAAGGGACGGATGGCGTTCGTCAGAAGTACTCCGGGTGCTTCTTCAGCATCGCCGCCTCTTTGTCAGCTACGCCGGCGAGCAAGCCGTGCGCGGGGGCGATGATTCTTGCGATCTCGTAGCAGCGCCATGTGTCGACTGCGTCGTAGCCGGTGTCGAGGCTGTCGCCGAGGTCTTTCCAGACGCCGGTGATAAACGGATTTTTCGATAACGCGGCCACGAAGAGATCGATGGCTGCTTGTCCGTTGCCGAGCGGCGATTCCATATTTGCGCGGAAGATGCCGACCACGTACGCCTTTTCACCTGCGAGGAGCGCCAAGCGGTTGAGCGTGGCGACGTTCTCCTTCGCCTGAGCCTCGCTCGACGCTTGGACGGAAGCCACAAGCGCTTGGACGTTCGCGTCGTGAACGATCTTTTCTTTGCGGGCGTGGAAATCGGGAGGCAGGTCGCCGCCGATCATCAGGTTGCGCTCGAGATAGCCGAGCATCGCTTGAAGCGGCTTACCCGCATCCGCCGCCTGGTTCGCAGCGGTGAGGATGCGCGCCAAGGCGGCGGCCCGCGATTCCGGCGTCGACGCTGTCACGGCTGCCGCTGCGGAAGCCAAAGCGGTGTTTTTCATCGATGCCTTCAGCAGCACTGGTAAAACGTAGGGTGCGTCCGGCATGGTTTTGCTCTCCATCACTTCAAGCCGGACAGCAGTTCCGAATGCCGGATCTCGGTAGCGGAGCCATTTCGGAATCCCGTCGAGTTTCTGCAAGTCATCGAGGATTTCAGGATGGCCGCCGACCGTGTACCGAACATACCGAATATAGAGATCGCGGTCCGCCGCGGCGAGCGGCACGAGCTGCGTTGAATAGGCAAAAAATTCCTTCGCGTGCCACACGAAGAGCGTCTCGTTAGTGATCTTGCGTTCAATGCCGGACGGCCCGTTGCCATCACGCCGCAGCGAGAGCTGATGCTCTGCCATCGTCGGCGCCATCGGATTATCGGCAGCCTTTCCCGCGTCGAGAGCGCCACCAAGCATCAGACGGTTGTCGAGCTCCGCCTCTCTGCCGGTGAGATTCGCATACAACGACATTTCAACGAGACGGTGCGCTTCAGGGTCGACAAAGAAGGCAAGGCGCTTCGAGAAGTCGTACACGCCACGATCGTTGCCGTCCGTCCACTGGAACCAGCGCGTTCCGATGGTGAGACGGACCGTTTGATTCGCGGACTTCGCATCCGCCTTTATCGTTTGA
>DASYJY010000258.1:0-43157 GCA_035995985.1 Thermoanaerobaculia bacterium | reverse complement strand
GCAGTCGGAGAACGAAAATCAACTGCCTCACTCCGACACCCGACCCCCGACTCCCGACGCCCCGATTCACATGAAAAAACGCTTCCCCTACTATCCGATCTACATCGATATCGAAGATCGGAACGTGCTGATCGTCGGCGGCGGAACCGTGTGCGCGCGCAAGGCCGAGACGATGATGCGGTACGGCGGGCGCGTGACGATCGTGAGCCCGGATATCACCGATGAAATCGCGAAATGGGAAAGCGATTCTTCGCTTGCCGTTCGTCGGAAGCTTTACGACGAAGCGGATCTCGACGGCGCCTCGATCGTGATCGCGTCGACGGACGATCCGTGCGTGAACGCTCGCGTGGCGCGCGACTGCAGGCGGCGCAAGATTCCGGTGAATGTCGTCGACGTCACGCACCTCTGCGAGTTCATCGTGCCGGCCATCATCGAGAAGGGATCGATTCAGATTGCGATCTCGACCGGCGGCAAATCCCCAGCCCTCGCTCGCACGCTGAAGGAAGATTTGCAGCGAACAATCGGGCCGGAGTACGCCGAGGTGAATGACCTGCTTGGAACGCTGCGCAAGTCGGCGAAGAGCGTGCTGCCGACCGACATCGACCGCAAGCGGTTCTTCGACGGCATCATCGCGGCGGGAGTCCTCGACATGCTGCGCGACGGACGGCGCCGCGAGGCGTTCGAGGCGGTCGCGCGCGCGTGCGTGGCCGAGGGCGTGGCGGTGTCCGACGCGCTGCGCGAGGCGTTGGACGCGTCTTGATGCGGCGCTCGGCGGCACTGCCGTTTGCGGTGCTCATCGCCATCTGGATTGTCAGCGTTTTCCTGTGGATGGCTCCCGGATACGTCAAGCCGGACGGCGCCGGCTACGCGGCATACCTGCCATCCGCGTTGCTTGACCACGACCTGCTGCTGTTCAACGAATGGGCGCGGCTGGGGATGATTCGCGGCGACGCGATCGCGTTCACGAACATTACGCCGAACGGGCATCTCAGCGATCACTGGACGATCGCACCGGCGATGGTGTGGCTGCCGGCGTATCTCGCCGCGGACGCCTTACGCGACGCCCTTCCGATGCTACGCGGGTTCCCGCGGAACGGCTTCTCGCTGCCGTACGCGATCGCCATTCTGGCGTCGAGCGCGATGGCCGGCCTTGCCGTCTTGCTCCTCGGCGTTAGTGCGGCGGTACCGATTGCAGGACGCTTTGCAGCGACGCTGGCCGCGATCGGGATCTGGTTCGGATCGCCGCTGCTCTGGTATTCGCTGCGGCACGCCACGATGGCGCATGCGGTCAGCGCGGCGGCATGCAGCGTCGTCGTCGCGCTTGCGTTGTCGCTTCGGCGTGAAATCACCGGCTGGAAAATCTTCGCGGCCGGACTGGCGTGCGGCTTCGCCTTTGCCGTGCGGCCGCAAAATCTCACCTTCGTGCTCGTGCCGATGATCGTGGCCGGCTTGGGGCCCTTGTTGCGGCGAAGCTGGATTGCCGCGATCGGATTCGTCATCGGCGCGCTTCCCGAACTGGTTGTTAGTCAAGTTCTCTACGGACGTCCGCTCGCGTTTGCATCGTCCGGCGGCGCGAACGACTGGCATTCGTTCGAGCGCATTCATCCGTTCCTCTCGCTCGTCTCCTGGTACCACGGGATGTTTCCGTGGACGCCGCTGCTCGCGCTTTCGCTGATCGGATTAGTTCTGCTGTGGCGTGACGATCGCCGCCTGGCCGCGGCAGGCATCGTCACCTTCATCCTGCAATGGCTGATCATCGCCGCGTTCGACCGCTCGTTCTGGGGGATGCTCGCGTTTGGCCAGCGGCGTTTCGACTCCTGCACGATCTTTTTTCTGATCGGCCTGGCGACGTTGCTGGCTCGTCTCCCGCGGTGGCTCGCGACGATTGTTGTCGCAACCGGTAGCACGTGGACGATGCTGCTTTTCTTCGCCGCCAGGCATGTCGATCTAAACGAATACATCCCTCCGCGCAGATTGTGGGACGCCGCGCTCTTCGCACTGCGGCACGACGACAACTTCCAGTTTTTGCAGGCCGTTCCGCCGCAAGCGCGCGTCGCCGTGTTCGTGATGACGCTGATTGCGTTCGCCATCTTCGCCCTCGCAGCCATCCCGATCCGCGCGCATCCCGCGGTCGCGGCGACGTACCTGATCGCGGTCAGCGCGCTGCTGGTCTGGTGCGGAAGTCACGACGCCGAACGCATCGAACGGTATCGTCCACTCATCGAAGCGAGCCGCCGCGCGCCGGACGGACATGCGCTCGACTACCTAGGACTACTGCGATTCGAAACCGCGTACTTTCACGCAACCGGCGATGACGTCGAGGCGGCAAACAGCGCGCGCGATGCGGAGATGTTCGCGCGAGCGCACAGACTGACGAAGTGATTCATGTGGCACAGACACTCTTGTCTGTGCGGTGGCAGGCTTGCGCTACCTACGCAACTTGCGCGGCTGCAAAAGCACAGACAAGAGTGTCTGTGCCACAGCGCTACGCGCTGACGGCAGCCAGCGGCCGCTGCGGCTCGCGGAAAATTCGGTGCGACCAGATGCGCTTCTTGTGCAACTTGTAGAGCACCATCGTCTTCAGGATTTCGAGGCCGTAGCGCACCGAGCGCCAGAAGCCGATCTGCGAAGCTTCGTCGAAGTAGCGCGTCGAGATCGGTACCTCTCGGATCCGCATCCCCTTCGCAACGCCCTGCGCGATGATTTCCGTGTCGAACACGAAGTTGTCCGAGTTCGCCTCGAAATTCACGACGTCGAGGTAGCGCTTCGAATACGCCCGGAAGCCGGAGTGGTACTCGCTGAGGAAGATGTAGAACGTCGCGTTCTCCACCATCGTCAGGAAAAGGTTGGCCAGGTACTTCCACTTCGGCATGCCGCCTTCCATCGGACGGCCGCCGAGCATGCGCGATCCGAACACTGCCTCGCACTCGCCGCGCAACAGCGGCTGCACGAGCTGCGGAATGATCTTCGGATCGTATTGATGATCGGGATGGACCATGACCATGATCTCGCCGCCCATCTCGTCCATGGCCGTGCGGTAGCAGGTCTTCTGGTTGCCGCCGTAGCCGCGATTCTTCGCGTGAACGACGACGCGCATCGGCAGCGTGCGGGCCAGCTCCACGGTTCTATCGCGCGAGACATCGTCGACGAGAAGGATCTCGTCCACCCACTCCTGGGGGATGTCGTCGAACGTGGCCTTCAACGTTTTTTCGGCGTTGTATGCGGGGAGCACGGCCACGACTTTTTTGTCGTGCAGCGGCATGGGCGCGCGAGAATAACACAGCGGAAATTGATGGCCGTCGGACTCGACTACAATCGCGCGCCGTGACTGATGCGACGCTTCCTCCGGCCAGCCGCCGCTCCGATCTGCTCGCGCTCGCACTCCTCTTTCTGATCGCCACAATCTCGTTCGCCGACGTCCTCTTCGGCGTCAACCAGCTCTACATGCGCGACCTCACGCGCTACTACTACCCGACCAAGCAAGTCCTTCGCGAGATCGTGCAGCACGGCGAGTTTCCGTACTGGAACCGCTACTTCTCCGCCGGCCAGCCGATCGCGGCCAACCCCGAGCACGAGGTCTTCTATCCGCTCACCTGGCTGATTCTCCTGCCCAGCTACGACCTCGGATACCGGCTGCACATCCTCATCCACATCTACATCGGCCTGCTCGGGATGTATCTGTTGTTGCGATCGATGGATCTTCGTCCGCCGGCGGCGTGGTTCGGAGCGCTGTCGTTCGGACTGGGCGGCATCTACCTGTCGTACGTCAATCTGCTGCCGATCCTCTTCTGCGCGGCGTGGTTGCCGCTGACGTGTTTATTCGTGCGGCGATTTCTGTTGCGCCGCAATCTCCGCGACTTCGCGGCCGCGGGACTCTTCCTCGGCATTCAGTTTCTGGTTTCCGAGCCGACGACCGTCATGCAGACGGGCGTGCTGATCGGGATGTACGCGCTCTATCGCGGCTGGTACGCCCGGCCGCGCGTGTCGAAGATGATCACGCGCGTTCTCTGGATCGCGGTGATCTCGGTGACGGGATTCCTGGTCGGCGCGGCGCAGATTCTGCCGGCCATCGATCACGTCCACGATTCGGCGCGCTCGCGGCCGTTCGATTTCGACCTCGTCAGCGCCTGGAGCATGCCCTGGCCGAAATTCGCGGAGCTGATCTACCCGAACGTCCTCGGTCACATCTCGATCGGCAACGTGATGCACTACTGGGGCGGCGGGCTATACACGGGGATGGGATCGCCGTTTCTTTTCAGCATCTACGTAGGCATCGCGGTGACGGCGCTGGCGATCGGCGGCGCGTTCGCGCGTCCGAGGGGCGGCCGTTTTGTCCTCCTGATCTTTCTCTTCTCGTCGCTTCTCGCCCTCGGCGGACACACGCCGTTGTTGCGCTGGCTCTACGACGCCGGCATCGCGACGTCGATCCGCTATCCGGAGAAGTTCATCCTGATGGCCGTTTTCGCGATGACGATTTTCGCGTCGCAGATGCTCGACCGCTTACTGGCCGGCGACGAAGACGTGCGCAGCGGCGCCCTCGGCTTCGCATCCGCGACGATGCTGGTCGCGGCGGTGATCGCCATCATCGGCTTCACGCCGTTCTATCCGCGCGTGTTCAATGTGCTGAGCAAGGCCGCGGATTTCGCCTCGCTGCGAAAAGCGTGGAGTTCGACGGCCGGCTCGGCCGCGACGTACGCCATCACACTCTCGCGCACTGACTGGATCATTGCCGCCGTTCGCAGCGGCGTGTTGATCGCGCTGCTGGTGACGGCGCGCAGCCGCGCGCGGCGCGTCTGGCTCGCTGCCGCCGCGGCATTCGTCATCGCCGACCTCACCTACGTCACGTGGGAGCTCAATCCGCGCGAGCCGCGCCGCTTCTTCGATTCGCCTCCGTCCGCGCGCACTATCGCGCCCAACCGTCAGGATTTCCGCGTCTTTCATGAGGCGGATTGGTACGGGACGGAGAAACCGGCGCAGCAATACTTCTCGACCGGCGACGCCGTCTATTGGGTCGTGCGCAACGGACTTTTTCCGATGACGCCGGCCGGCTCGCAGGTGCGCACCGTCCTCGAACGCGACTACGACAAGACTGCCCTCCTGCCGTCGATCGACATCACCGACTCCGTCTGGGACGTCAAACGCTCCGGCCGCGCTGACTGGTGGAAGCCGTTCATGGCCATGTCCAACGCCTGGTATCGCGGCGTCTACCGTGACTTCGACAAGGAGAAGAAGCGGAACCGCGGCAACTTCAAGGAATCGCTGCCGGTCGTGTTCGAGGAAGGGCCGCACTACCCGCGCTACTACTTCGCCGATCAGGTGGTCACCATTCGCGACCGCGCCGATTTCGTGAAGCAGCTCACCACGTCCAGCTTCAGCACCGCGGTCGCGTTCGTGACCCGCCCCTCGTTCGTTCCCGCCCGAGGGATCGTGCATCGCGTCGCCGAAACGGCGAACACCGCCTCGCTCGACGTGGAGAGCTTCGGCGAAGGCTTCCTGGTCATGAGCGTCACGCCGCACAAGTACTGGAACATCCGCATCGACGGCACGCGCGTCCCGGCCGTGATCACCAATATCGCGTATCAGGGCATCGTCGTCAGCGCCGGCCGGCATCACATCGAGATGGAGTACCGCAATGAGCTGGTGCGCGTCGGAATGTTGATCTCGATGCTGACCGGCGCGGTGCTCATCGGCATCCTCATCATCTATCGGCATCCCTCCGCCATCGCACACGCGCCCGCGTACGAAGAGACGGTGCATGTCGTCGCGGACGCGCAAGGAACGCACCTCGAAGCCGTCGTCCCCGAACCGGAGGAGCACGATCGACCGCCGGATGCAGACATCCCGGAGAGCTGACGGGATGCGACGCTGGATTCTGCCGCTCGCGCTGCTGGTCGTCGGCATCGCTCTCATCGCCGGCCTCCGCATCTACAACGATCGGGCCGAGCGCGAAGTGTCGTCGCAGCTCTGGATCCCGAGGGCGGTGAAGATCACGCCCGAGCTGGCGCTGCTGCAGCAATACGTTCGCATCGATACTTCCAATCCGCCTGGAAACGAGCTCCCCGGCGCGCGCTTTCTCGCAGGGCTGCTCGAGAAAAACGGCGTGCGTGCAGAGATCATCGAGTCTGCGCCGCGGCGCGCGAGTGTCTACGCGCGCATCGCCGGGAGGCAGCGTGGCGACGGGCTCCTCCTTCTCAATCACATCGACGTCGTTCCTGCGCCGGCGAGCGGCTGGAAGCATCCGCCGTTCGCTGCCGAGGTTGACGTCAATCAGATGTACGGGCGCGGAACGCTGGACATGAAAGGCATCGCCATCTGCGAGCTGATGGCGTTTATCGACGTCGCGCGCACGCATCGCACGCCGGAACGCGACATCGTCTTCCTCGCCGTCGCCGACGAAGAAGCGGGCGGCAAATTGGGAACGGCGTGGCTGCTCGAGCACCGTCCGGACGTCTTCAGCGGCATCCGCTACGCCATCAACGAAGGCGGAATCACCGAAACGACCCGCGAGTCGATCAGCTACTTCGGCATCGAGACCGGCACGAAGATGTCGGTGCGGTTGCGGCTGCGCGCGCCCGACCGGCAGTCGATGCAGGCACTCCGGATCGCGCTCGAGCCGTTCATCCTTCGCATCGATGCCGACCGCGTCCTCCCCCAGGTGCGCGAGTTTCTGCATGACGTCGCGCCGTTGCGCGTCGAGCAAGGGCAATATCTCCAGGACATCAATCGCACCATCGCCACCGGCAAACTGTGGCTCCTCCCGCCCGGATACCGCGAGCTGACGCAGAACGTGCTCTGGCCTGAGGCGGTGGAGACGGATGCCCGCGGGACGACGATGAAGGTGAATCTCTTCAACCTGCCCGATGAAAATCCTGATGCTCGCCTCGAATGGCTTCGCGGCCTCGCGGCGCGATACGGGGCCGCGATCGATGAAGTGATCGAGAAGAGCGGACCGGCGCCGATCAGCTCCAGGCACACGCCGATGTTCGCGCTGCTCACGTCCGAGGTGGGCAGGCAATACGCCGGCGCGCGAACGGGCACCGAGGTGCTGGCGGCCTGGTACAACGACTCGCGATACCTGCGCGTTCGCGGCGTCGAGGCCTATGGTCTGATGCCGTTTCCGACGGACTGGTATCAGACGCAAGGGATCCATTCGGTCGACGAACGGCTGCGCGCCGACTGGTTCGGCAGTGGCGTCGCGCTGTTGCGGCGGGTCACGAGGCGGTTCGCATTTGAACCTCTCCCGCCTCCCGCCGTCTGACACAATTTGTCAGAGAGGCCGCCCGAAAACCGTCAGAAAACGCTGCGGGGTCGATCGGCGACGCGATCAAACCCCGTAGAATCAATTGATTACAGCTCCCTTCCCCTCGGCATCTCGCTTGCCGTACCGAGCACTATTAGGAGGGTTCAAATGATTAAAAAGAACCAGAAGGGTTTCACACTGATCGAGCTGCTGATCGTCGTCGCGATCATCGGCATTCTCGCGGCAATCGCCATTCCGAATCTGCTCACCGCCATGCAGCGCGCGAAGCAGAAGCGGTCCATGGCGGACATGCGCACCATCGCCACGGCGTGGGAAGCGCGTGCAACGGACGTCAACAAGTACAACGCTGCCGGCGCGTTCCTGCCGAGCACCTCCATCTCGAATACCACGATGGACACCATCCTTGCGCCGACGTACATCAAGGCGCTGCCGAAGAACGACGGCTGGGGTAATGCGTGGACCTACTACGTGGACGCAACCGCACCGATCCCGGCGCAGCAGTATGCGATTCAATCGAATGGCCGCGACGGCGCTGCCGGTACCGCGCCGACGGTCGTCACCACGACCACGAATTTCGATTGCGACATCATCTACTCGCAGGGCCAGTTCCTGCAGTACCCGGAAGGCGTTCAGCAGCAGTAATCGCGCCGCCAGCAATCTTCGGAAAGGGCGCCTTCGGGCGCCCTTTCTTTTTTACGACGCGATCGCCTTGAGCGCGGCATGCATCGGGGCGTAGAGGCGCTCGTGGTAGCCGAATGCTTCGCGGTAGATCTGCTGGAATGCGCCGAGGTCTTTCGGTGCGACGACGAGGTTCACGCCGTAGAGGAAGGCGGCGTTGCCGTCAAGCGTGCGCAGGCTTTCGGAGAAAAGGATGAAGAAGGCCTTGCGGCGATCCGTCGGCGTGAGCGAGATGATCGGCGCGAAGTCGGCCAGCGGCGGCGGCGTGACCTGCGCCGGATTCAGCATCACCACCGGCGGATACTCCTGCATGAAGTAATCGCGGGCCTGCGGCGGCGCGGCGATGACGACCGGCATGAAGCCGATCAGCTTCGCGGCCTGCCGCAGCGCGGGGCTGTCGCTGCCGACGATGAGCGCCTTCGCTCCGAAGCTGTCGTCGTCCTCGTGCGCCTCGGCGTGCGGAGCAGGCGCGGATGCAGCGGCGGCCATCTCGAGGTTGCGCCGGTCGACCGGCAGCTTCGTTTCGCAGACCGGACACGGAATCAACACCGGCTTCATCGGCAGCTTGGTCTCGTCGATCGAGAGGACTTTCTGGCAGGACGTGCAGGTGATCTTCATCGCCTACTCCAGCATCGACAGCATCGAGTCGCTGTCGCTCGTTTCGGGCCGCGCGTCCGCGTCCTCGTCCGTCAGCCGCAGCGCGAGATTGGTCGGATTGGTCGCATACGCCAGCGCGATCTCTTTCGTGATCACGCGCTTCTGCCACAGCTTCTCCAGCTCGTCGTCGAACGTCTGCATCCCGTCCACGGAACCATCGTGCATCGCATCGATCAGCGAGCGCCCCTCGTTCTCGCCCTTGAGCACGTAGTCGCGCGTGCGCATGGTCGACTTCAGGATCTCCAGCACGGCGATGCGTCCGCCGCCGGCTTTCGGCAGGAGACGTTGTGAAACGACGTAGCGGAACGACTGCGCCAGCCGCGTGCGCACCTGCGGCTCCTGATCCTTCGGGAAGACGCCGATGATGCGGTCGACGGTCTTGGCGGCATCGATCGTGTGCAGCGTCGAGAGCACCAGGTGCCCGGTCTCGGCCGCTTCCATGGCGATCTCGATCGTCTCCACGTCGCGCATCTCGCCGATCAGGATTACCTTTGGCGCCTGCCGCAGCGCCGCGCGGAGAGCGAGCGCGAACGTCTTCGTGTCGGCGCCCAGCTCGCGCTGATTGACCGTCGACTTGATGTGCTTGTGCATGTACTCGACCGGATCTTCGACGGTGATGATGTGGTACGCGTAGTCGTGGTTGATCTTGTTGATGAGCGCCGCGAGCGTCGTCGACTTGCCCGATCCGGTCGGCCCCGTGACGAGCACGATCCCGTTCTTCAGATTGCAGATGTTCGACAACTCCAACGGCAGGTGCAGCGACTCCAGCGTCGGAATGCCCTCGGGGATGACGCGCAGGACGATCGCGTACGTGCCGCGCTGCGCGAAAACGTTCACGCGAAAGCGGGTCTTCTGCGGGATCGAGTAGGAGAGATCGACCGAGCCGTTGCTGAGCAGCGTTCGCGTCAGCTCGCGGTCGCCGCGCAGCATGTGCATGGCGATCATTTCAGTCTGGTACGGCGTCAGGCGCGGCAGGCCCGGAAAGTTGACAGCGACCAGTTGCCCGTCGATCTCCACCTGCGGCGGACGGCCGACGGAGAAGTTGAGATCGGAGACGCGCTCGGACATCTTCAGCATCGCCTCGAGAATGGCGTCGAGATTGAAGTTCTTCATGGCTGCGCTCGGGTGGGCGACATTGTACGCATAGTGCCAAGTACAATCGCCGCGCATGTCGATCATCGCCATCGATTACGGAGGCCGCCGCATCGGCGTGGCGGTGAGCGATTCCGGCACGATTGCTTCGCCGCATTCGGTGGTGAAGAACGAGGGGGAGATCATCGACAAACTGGCGCGCATCGCCTCGGAACTGGACGCTGAAACGATTGTGGTCGGCATCGCACGCCGCACGCGGAGTGAACGTGGGGACCAGAAGTTCCGCGATTTCGCCGAGCGTCTGCGGCAGAAAACGTGCAAACCGGTCGTGCTCTGGAACGAAGCGCTGAGCACCGTCGAGGCCGCGCGGCAGCTGCGCGAGAGCGGCACGAAACGGCGCGACGCCCAACGCGAAATTGACATGCACGCCGCCGCCGTCATCCTCCAGTCGTACCTCGATGCGCAGGACAGGAGGGCGTCATAGCCCGCCGCGCCCGAGCACGCGGCGGCTGCCGCAAACTCCTGCAGTCGCTGACGACGATCGGCGTGTTCGCGATCCTGCTGGCCATCGCCGGCGGCTGGTTCTTCCTGCGCGCCATGCGCTCGCCGTACAAAAATTACAGCGAGCCGCGCAAAGACGTCGAAGTGCGTCACGGTCTGCGCACCGCGGCGATCCTCAAGCACCTCGAATCCGAGGGCATCATCCGCGACGAATACATCCCGCTGATCTACATGAAGATCGCGCGGCACAACGACAGCATCAAAGCCGGCATCTACGAATTCTCGAAGCCGATGACGTCCGAGGAAGTGCTCGACAAACTCATTCGAGGCGACGTCGTGGCGAAGAGCATCACCGTCCGTGAAGGTCTCGACCGTTTTGCCGTTGCACACATCTTTGTGCAGGAAGGATTCGGACGCGACGCCGAATGGGACAAGCTCACCGGCGATCCGGAATCGATTCGGGACATCGCCCCCGAGGCGAAATCGCTGGAAGGATACCTCTTCCCCGACACCTACAAATTCAATCCCGGCACGCCGCCGCGTACGATCGTCCAGGCCATGGTCGCGAACTTCCGGAAGCACTTCGGCGGCGAGATGAACTACATCACCACCGGCCTGAATCTGCACGAAACGGTGACGCTGGCGTCGATTGTCGAGACCGAGGCGCGCATGCCGCAGGAGCGGCCGCTGGTCGCGTCTGTCTATCTGAATCGCATCAATCGCAAGATGCTCCTCGGCGCTGATCCCACCGTTATCTACGCGCTGAAGCTCGCGAAAACGTGGGACGGCAACATTCATAAGGCCGACCTGCAGATCGATTCGCCGTACAACACGTACCGCTTTCACGGCCTCCCGCCTGGACCGATCGCGAATCCCGGACTGGCGTCGCTGCAGGCCGCGGCCGCGCCGGCCAAGAGCGACTTCCTCTACTTCGTCGCCAAACACGACGGCACGCACGCCTTCGCCACGAACATCGCGGAGCACGACCGCAACGTGCAGATTTACCAGGTGCAGTGGTACCGCGACCAACGGGCGGCGCAGGGTCAGAATCCTTGAACTGGCAGCGAGACGCAGCCAGCCGGGCGTACCCGCAACCTTCTCCTGATAACCACCAGACGAGACGGTTACAGGTAAGACGTTGATATCACGTCAGATAGAGGCGAACCGCGCATCGTGACGTTCAGTTCCGCCGAACTCGCTGTTCAGTCCGCGGCGACTGGTCGTTCAGTTCGGCCGAACTGACGTTTCAGTTCCGCGGACGTGACGCGTCAGTCACGACGACTGGTCATTCAGTCCCGGCGACTGGCGTTTCAGTTCCGCAGACGTGACGCGTCAGTCGCGGCGACTGGTCGTTCAGTTCGGCCGAACTGACCTTTCAGTTCCGCGGATGTGACGCGTCAGTCGCGGCGACTCGTCCTTCAGTCCCGGCGACTCGTCCTTCAGTCCCGGCAACTGGCGTTTCAGTTCCGCAGACGTGACGCGTCAGTCGCGGCGACTGGTCGTTCAGTTCGGCGAAGTGGCGGTTCAGTTCCGGCGACTGGTCGTTCAGTTCCGCCGAACTGACGTTTCAGTTCCGCCGACGTGAAGTTCAGGTCCGCAAACGTCGACGTTCAGGTCTGAGGACGTGACGTTCACGCCCGCCGACGTCAGCGTTCACGTCCGTGGACGTGACGCTCAGGTCTGCGGACCTCAGACTCGCCGACATGCCTCTCGGGTGAGACTTTTTTCAAATAACTCCCGATCTGCTATCCTCCGAAAACCGCACAAAATCTGGGGGTCCGTCGAGTATGTCTGCGAAAAACCGTCCGTACGAGCAGTTCGGTTCTTTCATCCTCTTCAAGAAACTCGAGACTGACGCCCTCGGCGATCTCTGGCGCGCAGGCCGCGTCGACAACGGCCAACTCGGAACGACGATGGCGGTGCGCCGTCTCCTCGGCGGCAATCGCGCGGCTCTGACGGCGAGCGCCGGCGAGGCACACAATCTCGTGCCGCTGCTGGCCGGAACGACGTTCGCGAAAGATCAGACCATCGATGTCGCGAACGGCGTCCCGTTCGTCGCACACGAGTACGCGGGCGGCCGCTCGCTGCGGCACATCGTCGATCGCGCCCGCGGCGGCAACGGCGTGAGCCCGAATCCGATCCCGCTCGATCAGGCGATCGTCATCGCCGAAAAAGTGGCGCTCTCGCTCTCCACGACCGCCGATCTCCGCTACCTCGGCAATCGCCTCGCACACGGAGCGCTGATCCCGCAGTTCGTCTGGATTACGGACGAAGGCGAGATCCGCGTCGGTGGTCAGGCGCTTGGAAAAGGCCTCATCGCCTCGATGTCGGACACAAAAGTCGCGTCCGAACTGGGACGCTATTTCGCGGCCGAGTACCGCGCCTCGGCGGAAATCTCGAAGACGACCGACGTCTACTCGCTCGGCGCGATCCTCTATCTCCTCGTCACCGGCGCCGAGCCGCCCGATGCGGTCACCGGCAGCGCCTTCGCGCAGACGATCCGCGCCTCCAAGACGTTTTCCGGTCAGCCGCTACCTGACGATCTCCGCGCAATCATCGAGAAGTCACTCGCGATCGATCCGGCCGCGCGCTACGCGACGATCGCCGACATGAAGCTGGTGTTGTCGGCGCTCGTTCACGGCGGCAACTACTCGGCGTCGACGTTCAATCTCGCCTTCTATCTCAGCAATCTGCTCAAGAAAGAGCTGGAAGGGGAAGCGCTGGAGCGCGAGAAGGAATCGAGGGTCAACGCCGCTGCCTACGCGGAAGCGCCAGTGGCCGCTGTGACGCCGATGCCGATCGCGTCGTCCGACGACGCGCCCGCGAAGAGCCGCATGCCGTTGTACGCCGCCGCTGCTGTCGTGGTGATCGCGGTCGCCGCCGGTGCGTTTTACATTCTCAAGCCGAAGCCACCCGCGCCGGTTGCACGCAAGGCCGCGCCGCCGAAGACGCAGATGATCTCGCAGCCGATCATCGCCGCCGTGCCCGCAACGGCGCCGCTCGATCCCGCCGCGCAGAAGAAGGCTTTCGAAGCCGCCGTGCAGCAGAAGATGCAGGAAGAGATGATGAAGCTGCAGTCGGACATGAACCGGCAGCTCAAGCAGCAGCAATCAAAGAACGCGCCGGTGCAGACCGCGAGCGTGATCGCGCCGCAGCAGTCAGACGACCGCGGCTCAGCGGCAGCTCTCGATCAGCGCCGTGTGGCCGCGCAGCCGTTGACGCAAACACAGGCAGCCGTGCCGCAGCCGATCGTTCCCCAGCCGCAGACTCAGGCCGTGGTGCCGCCGCCGTTGACGCCGGCGCCAGTCTCGACGGTTCGCGAAGGCGACGTCGTGGACGTCCAGGAGCTCGACAAAGTGCCGCAACCGCTAACACCGCCGCACCCGTACTATCCGCCGCTGGCGGCGCAGCAGCATGCGGAAGCCACGGTCATCCTTTCCACGCTGATCTCGGAAAACGGCGACGTGACGGACGTGAAAGTCCTGAAGGGCGACGGTCGATTCGGTTTCAATGAGTCCGCCATCCGGGCCATGCGCGCCGTTCACTTCACGCCGCCGATGAAAGACGGCAAGCGCGTCAAGACCTGGCGCCCGCAGAGCATCACGTTCGCGGGACACTAAGGGGCCGATTTCCAGAGCACGCGGTGCAGCTGCATGCCGAGGTCGCGCGGGTCGCTCCCTTTGTGCGAGCGCGACAGATTCATGACGTGATCGACAGAGAGCACAAGCTCGTCCGGCGCGCTGCTTCGCGAGTCGACGACGTAGAGCCGCTCCACGTCGGCATGTTTCGGCACGAATCGGTCGACGACACGGCCATCGAACGTCACCGTCACGTTCGGCGGAGGCTCGCCCTGCAGCGGAAACGTGACGCGGAATCCGAGCTGCGCGCGATGCGCAAGAGGTTCCAGCAGCGTGCGGCTCTCCGCCGCCATCCACCGCCATTGCTCCCCGTCGGCACCCTGCTCTTCGCCATACCAGCCGGCGCCGAATTTGATCCAGCCGGACATCGGCAAAACGGAAGCCTCGAAATAGCGGCGGTTGAACAGCGCCCAAAGCCGGTTGTGCGATCGCCGGAAGTTCACCGCCTGCGCCAGGACATTCGGCCGGTCGGCGACGAACACCGCGTTTTTTTCCGCGTGCACCACCGATGGATCGAAGCTGTCGGGGACGTCGATCACGTTGTAGTCCGGCAGAAAGTAGGCAGCGAACGGCTCCAGCCCGCCTGCCGTGTAGACCTTCCCTCCCCGCGCGACGTTCTGCCGGATCCATCGAATCGCCTGCACCGGCGGTGAGTCGAAATGGCGCACCTCCCGCAGTGCAGGCCGCACCCAGACTACGTAGCGCCCGACGATGATCGCGGCAAAGAGCGCCTGCAGCGCGATCGCGAGACGTTCTTTCCGGGTGTCGGGTGTCGGGTGTCGGGTGTCGGAGCCGGATGTTGTTGCTACGACTCCCGACTCCCGACTCCCAACTCCCGCTCGCAGCCGTGAGGCGACGAACGTAGCCACGACGTCCATTCCGTCCGCGGCCAGCAGCGCGTTCGCGGCGATGTAGCCGAGCGACAGACGGCTGATGCCAGTCGGATTGAGGAAGAACAACGCCAGCAGAAAGTTCGGCTCGAACGTCAGCACGATGTCAAGTTGCGCGCGGCGCGGACGGAGAAATGCGAGCAGTGCAAAGACGAACATCGCCGTCGATGCCGAACGCGACTCGAACGGATCGAAGAGGAAGTCGTGCAGCAGGAGCTGCATCGGCTTGCGCCCCGGATTGAGCGCGCCATCGACGGTGGCTACGTAATGCTGGTGCCATTTCGTGGCGAAGATGAAGTCCTGCACTCCGGTCAGTTCGGCGGCGATGCCGTAGCCGGTGAGGACAAGCACGACGATGATCGCCGTCCCCGCGAAAACATCGCGGCGCCGTCCCGACCCCCATCTCCGCCATGACGCAACGATCCACGGCCACAACAGCAAGACGTTCTGCGCGCGGACGAGCATCGTCGCTGCGAAGAGAACGCAGCCGAGGATGTACGTGCTCCGCTTTCGGTCGTCGCGCAGCAGCAGCGCCGCACCCGCCAGCGACGTCACCAGCGCCAGTTCGTCGGTGAACGCCGTGCCGCCCCAGTACCAGACGTTCGGCAGAAAGCAGAAGAGCATGGCCGCCGTGACGCACGTCCGAAAGCGGAAGCGCAGCGACCGAGCCAGCGCGAAGATCGCCGGAAACAGAAACAGCGACGACGCCACACTGATCGCGCGCAGCGCACGGAAGTCGTCGTGGATGAAAATCCGCGCGAGCTTCGCCAGCGCGAAGAACAACGGAAATCCCGGCGGATGCGGATGGTGCTGCGAGACGTCGTAGTGATGCAGCGCCGAGGCGAAGAGCGCTTCGTCCCAATCCCACATCGAGTGCGAGATCGCGTAGAGGCGCGTCAACGCGACGAAGAGACCGAGTGCGATGACGCACGTTCGCTGCCGCGAGGTCAGCGGCTCGATTGCGTCATTGAGGCGAATGTTGAATGTTGAATGTTGAATGGGTTCGGCGCTTTCATTCAACATTTAACATTCACCATTGAACATTCAACATTGGTTTTGTGAGAGCGGCACCATTCTCGCAAAATTCGCGCGCATCATGCCGGGAAAGGGCGTCGCCCGCCGATGGAACCTCGACCTTCACGGCATCCGGCGCGACGGAACCAAAGAAACCGGCTTCACCTATCGCAGCGCGGCCGGCTCCGCGATCGACGATGAAAAGACCATCACGCGCATCCGCAAGCTGCGGATTCCGCCGGCGTGGCAGGACGTGCGCATCGCCCGCGGCGACTCGGCGCCGCTGCAGGCCGTCGGCGTCGATAAAAAAGGACGCACGCAGTATCTCTACCACGCGCGATTCCGTGCCCATCGCGAAGAGGAAAAGTTCAAGCGCGTCGTCGAATTCGGCGAATCGCTGCCCGCGTTGCGCCGCCGCGTCCGCGCCGATCTCAAACGCGATGATCTCGATCGCGACCACGTCCTCGCGGCGATCGTTCGTCTCATCGATCAGGGATTTTTTCGCGTCGGCAACGACAAGAGCGCGGAGTCCGAGGCCACGTACGGGCTGACCACGATCCTCGGCAAGCATGTGAAGGTCGACGGCGCCGTGCTCTTCTTCGACTACGTCGGCAAATGGCGCAAAGCGCAGAAGCGCGCCATCGAAGATGCCGACGTCGCCGCCGTCGTCGAGAAGTTGAAGGAACTGCGTGAGCCGGAGCTCTTCGCCTTCATCGACAACGGCAAAGTGCGCGACGTCAAGGATCGCCACGTAAACGATTACATCCAGTCGATCATCAGCAGGAACTTCACGGCCAAGGATTTCCGCACCTGGGCCGGCACGCTCCTCTGCTCCATCGCCCTCGGCATGGAAGGTCAGGGCGCGAGCAAGACCGAGCGCAAACGCAAGATCAAGCGCGCGGTGGAGGCGACGGCCGAGCAGCTCGGCAACACGCCCGCGGTCTGCCGCTCGTCCTACATCTGCCCGCGGCTGCTCGACGAGTACATGGAAGGCAAGCCGTTCGAGATGCTGCGCAAACACCACAAGGGATCGCCCGTCGTTCGCGTTGGTTTATCGAAAGAGGAGCGCGCGCTGCTAAAGTTTCTGCGCGAAACGATCGCAGACCGCCGCCGCCGCCCGCGCGCCGCGTAACTTATCGCGGCATCCAAACATCGCTGCGCACGCGAAACACCGCCTCCTGCGCAAACCGCTTCTTGTACAGATCGATGACCGCCGCGATCTTCCCTTCATCGCCCGACGTATGCACGATCTGCACGATATGCGTCCGCTCGCGCTCGATCACGTTGTGCTGATCGCGCCATTGGCCCGAGGCCTCCCACGTCGTCAGTCCCGACGGAAAGCGCGACGTGATCTCATCCGCCAGGAACTGCTGCCATTCCGCGTCGCTGACCACGCCGCCTTCCGGCTTCTGCGTCCCGAAGTAGAGCGTGTCGAGCTCCTGCTTCTCGTAGACAGCGAGATTCGCGCAGGAGAGCGTGAGCAGGATGAGGAACGCCGAAGCGGTGCGCATGGCTGAGTAGAATGCCACGCATGCGCCGCTCCGTCATCGTCCTCGCACTTTTCCTGCTCACCCTCCCCGCCTTCGCGCAGCTCACCGAAGCGGCGATCGACAAAGATGTGCGCGACACGATCGAGGCGTGGCATGTGCCGGGGCTTTCAATCGCGGTAGTCCAGAACGACAAGGTCATCTTTCTCAAAGGCTACGGAATCAAAGAAGCGGGCAAGACGCAGCCGGTCACCGCCGACACGCTCTTCGAAATCGGCTCGACCACGAAAGCCTTCACCGCGACGGTGATGGCCATGCTCGCGGACGAGAAGAAACTGTCGTGGGACGATCCCGTGCGGAACTACGTGCTCGGCTTCCACATCTCCGACTCGTGCACGGATTCGCTCATCACGCTGCGCGACATCGCCTCGCACCGCAGCGGCGTCGCGCGCCACGACGAGCTTTGGGACGACAGCGATCTCCCGCGCGAGGAGCTCATTCGCCGCATCGGCGCGATGAAAGTGTGGCGTCCGATCCGCGCTGGCTATCAGTACAACAACCTCATGTTCGTCACCGCCGGCGAAGCCGCGGCGGCGGCAGCGAACATGCCGTGGGAGCAGTTGATCCGCACGCGCATCTTCGCGCCGCTCGGCATGACCCAATCGCGCATCACGTTCGCGGAATGGCCGTCGTCCGATCACGCCACCGGACATCGCTGGAGCTCGAAAGGGCAATGGGCGGCAATCCAGCCGATGCGCAACTACGACGCGCTCGCGCCGGCCGGCACGATCAAATCGTCCGCGCACGACATGGCCCAATGGCTCCGATTCCAGCTCGCAGGCGGCGCCATCGACGGCAAGCGCCTGATGTCCTTGTCGGCCATCGAGGAGACGCACACGCCGCAGACGATTATCCCGATCGGTCCGGCCACGCGCCTCCTCTACCCCGACACGAACTTCCTCAACTACGGATTAGGCTGGAACATCTCCGACTATCACGGCGAGCTCCTCGTCGCCCACGCCGGCGCGCTGAACGGCTTCCGCACCAATGTCGCGCTCCTCCCGAAACGCAACCTCGGCATCGTCATCCTGGAAAACGTCGGCCGCGGCTCGGCGCTCGCCGCGCTCCGCAACACGATCATCGATCAGTTCCTCGGCGTCGCCGCTCGCGACTGGAACACGGACATCCTCGACGCCGAAAAATTCGAAGAAGCAAAAGGGAACGACAAACAAGCGGAACGCGAAGCGAAGCGCCTCACCGCGCCGAAACCGTCGCACGATCTGTCCGCATTCGCCGGCACGTTCCACAACGTCGGCTTCGGCGACGCGACGATCAGCGTCGCGAATGACGCGCTGACGCTGCACTGGGAGCGGCTTACGATCCCGCTTGTCCACGAGAACTACGACACGTTCAGCGCGATCGATACAGTCGAGGACATCGATGAGCCGGTGCAGTTCCGGACTGGTGCGGATGGTGCTGTCGTTGGGTTCACGCTGTTTGGGGAGGAGTTTATTGCTGTCCACAAATGACTCAATCCTGACGGCTCGCGCAGCGAGGTGTCAGGATCTCCGGTGGCACCACCCGGGCTTGAATTGAAAACCCATGCGGTACGACCGGAGATCCTGACGGTTCGCTTCGCGACGCGCAGGATGGACTGAAATGACCAAACGAATCGTAATCATCGGCGGCGGCTTCGCCGGCCTCTACGCGGCGAAGTCGCTCGCAAAAACGGGCGCGAACATCACGCTCGTCGACCGCCGCAACTACCACCTCTTCCAGCCGCTGCTCTACCAGGTCGCGACCGCGGCGCTGAATCCAAGCGACATCGCCGCGCCGATCCGCGCCGTGCTGCGCAAACAGAAAAACGCCAGCGTGATCATGGGCGACGTCCATGCGATCGACACCGATCGCCGGATCGTCACGATGGCCGACGGCGAGCTCGCCTACGACATCCTCATCGTCGCCACCGGCGCAACGCATTCGTATTTCAATCATCCCGAATGGGAGGAAAACGCGCCCGGCCTGAAGACGATCGAGGACGCGCTCGAAATCCGCCGCCGCGTTCTGCGCGCGTTCGAAGCCGCCGAGCGCGAGACCGACCCGGAGCGGCAGAAAGCGTGGCTGACGTTCGTGATCGTCGGCGCCGGACCGACGGGCGTCGAGCTGGCCGGCGCACTGTCGGAGATCGCGCGCCAGACCATGCTCCGCGATTTCCGCCGCATCAATCCCTCCAGCGCACGCGTGATCCTCGTCGAAGGCAAGGAACGCGTCCTCCCGCCCTACCCTCCGCGGCTTTCGCGCAAGGCCGCCGACCAACTCCGCAGCCTCGGCGTGGAAGTCATGACCGACGCCGCCGTCACAAGCATCAACGATCACGAAGTCTGCGTCGGTGAGACAACGATCCCGACTCGCACGATCCTCTGGGCTGCCGGCGTGCAAGCCTCCCCTCTCGCAAGCACCCTCGGCGTCCCGCTCGATCGAGCCGGACGCGTACTCGTCGAACCCGATCTCAGCATCGCCGGCCATCCCGAAGTCTTCGTCATCGGCGACTTAGCCGGGGTGAAGAACGACGACAGCTCGCTCGTCCCCGGCGTCGCACCCGCCGCGATTCAGGAAGGGATTCACACCGCGAAAAACATCACGCGAATGCTAAACGGCCAGTCGACCCTCCCCTTCCGCTACCGCGACAAAGGCTCTCTCGCCACGATCGGCCGCGCCGCGGGAGTGGCCGACCTCGGACGCATCAAACTCAGCGGCTTCATCGCGTGGGCCGCCTGGCTGGCCATTCACATCTTTTTCCTCATCGGCTTCCGCAATCGCGTCCTCGTGATTCTGCAATGGGCGTGGGCGTACTTGACCTACCAACGCGGCGCGCGATTGATCACCGGAGAAATCGAGCCGCTGATGAAGAACGAGTAGGCCTGTCATCCTGAGCCGCCGGAGCGATGTAGCCGAAGGCGCAGTCGCGGAGGACGGTCGAAGGACCCCCCGAGCGGTAACCCGGAAAGAGCGGGGGGCTTTCATGACGCGCACTCTTGAAGGCCCGCCCACCCGGTTAGCAGGATGGGGGTCCTTCGACCGTCCTACGGCGTTCCGCGCTTCGCGCTCCAACGCCTCCGGCGGCTCAGGATGACAGCGTCTACAATGCCGCGCACTTGTCCGTCCTCGATCTCGTCATTATCGTTGGCTACCTCGCTGCCGTGGTCGGCGCGGGGGCGTGGTTCGGGCGGAAGCAGAAGACTACGAGCCAGTACTTTCTGGCCGGCCAGCACGTTCCGTGGTGGGCGATCAGCGCGTCGATCGTGGCGACGGAGACGTCGACGATCACCTTCATCTCCGTTCCCGGCATCGCGTACGCGCGCGGCGGCGACTTCACGTTTCTGCAGCTCGTCTTCGGATATCTCGTCGGACGGATTGCGATTTCGATTCTCTTCATCCCGTCGTACTTTACGGGCGACCTCGTCACCGTCTATCAACTGCTGCAGCGGCGGTTCGGATGGCGTGTGCGCGCGCTGGCGTCGTCGTTGTTCATCGCCATGCGTACGATTGCGGACGGCGTGCGGCTGCTGCTGACCGCGTTCGTGCTCGCGGCGGTTTACGGAAGCGTCGTGGGCGTGTCCGCGGAGTCGGTGATCACGCTCTGCGTCATCGGCATCGGCGTCGTCATGATCATCTTCACGTTCTACGGCGGCATGGAAGCGGTCGTCTGGATCGAAGTCGTGCAGCTCGGCATCTACATCGCCGGCGCGCTGGCGGCGGCCATCGTCCTGACGCGGCATATCCCCGGCGGATTTTCGGCAGCGATGGAGATCGGACGCGCGTACGGCAAGTTCCGCGTTTTTGATTTCGCGTTCGACGCCTCGAAGACGTTCTCCTTCTGGGCCGGCCTCATCGGCGGCTGCTTTTTGACGATGTCGACGCACGGCACGGATCAATATCTGGTGCAGCGATACTTGTGCACCGACCGACCGCGCAGCGCGGCGCTGGCGCTGCTGTCGTCCGGCGTCGTCGTGCTCGCGCAGTTCATCGGATTCCTCTTCATCGGCGTGCTGCTGTTCGCGTTCTATGCGCCGTACAAACTGGCTGGATATCTGACCGGCGCCGCGTCGGCGCCGTTTCATGCGCCCGATCAGGTCTTCCCCGATTTCATCACGCGGCATCTTCCTTCTGGATTGTCAGGACTGGTCGTCGCGGCGATCTTCGCAGCGGCGATGTCGTCATCGCTCAACTCGATCGCGGCGGCATTCGTGGCCGATCTCTACAAACCGTTTCGCGAGGACAAACCGGACCGCCATTACCTGCGCGTTTCGCACATCGTCACGATCATCGCAGGCATTGTGCAGATCGTCGTGGCACTGGCTGTGCGCCACAAGAGCGAGTCGGCGCTGAGCACGGCCCTCAGCGTTGCTTCACTAATCAACGGTCCGATCCTCGGCGTGTTCCTCCTCGGCAGCGCCAAACGCGGAGGGCCGCGCGCCGCGCTGGCCGGCATGACCGTCGGAATCGCCGTCGTGCTCACCGTTCGTTTTGCCACGCATGTGGCGTGGCCGTGGTACACCGTCATCGGGTCGCTGACGACGTTCGCGGTTGGCGCGCTCATTCCGGAGCGGGAACATGCGGAGGCTTAGCGCAGCGGCGCTGGCCGCTCTGATTTCCGCCTGCACGACAATGCAAAGCACCAACACCTTCGACGCCGCGCACTTGCGCGAAATCGATCGCACGATCGAGACGGCAATCGCCGAGCACAAGCTCCCCGGCGGCGTCTTCCATCTCGAGCGCGGCAACTCCGTCTACGAAAGGGTGTACGGCAATCGCGCCCTCGTTCCCGCCGTCGAACCAATGACGGACGACACGATTTTCGACGCGGCGTCACTGACGAAAGTCGTGGCCACGACACCGTCGGTCTGGCTTCTGATCGAGCACGGAAAGATCGAGATCGACGCGCCGGTGAGCCGCTACATCCCGGAGTTTCGCGGCGGCTGGCGCGACGAGATCACGATCCGCCACCTCCTCACGCACACCTCGGGACTGCGGCCCGACCTCGATCTTTCGACGCCGTGGAGCGGCTACGAAACCGCCATCCGCATGGCCATCGCTGAGGAGCCGAGACAGAGGCCGGGGTTCACGTTCCGGTATAGCGACATCAATTTTGAACTGCTCGGCGAGATCGTGAAGCGCGTTTCGGGCGATAACCTCGATGTGTTTGCGAAGCGGGAGATCTTCGAGCCGCTCGGAATGCGCGATAGCGGATTTAGGCCAGCCGACAAAACACGCATCGCGCCGACCGAACAAACTGCCGAGGGCATGCTTCGCGGCGTCGTGCACGATCCGACCGCGCGGCGGATGGGCGGCGTGGCGGGACACGCGGGACTCTTCACCACCATTCACGACCTGACGCTCTACTGCCGGATGCTGCTGCGCGGCGGAGCTCCTATATTCAAGATGGAAACGGTCAAGATGTTGACCAGCGTGGCGACGCCGCCGAATGTCGCCGTGCGGCGCGCGGGCGGATTCGATATCGACTCGGCATTCAGCCGGCCGCGCGGTGAGATCTTTCCGCTCGGTTCGTACGGCCATACGGGATTCACCGGCGGGATGATGTGGATCGATCCGTTTTCGAAAACGTTCTACGTGTTTCTGTCTAACCGTGTACATCCCAATGGCAGCGGTGACGTGCTCCGGCTCCAGGTCGCGCTCGGGACGCTGGCCGCCGACGCCGCGGGAGTATCGCGGGAAACTCCGGGCGCGTTGCCGCCCCGGGCAGGTGGTGAAGTTAGATTCACGTTCGGCGGGCCGGACACGAACAACGGCATCGATCACCTCGAGGGCGAGCGTTACGCGTCGCTGCGTGGGATGCGTGTCGGTCTGATCACGAATCACACGGGCATCGATCGCGCCTGGAATCCGACCATCGACTCGCTACGCAGCGCGCCGGACGTGAGGCTCGTCGCGCTGTTCTCACCCGAGCATGGAATCCGAGGGACTGTCGATGCGAACGTCGGGGATGCGATCGACAGCGTCAGCGGACTTCCTGTCTACAGTTTGTATGGCGAGACGCGCAAGCCTAAGCCCGAACAACTTGCAGGACTCGATGCGCTCGTCTTCGACATTCAGGACGTCGGCACGCGCTTTTATACATACATCGCCACGATGGGTTTGGCGATGGAGGCGGCGGCCGCGGCGCATGTGAAGTTCGTCGTCCTCGATCGCGTCAACCCGATTGGCGGGGCCGAGGTCGAAGGACCGCTGCTGCACAGCGACGAAAGCTTCATCGCCTGGCATTCGCTGCCGGTCCGGCACGGCATGACCGTCGGCGAGCTGGCGCGGATGTTCAACGAGGAGCGCCACATCGGCGCGGATCTCACGGTGATTCCGCTGACGCGCTGGCGCCGCGAGCTGTGGATGGATGAAGCGGGACTGCCGTGGATCAACACCTCGCCGAACATGCGCAGCGTGAACGAGGCCGGGCTGTATCCGGGGATTGGAATCCTGGAGTTCGCGGTGTCGGTCGGGCGCGGAACGGAGACTCCGTTCGAGATTCTCGGCGCGCCGTACATCGATGGCATGGCCTTCGCGCGCGAGCTGACGGCGATGTCGTTGCCGGGGATTCGCTTCGAAGCGACGTCGTTCACGCCGTCATCTAGCAACTTCGCGAAGCAGCTCTGCGGCGGCGTGCGGATGACGATCACCGATCGCCGCACGCTTCGTCCCGTCGCGACAGGGATCGCCATCGCACTCGTTTTGCATCGTCTCTATCCGAACGACTTCGCCCTCGACAAGATCGCGCCGTTGCTGCGCGATCCGTCCACGCTCGATGCGATCCGCGCGGACAACGCGCTCGCGGAGATCGTGTCGATGTGGCGCGACGATGAAACCGCGTTCGCGGCGCGGCGTGCGAAGTACCTGTTGTACTAACGGCTTCCACCACAGAGGCACAGAGGACACAGAGAAACCTCCTCTGTGATCTCTGTGCCTCAGTGGTTCAAACGCCTTTAGTGCTTCACCGCTCGACGTTTCGACGGCGCGTTCTGCCAGGAGAAGCCGTTGTGCAGCGTGGCGCTTGTTGCGCCGACGGTGACTACGACATCGCCCGAACCGGCGGCGTGGACCGGCACGGTGGCGTGAATCGTGACCGGATCGATCACCTGCACGTTCGTGGCTGCGACGCCACCGACCGTGACGGACGTCGACGCCGATGAAAAGCCCGCGCCGTAGATCGTGACCGCGGTTGCCGCCGCGCCCGTCGCGCCGGTCGGCAATGCCGTATTCGGCGTGATGCTGATGATCGCCAGCGCGGGAACGGTGTACGTGAACGCGGCGGTGGCGGTGCCTTTCGTGGAATCGGGGTTCGTCACGGCAACGTCGACCGCCAGCGACGAAATTGGACCGATCGGCGTGTGCGCGATGATCGATGTCGAGCTCACCACCACCACGTCCGTCGCCGCCTGCGCACCGAAGGTGACCGTCGCGCCGCTCTGAAAATTCGTCCCGGTGATCGTGACCGGGGTACCGCCAGAGGTCGGTCCGGTGTTGGGCGAAACGCTGAGCACCGTTGGATTCGGCAACGCGTAGGTGAAGCCCTGCGTGAGCGTGGCCGACTGACTGTCGGTGTTCGTGACGAGGACGTCCACCTTACCGGCTGCATGCGCCGGAGCGGTGGCAGTGATCGAAGTCGAGGTCACCGAAACATTCGTAGCCGCGACGCCGCCGAACTTGACGGTGGCATTGGTCAGGAAGCCCGTCCCGGTGATCGTGACCACCGTGCCGCCGGCGATGCTGCCGCTGGTCGGAAGGATGCTGGTGACGGTCGGCGCCGGATTGGCCACCGCGTTCACCTTCAGAGTTCCGAACATGCTGCTGTGTCCCGTGCCGCAGTCGGGGATGTTGCAGACGAACGCGAATGTCCCGGCGGTCGTGGCCGTGAACTGCATATGTACGCTCTGTCCGCGCGGGCAATCCAGCCCATTCTCGATGTAGCTCTCCATCAGGATGCCGTGGCCAAAGCTAGAGGCGTCATTCGCGGGAACTGTGAGCGTGAGGTTGACGACATCGCCCTGGTTCACCACGAGTGGCGAAATATCGGCCGTGAACACAAAGCTCTTCGCTGTAATCGTTATGTTCTTGACCGCCGCTTCGCCGACGCTGTCGGGCTGCGGGATGACCGCTCCGTGAATCGATTTGCTCGCCAGGACTTCGCGCAAATGCGCGAGATGCTCCGCCTGCGCGGCCGGCGAAAGCTCCATCGCGTGGTCAGGCATCTCCATCGTTGTTTGTGCTGCCGCCGCGGTCGCAAGGGTCAGAATCGCCGCAACCGTAAGAATCGCTCTCCGCATCAAGTTCTCCCCGAATCGAGTTTTTACAAGTAAAGGCTTGAACAATAACTGATTCGACCGAACCGACGGCGGCTTTGTTTACAACTTCACAATGATGTTTCGGCGATGGAGCAGCCAGAGGATGGACAGCCAGAAGCCGACGAAGGCCAGCCCCCACAGCAGAGAGGCGAACTTGTCCGGGAAGTACGGCGCGAAGAGGGCGTCGAAGCTGGCCTGATGGAGCGAGGTCTTCTTTCCGTTGATGGTTATCTTGAACAGCGAGTCGATGCAGCGGGCCATGATCCCCGATCCGACGAACGCCACCAGCGGGTTGACGCCATAGACGACGAACGGCCTCGCCCAGCCGCGGACCTGGTGCACGTCGAGAATCCAGAGGCAGGTCGCGAGGACCACGCAAGCGAATCCGGCAGTGAAGACGACGTAGCTCGACGTCCAGAGATTCTTGTTGATCGGAAAGACCCAGCTCCACAGCTCGCCGAGGACCATGCCGAGGCAGCCGGCGCCGTAAAGGCCTGCGATGCGTTCGAGGAGCGGGCGGCGTTTGCCAGTGAGCCAGCGGCCGGCGAAAATCCCCAGCATCGCGGTGGCGATCGCGGGAATGGTCGACAGCGGCCCTTCCGGGTCCCACGTTTTCGTCGAAACCCAGATGTGGTTCGTGCCGAGGATCAGGCGATCGCTCCAGGCGGCGAGTGTGTTTCCGGGCTGCTCGAGGAGGAAGTAGCCGATCGTGCCGGTGTCGGGAACGGGGACGAGCGTCATCACGAACCAGTATCCGAGGAGGAGCGCGACGATGATGGCGATCTGTTGTTTGACCGTCGTTCGGATGGTCAGCAAGCCCGCGGCGATGTACGCGAAGCCGATCCGTTGCAGCACGCCCATGAACCGCAGGTGCTGCGCGCGCCAGAGCACCCGCTGCAGAAACGTCGGATCGGGAATCCCGGCCATCTTTCCCCACCAGAAAAAGGGGAAGGCATTCAGCAGCAGGCCAGCCAGCACGATGAGCAGCCCGCGTCGGATGATCGTCCACGTGAGCGTGTTCGGATCGCGCTTGCTCAGCGACAGATGCGTGGTCACGCCGACGATGAAGAGGAAGAACGGGAAAATGAGATCGGTCGGCGTCCACCCGTTCCACGGCGCATGTTCGAGCGGCGGATAGATGGCACCCCAGCTGCCCGGATTGTTGACGAGCAGCATCCCGGCGATGGTGATGCCGCGAAACACGTCGAGCGCGAGGAGCCGCTCCGATGCAGGAGGCGGCGGTGCGACCGTGGACATTGCGGCGTAGGGTAACAGTTCGGGGTGTGGGGAGTAGGGCGTGGGGAGTGGGAGCAGAGTCCGCAGCGCCACTGCGTTCTCTCCGACACCCCACCCCCTACTCCCCACCCCCATAATCAACCCATGCGACGCCTGCCCTTGCTACTCGTGATCTTCGCGGCCTGCGCTTCCGTCCCGCCCGTGACGACGAACCCGTACACCGTCATCCTCGGCATCGCGCAGGACGGCGGCTACCCGCAGGCCGGCTGCATGCGGGAAGACTGCATCGCCGCCTGGCGCAATCCCAAACTGCGCCAGCGCGTGGCGTCGATCGCGATCGTCGACCCGCAGTCGCATCAACGTTGGATCATCGACGCGACTCCCGACTTTCCAACGCAACTGGCGACGCTCGACGCGATCGCGCTGCGCGGAACCGCCCTCCTCGACGGCATCCTCCTCACCCATGCCCACATCGGTCACTACCTGGGACTGGCCCACCTCGGCCGCGAAGTCCTCGGCGCGCATTCGATCAAGGTTTACGCGATGCCGCGGATGCGCGAATTTCTCCAGCACAACGGACCGTGGGACCAACTCGTCAAGCTGCACAACATCGAGCTTGTCCCGATCGAGGACGGCGTTCCGATCGCGTTGAACGAGCGCATTACGATCACGCCGCTGCGCGTCCCGCACCGCGACGAATACTCGGAAACCGTCGGCTTCATCGTCCGCGGCCCGACGCACTCGATCCTTTGGCTGCCCGATATCGACAAGTGGGAAAAATGGACAACGCCACTCGAGTCGGTGCTGGCGCAAGTCGACGTCGCCTACATCGACGGCACGTTCTACGACGCCACCGAACTGCCCGGCCGCGACCTGAGCGAGATCCCGCATCCGCTGATGACCGAGACGCTGGCGCGGCTTGGCGACTCACCGGTCCGCGCGAAGGTGCGATTCATCCATCTCAATCAGTCGAATCCGCTGCTTCGCGAACGAAGGCGCGGCATCATCGTCGCCGCCGATGGTGCGCGCAACGCGCTCTAAAACGACGCCGGAGGCGTCTCGTACGGTAGCCGGGGGTCGCGCGCGAAGCGCGAGACCCCCGGTTCACGAGGTGCGATTGAAGTCGACCCCGGATGGGGTCGCGTATCGAATACCAAGCGCCGTGAATTTCTCCGCGACCCCTCCCGGGGTCGGTGAAAACATGCGTGACAACTTACCGGTGGTCTCGTGCTTCGCACGCGACCACCGGCTACCGTACGAGTCGCCATCCGGCGACGTAAATCTCTACCTCATCTTCATCAATGCTCCCGCGCCGAGGATGGCCGCGAGCAGCATCAGCGCCCAGGTGGAAAGCGCGGGGACGTCCGTCGCGGGTGCCGTCACCGGCGGGGCCACGAATGAGCTGTTGCCGGAGTTTGGATCGGACGTCGCGCTGGAGACGCCCGCGCCGTTGGTGATCGGTCCCGTCGTTCCGGGCGCGGCGGTGGTGACGATCGTGAATGTTCCGGTGGCGCCGTTGGCGAAGGACGGCGCGGTGCAGGTGATCGTGCCCGAGGTCCCGACCGCCGGCGTGGTGCAGACAAAGCCTGGGGGCGCGATGATCGATTGGAAGAGCAACGACGGCGGAAGCGTGTCGGTGAAGACCACAGTCGTCGCGTTGCTTGGACCGCCATTGGTCAGACCGAACGTGTAGGTGATGAACGCGCCGCTCGTTCCGGAGCTGCCGGTCAGGCCGAGGTCGGCCGAGCCGGCGGTGAAGGACGATGTCTGCGAGTTGTTGCCTGGCGTCGGATCCGACGGCGTGCCGGAGACCGAGGCCGTATTCGCGATCGCGCCGTTCGCGTTCGAGACCGACGTCACGTTCAGCGTGAACGTGGCCGTCGCGCCGTTCGCCAGCGACGAACCCGTGCAACTGATCGTGCCGGTTGTACCGATCGTAGGCGTCGTGCAGACATAGCCGGCGGGTGCGGTGATCGACTGGAACAGCAGCGTCGCGAGAAGCGCGTCGGTCATCGTCACCGAGGTGGCCGTGTCGGGACCGTGATTCGTCACAATGATCGTGTAGGCGACGGCGGCGCCGGGGGCGGCGTTCGTCGTCGGCGTCGATTTCGTAATGCCGAGGTCCGCGGTGGGAAGCGGCGTGACGGTGGTGGTGGCTGTGGCGCTGTTATTGGCCGGAACGGTGTCGGAGGCATCGCTGCTGCCGGTGACCGTGTTCGAGACGGAGCCGGAGACGGCGGTCACGTTCACGACCACGGTGAACGATGCAGAGCCGGCATTCGCGAGCGAGGCGAACGAGCAGTTGATGATACCGGTGCCCCCGATCGCGGGCGTCGTGCAGCTCCAGCCGCCGGGTGAAGCGAGCGACTGGAAGGTGACGCCGGAGCCGATCGACTCCGTGATCTTCGCGTTCGCGGCGGCGTCCGGACCGTTGTTCGTGATCGTCTGCGTGTAGGTAATCGTCGCGCCGGAGTTGACCGGATCGGGCGAGTCGCTGTTGGTAACCGCCAGGTTCGCCGTCGGCACCACGTACGCGGTGGACACGATGACTGTGTTGTTGGCGCTGTTCGTGTCGGCGACGGAGGTGCTCGTGGTGAAGGTCTGATTGATGGTCTGGTTCGTGTTCCCAAACTGCGCGGAGCCGGCCTTGAGGACGATCGTGAAGGTCGACGTCGTCACGCCGAAACTGGCCGCGGTGCAGGTGAACGACGCGCCGTTTCCGACGGCGAGCGAAGGACACGACCATCCCGCCGGAACCGTCATCGACTGCCAGAGCAGCGTGTTGTTGAGGATCACGTTCATCGTGGCATTCGTGGCCGAATCCGGCCCGGCGTTCGTCACGTTGACCGTGTAGGTGATGTTGCCGTTCGGCGCCACCGGATCGGGCGAATCGGACCCGGTGATCTGCATGTCGGCGTGCGGCGTCGCGTATGCCGTCGACACGGTCGCGGTGTTGTTGGCGTTGTTTGGATCCCCCCAGTCGCTGCTGGTGGTGAAGACTTCGTTGATGGTCTGGTTGTTGACGCCGAACTGCGCGGACCCGGCCTTGAGGACGATGGTGAACGTCGACGTCGTCAGGCCGAAGTTGGCCGCAGTACAGGTGAACGAGGCGCCGTGTCCGACCGCGAGTGACGGGCACGTCCATCCTGCCGGAACCGTCATCGATTGCCAGAGCAGCGTGTTGTTGAGGACCACCGACATATGCGCGTTCGTGGTCGCGTCGGGACCGGCGTTGGTGACGTTGACGGTGTAGGTGATGTTGCCGTCGGGCGCGACCGGATCGGGCGAGTCCGACGCGGTGATCTGCATGTCGGCGTGCGGCGCGACATACGACGTCGACACGGTGACGGTGTCATTGGCGTTGTTCGGATCGGCCCAGTCGCTGTTGGTTCCAAAAACTTCATTGATGGTCTGGTTGTTGACGCCGAACTGCGCGACACCAGCTTTGAGGACGATCGTGAAGGTCGACGTCGTCAGCCCGAGGTTCGCGGCGGTGCAGGTGATCGAGCCGCCGAATCCTACCGGCAGTGAAGGACAGCTCCATCCCGCCGGCACGGTCATCGATTGAAACAGCAGCGTGCCGTTCATAACCACGTTCATGTGCGCGTTCGTGGTCGCGTCAGGCCCTGCGTTGGTGACGTTGACCGTGTAGGTGATGTTGCCGTCCGGCGCAACCGGGTCGGGCGAGTCGGTGGCGGTGATCTGCATGTCCGCGTGCGGGGCGACGTACGAGGTCGACACGGTGACGTTGTTGTTGGCGCTGTTCGGATCGGACTCCGCCGCGTTCACGCCGAAGAGCTGATTGATGGTTTGGTTGTTGACGCCGAACTGGTTCTTGCCAGCATTCAACACGATCGTGAACGTGTCGTTCGATCCCGACAGCAGCGTCGCCGCGGTGCACGTGAACGAACCGCCGAATCCGACCGACAGCGAGGGGCAGCTCCATCCCGCCGGCACGGTCATCGACTGCCAGAGCAGCGTTCCGTTCATGACGACGTTCAGATGCGCGGTGGTGGCCGTCGACGGCCCCGCGTTCGTGACGTGAACCGTGTAGGTGATGTTTCCATCCGGCGCGACCGGATCGGGCGAGTCGGTGGCGGTGATCCCCATATCGGCGCCGACAATCGCGAACGAGGTAACGGGCAGGAAGGCAAGACACAGCACGAGCAAAGCGCGGCGGACGTTCATTGGATGGAAGCTCCTCTGTAGATAGGTCGCGCAAACGGAAGGGAAAGTCCCTCACGCTGTCATCCTGAGCCGCCGGAGCCGAGGAGCGCGAAGCGCGAGCGGCGGAGGACGGTCGAAGGAGCCCCAACGTGCCAACCCGGTCGGGCGCGGGGTTTTCAGCAACCGGGTCCTTCGACCGTCCTTCGGCGCTCCGGCTTCGCCTACGACGCCTTCGGCGGCTCAGGATGACAGCCCAGTTACAATCGCTCCATCCAAATGTCCGAGGTCACCCAACTCCTGCGCGAGTGGAATGCCGGGGAGCCTGAGGCGCGCGATCGCCTCATGCGGCTCGTCTACGATCCATTGCGCGCCATCGCCGAGCGGCATTTCGGACGCGAGCGCGAAGGGCACACGCTCCAGCCGACCGCGCTCGTGCACGAGCTCTACGTCCGATTCGCCGATCAGCGCCACGTCGAATTCCGCGACCGCGTCCACTTCTTCGCCGTCGCCGCCACCGTCATGCGCCGCATCCTGGTCGATCACGCGCGGCGCAAGTGGAGCGACAAGCGCGGCGGCGGCGCGGCGCCGCTGGCCATCGAATTCGCGGTCGGCGTCTTCGAGGAACAGAACTTCGATATCGTCGCCCTCGATCTCGCCCTCGACCGTCTCGCCGCGATTTTTCCGCAGCAGGCGCGCATCGTCGAATTGCGTTTCTACGGCGGACTCACGCTTGACGAAACCGCCGAAGCTTTGGAAATCTCTGCCGCCACCGTCAGCCGCGAATGGACGATGGCCCGCGCCTGGCTGCGCGGCGCCATGAACGTGTCATGACCGCCGAGCCGCTGGACGCTGCATTCTGGGAGCGCGTGCGCACGCTGTTCCATGCGGCGGTCGACGCTTCACCGCGCGACCGGCAAACGCTCCTCGGAGATTGCGATCCGAATCTGCGTGTGGAGGTGGAGAGGCTGCTCGAACAGCACGACACGTCGGAGGGATTTCTCGAACAATCCGTCTGGGACCTCGTGGATACCGGCGACGCGAAGTGGGAGCACGTCCTCATCGGGCCGTATCGCGTCGTCCGCCAGCTCGGGCACGGCGGCATGGGCACCGTCTTTCTCGCCGTTCGCGAGGACGCCGAATTCGACCAGCGCGTGGCCATCAAACTCGTGCGCCGCGGCGTCGGCGGCGAGTCGCTGCTCCAGCGCTTCCGGCAGGAGCGGCAGATTCTCGCGGCGCTCGAACATCCCAACATCGCCCGCCTCCTCGACGGCGGCACGACCTCTGGCGGCGTCCCTTACCTGGTCATGGAGTACGTCGAAGGAACGCCGATCGACGACTACTGCCGCGAGCATGGCCTCCCGATCGACGAGCGCCTCCGTCTCTTCCTCCAACTCTGTGATGCCGTGCAGTACGCGCATCGCGGGCTGGTGATTCATCGCGACATCAAACCCGCGAACGTCCTCGTCACTGCGGACGGCATCCCCAAGCTCCTCGACTTCGGAATCGCCAAACTCACGTCCGCGCAGACGAACGCCACGGTCACGCGCCTGATGACGCCCGACTACGCCAGCCCCGAGCAGTTGGCCGGCAAGCTCGTCACCACCGCCACCGACGTCTACTCCCTCGGGCTGCTGCTCTTTGAATTGCTGACGGGCAAACGCCCCTTCGAAAACATTCACCGCACTCCCGACACCGAGCCGCCGCGCGCCAGCAACATCTCCGGCCAGCGCCAACTTCGCGGCGATCTCGATCGCATCCTCCTCGTCGCGCTCGATCCCGATCCGAACCGCCGCTACGCCTCGGTGGACAAATTCGCCGACGACGTCCGCCGCCATCTCGACGGCCATCCTGTCTCCGCCCGCGGCGCATCCCTCGGCTACCGCACTGCGAAGTTCGTCCGCCGCAACAAGCTCTTCGTCGCCGCGGCCGCGGTGACGGTGATCGTGGCAATCGTGGCGTTCCTGGCCGTGCTACAACAAAAACGTATCGCCGAACGCCGCTTCGAGCAGGTCCGCTCGCTCGCACACGCAGTCGTTTTCGACCTCCACGACGCGATCGCCAAGCTCCCCGGCTCGACCTCGGCGCGCTCGCTCCTGGTCCGCCACGCGCTCGGCTACCTCGACGCGCTGGCGTCCGAGTCCGCGCGCAACACGCCGCTGCAGATGGAGCTGGCCGGCGCCTACGAACGCGTCGGCGACGTGCAGGGCATGCCCTACCGCGCGAACCTCGGCGACAGCGCTGGCGCGCTGGTCAGCTATCGCAAGGCGCTCGACATCGCCGAAGAAGTGCGCGCGCGCCAGCCGGAAAACAGCGCCACGCTGCTGCTCATCGCCGATCTCCACGACCGCACCGGCTGGGTCGAGCAGCGCGCGCTCCGCTTCCGCGACGCCCTCGCGCATCACGAGGCCGCACGAACAATTCGCGAGTCGCTGCACGACGATCTCGCGCTGGCGCGCACATGGGTGGCCATCGCCGACTCACGCTATCAGTCGAATCAATCCGCCGCTGCCGTCCGCGGCGCGTACGAAAACGCGGAGCAGATTGTCGATCGTGTTCCGGTCACGGCCGCAAATCGCAAAGACGTTCTAACGGAGCGAGGACGCATTCATCAACGCCTCGGCGGCTACTTCACGGGCACGATCGCACGCGATCCCGCCCGCGCGCTCCAGCATCATCAGGCCGCCGAACGCGCGCTCGAAGAACGCGCCGCTCTCGATCCGAATGACGCCGTCGCGAAACGCAACTTCGCCGACCAGTTGGTGATGACGGCCACCCTGCAGAACAGCGTCAACGACAGCGCGGGCGCGCTGGCCGGAACCGCGCGCGCCCTTCCCATCCTGCGCGCCCTGGCCACCGCCGACGCCGACAACATCGAAGCGCAACACGACCTGGCCTTCGCCTACACGCAGATCGCGCGCGCCAGCCTGCAACTGCATCGCTGGCCGGAAGCATCGGAAGCGATCGACGCCGCGCTGGCGATCCACACCCGACTCATCGAACGCGATCCCACCAACCGCGAAGACCGCCGCGACGTCGGCGTCCTTCACGGATTGATGAGCACCCTCCACGCCGCCCGTGGCGACGCCGTAAACGCGAAGCGATACGCAGCAATGGCGCGATCGGAGCTGGCGCGATTGAGGTGAGTGCGCGATGGCGCCCAAGTCGGCGGCATCCAGCTCAAGCCGCGGCGAGATGAATTGCGGCCGGAACGCTGGCGTCCTCGCCGGCTGGCCCGGCGGCGTCTCGCCGCCGAACGCCAAAACCACAAAAATTGCGTTGTTTACAGGACCGGCGCAAGCCTCCCATTCGGCGGCGGGACGCCGCCGAGCCAGCCGGCGTGACGCCAGCGCTCCAACGGTACAACCGAACACTACGGAATCAGCAACACCTTCCCGGTCGTCTCGCGCGCTTCCAATGCGCGATGCGCTTCGGCGGCATCGCGCAACGGCACCTCGCGATCGATGCGCAACGTCAGAGCACCGGATGCAATCCAATCGAAGACGTCGCGCGCGCGGCCGAGCAACTCCTCGCGCGTGATCGTGTAGTGGCCGAGGCTGGGCCGCGTCAGGAAGACGGCATTCTTCGCCAGACGGGAAGGCTCGAACGCTGGCACGACGCCGCTCGATTGTCCGAAGAGGGCCAGTGTCGCGCGGACGCCGCAACAATCGAGACTCTTATCGAACGTAGTCCTGCCGACCGAATCGTAAACGGCGTGGCATCCCTTCCCGCCCGTCTCCGCCATCACGATCGCTTCGAAATCGTCCTTCGTGTAATCGATGACGACATCGCATCCCGCCTCGCGCGCGATGTCGAGATGTTTCGTCGACGCCGTTCCGAACACGCGCGCGCCGCGCATCTTCGCCATCTGCACCAGCAGCGCGCCGACGCCGCCAGCGGCCGCGTGGACCAGCACGTTTTCGCCGCGCGCGATCGCATGGACGCTCGTGGACAGATAGTGCGCGGTCATCCCCTGCAGCATCGCCGCGGCGGCGGTCTTCGCATCGATCGAATCGGGCAGCGGCACGAGCTTCTCCGCCGGCGCAATCGCGAGCTCCGCATACGCACCGCGAACACCAGCAAACGCGACGCGATCGCCAACCTTCACGAGATCGACGCCGTCGCCAACCGCGTCGACGATTCCCGCACCCTCCGACCCCGGCGTGAACGGCAGCGGCATCTTGTACAACCCGGTGCGGTGATAGACGTCTATGAAGTTGACGCCGATCGCCTCCATCCTCACCAACGCTTCGCCGGGCCCGGGCAGCGGCGTTTCGATGTCTACGTATTGGAGAACTTCGGTCCCGCCAGTCTGAGAAACACGAATCGCTTTCATGGTCCTTAACCTACACCAACGCGAGCACCAGCACAGACAGAAGTGTCTGTGCCACACCGACCCAGGTCTCTCCGACACTTACGTCTAATGTTGCAGACAGGCAGCGGCCATGTGGCACAGGACACCCTTGTCTGTGCCGGTGCTCGGCAGACATAATCATTTGGCTCCAATGTCCCTCGCCCCCTTCCACCCCGTCCTCCAGCGCTGGTTCTCTGAAACGATCGGCACTCCCACTACTGTCCAGCTCCGCGGATGGGAGGCCATTCGCGAACGGCGTCACACGCTCATCGCGGCGCCGACCGGCTCGGGCAAAACGCTGGCGGCGTTCCTCACCGCGCTCGACGATTTATACGTCGAGAGCCTGACCAATCCACTGCCCGACGAAGTGCGCGTCGTCTACGTCTCGCCGCTGAAAGCGCTCAGCGCCGACATCCACAAGAACCTCGCCGAACCGCGGCGCGGCATCAAGCGGATCGCAGAAGAGATGGGACTGGAAGCGCCGCGAATCACGGCCGCGGTGCGGACGGGCGACACCACCGCGTCCGAACGCGCGGCCATGCTTCGCAAGCCGCCGCACATCCTCGTCACGACACCCGAGTCGCTCTACCTGCTGCTGACCGCGGAGCGCAGCCGCGAAATGCTCCGCACCGCGCGTACCGTCATCGTCGACGAAATCCACGCGGTCATCGGCACGCGCCGTGGCGCGCACCTCGGCATCACGCTCGAGCGTTTGCAGCAGGTCGCCGAGCAACCGCTGCTGCGGCTCGGACTCTCCGCGACGCAGAAGCCGATCGAGGAAGTGGCAAAGTACCTGGCTGCAAATGCGCCGGTCGCAATCATCGACGAAGGCCATCGCCGCACCATCGATCTCGCGCTCGAAATCCCGCGCAGCGAAGTCGAGACGGTGATGTCGCACGAAGTGTGGGAGGACTACTACAACCGCCTCACGCAGCTCATCCTCGAACACAAAACGACGTTGGTTTTCGTCAACACGCGCCGCATGGCCGAACGTGTCGCGCGCCATCTCAGCGATCGCCTCGGCGAAGACGCCGTCACCGCGCACCACGGAAGTTTGTCGAAGGAGAAACGCCTCGACGCCGAGTCGCGCCTGAAAAGCGGACGATTGAGAGCGCTCGTGGCCACAGCATCGATGGAGCTCGGCATCGACATCGGCCACGTCGATCTGGTCTGCCAGATCGCCTCGCCGCATCGCATCGCCACGCTGCTGCAGCGCGTCGGCCGTTCCGGCCACACGGTTTCCGGATTACCGAAAGGCCGCCTGTTCCCCATCTCGCGCGATGACCTCATCGAATGCGCGGCTCTACTGCGCGAAGTTCGTCGCGGCGAGCTCGATCGCATCGTCACGCACGACGCACCGCTCGACGTCCTCGCGCAGCAGATCGTGGCCGAAACGTCGTGCGCCGACTACGGCGAGGATGAGCTCTTCGATCTCATGCGCCGCGCATGGCCATATCGCGACCTCACCCGGAAGGAGTTCGACGAAGTGCTGGCCATGGTCGCGGAAGGCTTCGCCACAAAACGCGGACGCCGCGGCGCGCTCGTGCATCGCGACGAAGTCAATCATCGCGTTCGCGGACGCCGCGGCTCGCGCATGCTCGCCATCACCTCCGGCGGCGCGATCCCCGAGGTTGCGGATTACAAGGTCGTGCTGGAGCCGGACGACACGGTAGTCGGAACGCTCAACGAAGACTTCGCCATCGAGAGCACCGTCGGCGACATCTTCCAGCTCGGCAACGCGTCATGGCTGATCACGCAGGTGATCAGCGGCACGGTCCGCGTCGCCGACGCCAAAGGCGCCCCGCCCACGATTCCGTTCTGGCTCGGCGAAGCGCCGGCGAGAAGCGATGAACTTTCGCGCGCCGTGAGCGACTTTCGCGATGCGGCCACCTCGGTCGAATGGGTCGTCGCCGAAACCGGCATGGACGAAGTACCGGCAACCGAGATCGTCAACTACTTGACCGACGCCCGCAACGCCCTCGGCGCGATGCCGACGCAGGACACGATCGTCCTCGAGCGCTTCTTCGACGAATCGGGCGGCATGCAGCTCATCCTGCACGCGCCGTTCGGCAGCCGCATCAACAAAGCGTGGGGGCTCGCGCTGCGCAAGCGCTTCTGCCGCCAGTTCAATTTCGAGCTGCAGGCCGCGGCCACCGAGGATGCCGTGCTGCTGTCGCTGGGGCCGCAGCATTCGTTTCCGCTCGCGGACGTCTTCCGCTATCTCCATCCCGCCACCGCGCGCGACGTCCTCGTTCAGGCCATGCTCGCCGCGCCGGTGTTCCAGACGCGCTGGCGCTGGAACACCACCATCTCGCTGGCCATCCCGCGCAATCGCGGCGGACGAAAAGTTCCGCCGCCGCTGCAGCGCGCCATGGCCGACGACCTCATGGCCGCCGTCTTTCCCGACGCCGCCGCCTGTCCCGAAAATCTCGCCGGCGACATCGAGCTGCCCGATCATCCGCTCGTCAACCAGGTCGTCCGCGACTGCCTCGAAGAAGCGATGGATTTCGATGGCCTCACGCGTGTGCTCACCCGCATCCACGCGGGGGAGATCGAATGCATCGCCCGCGACACGACCGAGCCGTCGCCGCTCGCGCACGAGATCCTGAACGCGAAGCCATACGCCTTCCTCGACGACGCCCCGCTCGAGGAGCGCCGCACGCAAGCCGTGATGACGCGCCGGTCGACGTCAAACGACCTCGGCACGCTCGACGCGAATGCGATCGAACGCGTCCGCGAAGAAGTGCGTCCCGATCCGCGCGATACCGACGAGCTGCACGATGCGTTGCTGACATTCGGCTTCCTCCTGGAAGGCGAGGTCGAAGCGCCCGAGCTATTCACTGAACTGGCTTCCTCGCGCCGTGCGACGCTCGCAAGCTGCGCGGACCCGCACAGACAAGAGTGTCTGTGCCACACAGGCACGTGCGACAGTCCCAAGGGAACCGATGTGGCACAGACGCTCTTGTCTGTGCTTGCGCGAACGGCAGCAGCTGGAGCTATTTGGATCGCCGCCGAAAGAATCCCGGAACTTCTCGCCATTCACCCGACGCTGCAACTCGATATCGCTCCTCCCCCATCGCGAGTAAAGGACTGGCAACGCGAAGACGCCATCGTCGAAATCATTCGCGGAAGAATGTCCCTCCTCGGCCCGACAACAGCAGCCGAGCTCGCGGCATCGATGAGCATCGACGAAAAAGACGCCGACGCCGCCCTGCTCAAACTCGAATCGGAAGGCGCCATCCTCCGCGGCTCATTCAACCGCGCCGCGAAGGGAACCGAATGGTGCGATCGCAGGCTCCTCGCGCGCATCCACCGCTACACGCTCAACCGCCTGCGCGCCGAAATCGAGCCGGTCACCGCGGCCGACTTCATGCGCTTCCTCTTCGCATGGCAGCACGTGACGCCGTCCTCGCGTCTGACCGGCATCGACGGCGTTCACGAAGTCATCAAGCAACTTGACGGCTTCGAGATCGCCGCGAACGCGTGGGAACGCCACGTCCTTCCGCTGCGCATCGACCGCTACGAACCGTCGCTCCTCGACGCGCTCTGCTTCGCCGGCGAAGTGGGCTGGGCGAGACTCACCACCGGCGTCGCGCTCTTCCCGCGCGCACACACATCCGCGTGGCTGACCGAAACGACGCCAACGCTCACCGACCGCGCCCAACACGTCCTCGACCTCCTCCGCACGCGCGGCGCCTCCTTCGCCCGCGTCCTCGGCGACGACACCGAGGCCCTTACCGAACTCGCTGACGCTGGCTTAATCACCTCAGACGGTTTCTTCGGACGCCGTACTGAGCGCGCCGGACGTTGGTCAATCCTCATCGCCGACGTCGATCGCGAAGAAGCCGTCGAAACCCAGGCTCGCGCTCTACTGAACCGCTACGGCGTCATCTTCCGCCGCCTCCTCACCCGCGAGCCGAACGCCGCTCCCTGGCGCGAACTCGCCCGCGTCTACCGCCGTCTCGAAGCGCGCGGCGAAATCCGCGGCGGCCGCTTCGTCACCGGCATGTCCGGCGAACAATTCGCGCTTCCCGACGCCGTGACGCACCTGCGCGAAATCCGCCGCACCCCCACCGACGGACGCCTCACCGTCATCAGCGCCTGCGATCCCCTCAACCTCGTCGGCATCCTCACCACCACCGACCGCATCCGCGCCATCGCCGGAACCCGAATCGCCTATCGCGACGGCGTCCCCGTCGCCGTGATGGAGGGCGACTTCCTTCGCCCATTTGATGCGCCGGATATCGAAGCCGCCGCCGCGCTCGCCGGACGGCGCGTGCCGGTATCCGCAGGCTTTGTAGGACGCACGGCGTAGGCAACACCGATGAACCGTCGCCGTTTGCTGCGCCGCCTTCTCGATGGTCACCTTCAGAACGTTAGCTTTCGAGACCTTCGCGATCTCGTAGAGGCCTTCGGCTTTCGTCTGATGCGCATCAGTGGAAGCCATCACATCTTCGAGCATGCTACGTTGACCGAACTCATAAACCTGCAGGAAGTCGGCGGCGAGGGAAAGCCCTACCAGATCCGGCAATTTCTCCGGCTGATCGAGCGATATGACCTGCGACTAGAGGACGAGTCATGAGCGACTACCACATCAACATCTTCTACAGTGACGAGGACGGCGGCTACATCGCCGACATTCCTGACCTCGACTCTTGCTCCGCGTTCGGCAACACTCCCGACGCCGCGCTGGCTGAAGTGGAAATCGCGAAGAGCGCCTGGCTCGAAGCAGCACGGTCTTCTGGGAGACCGATTCCGGCGCCGCGTTATCGTCCGGCTATTTATCAGACGCGGTAATGACCAGGACTGATCCCATAGACAACGACAACCTCCCTCTCTCCGATCGCGTGCGCATTGCCGCGGAGTTGCTCGAATCGCTCGACCTCGATCGCACGCAGCTGACGCAGGTGAGCGACGAGGAACGCCGACGGCTGTTGCATGCGACGCGACGCGTGGCGGAGCCGGATCATCATGCGCGGCGGAAGCTGGTGAAGGCGGGGCGGAAGGCGCGCAAGGCGGCGAAGCTACAACTGGATGATGAGGTGCTGAACTCGTCCGGCATCCGCGAGCTTCGGCGGAAGCCGGTGTTCACGACGCCGAATGCGTATCGGGAGCCGGAGCGTGAGGAGCCGCGGGCGACATCCGAATCGCAGCATTGCTACGTCTGCAAGCAGCACTACGACGTCGTCCATTTTTTCTACGACCAGCTTTGCCCTTCGTGCGCGGAGTTGAATTTTTTCAAGCGCACCGAGTCGGCGGATCTGCGCGGACGCGTGGCGCTGCTGACTGGCGGGCGCGTCAAGATTGGGTATCAGGCGGGACTGAAACTGCTGCGCGCCGGCGCGCGGCTCATCGTCACCACGCGTTTCCCGCGCGACTCGGCGGCGCGTTACGCGCGTGAGGACGATTTCGCCGAGTGGTCCGATCGGTTGGAGATCTTCGGACTCGATCTCCGTCACACTCCGAGCGTCGAAGCGTTCTGCCGCGAGATGCTGACCACCCGCGACCGGCTCGATTTCATCATCAACAATGCCTGTCAGACCGTGCGCCGTCCGCCGGCGTTTTACGAGCACATGATGGAGTCGGAGACCGCGTCCATCCACACACTCTCCGAGGTGGAGCGCAAGCTCCTCGGGGCGTTCGAAGGTTTGCGTGGGTATCAGATGCTGCCGGAAGCAGCGTCCGCAATCGCACCGATTGAAGGGCTGACGCACTCCGCGCAACTCTCGCAGGTTCCGCTGCTGCCGGAGGATCAGCACGATCGCGATCTTTTCCCCGAGGGGAGGCTCGATCAGGATCTGCAACAGGTCGACTTGCGGGGACGCAATTCGTGGCGCTTGCTGCTGGCGGAGGTTTCGTCAGTGGAGCTACTGGAAGTGCAACTGGTCAACGCCGTCGCACCGTTCGTCATCAACGCGCGATTGAAACCGCTGATGCTGCGGACTGCGAATCGCGATAAGCACATCGTCAATGTGTCGGCAGTCGAAGGTCAGTTCTATCGCAATCAGAAAACGACGCGGCATCCGCACACGAACATGGCCAAGGCCGCACTCAACATGATGACGCGCACCTCGGCTGCCGACTATCACGCCGACGGAATCCACATGAACAGCGTCGACACGGGATGGGTAACGGATGAGGATCCGGCTGCGCTGGCGGAGCGGAAGACGTCCGTGCATCGCTTCCATCCGCCGCTCGACATCATCGACGGCGCCGCGCGCATCGTCCATCCGATCATCTCCGGTATCAACACCGGCGTTCACGTGTGGGGACAATTCCTGAAGGACTACAAGCCGACGGACTGGTAGCGCTGTCATCCTGAGCCGCCGGAGGCGTTGGAGCGCGAAGCGCGGAACGCCGAAGGACGGTCGAAGGAGCCCCTTCTTGGTAACCACGGCGGACGGGCGGCACTTGAACGCGGCAAGCACGTGGGGGGTCCTTCGACCGTCCTCCGCCGGTCGCGCTTCGCGCTCCTCGGCTCCGGCGGCTCAGGATGACAGTGTTAACCCTCGCCCGATCCCTTCGTATCCCCCGGCAGAGGACACCTACCGATGCCGAAAAAACTGATCGCCCTTCTTTTCGCTGCAGCCGTCGCAACAAGCGCGTTTGCGCAGACTCCGGCTACCACTACATCTGTCCCTGCTGCGACAACCAGCACCGTCGTCACCGACAGCGATAGCCAGGAGACGCGCGAAGCGTTTCATGCCGCGCTGCGGCGCTATCCCACGGAAGTGAGCCGCGTGCTCAAGCTCGATCCCTCGCTGATGACGAACCAGTCGTATCTCGCGAACTATCCGGCGCTCGCGGCATTTCTTGCGCAACATCCCGAGATTGCGCACAGCCCGGCCTTCTTTCTTGACAACGTTTACGTCGGCGAGGAACCGCGCGGCGAGAACAGCAGCGAACGCGTTTGGCGCTCGACGATGGAAGGCTTATCGATCTTCGCCGTTCTGGCCCTCGTCACCGGCGTGTTGACGTGGCTCGTGCGGACGCTCATCGAGCATCGACGTTGGAGCCGCATCTCGAAAGTTCAGGCCGACGTTCACAACAAACTGATGGACCGTTTCACCGCGAACGAAGATCTGCTCGCGTACATCCAGACTCCGGCGGGGAAACGCTTCCTCGAATCCGCGCCGATCGCGCTCGATGGCGCACCGCGCGCGGTCAGCGCGCCGGTCGGACGCATCATGTGGTCCGTGCAGGTCGGACTCGTGCTCGCGGCGGCCGGCTTCGGCCTGCAGTACGTCAGCCGCAGCATCGAGAAGACCGTCTCGCAGCCGCTCTTCGCCATGGGCATCCTGGCCGTCTCCATCGGCGTCGGTTTCGTCCTCTCCGCCATCGTCTCGTACGTCCTCTCCCGCAGGCTCGGCCTGTGGGAGACGGCGGCGGCTCCCGTCGATGCGACGGCTGATTGAGGACATGGGATCATTCACGCGATGGACTTCACGAGCGTCATGAACGATGCGTTGCTCTCGGTTGCAGGCGCGCGCGCGAATGCCGAGGCCGCGAGGCTGATGGACGAGGAAAGCTTTCGTGCGTTTTATGAGCGGACGTCGCGGCCGGTTTGGATCTACCTGGCGCGCGTCACCGCCGACCGGGATCTGGCCGATGACCTGCTGCAGGAGACGTTCTACCGTTTCTACAAAGCCGGCGCCGCGCATCAGGACGACAGCCATCGCCGCAATTCGCTCTTCTGCATCGCCACGAACATTGCCCGCGATGTGAACCGGAAGAAGACGCGGCATCCGGTTGAGCAGCTTGAGTTGAATGAGTCCGATGAAGAGATCGTCGCAATCGACGCGCGCATCGCCGAACGCTTCGAAGGCAGCACCGA
>DASYJY010000257.1:0-10660 GCA_035995985.1 Thermoanaerobaculia bacterium | reverse complement strand
CCCGGCCATCGCGGCGGACTTCTGGACTTCGTCCACCGAGGCCTCGCGCCGTCCGAAGCGGATGTTCTCGGCGATCGATTCGGAGAAAAGGAACGTCTCCTGCGGCACCGCGCCGATCGAATGGCGCAGTTGCGACGGTGGGAAGGACTCGATCGGCCGGCCGTCGATGACGATCGTTCCCGGCGGCGGCTCGAACGTGCGCGTGATCAGCGCCAGCAGCGTCGACTTCCCGCTGCCGGTGCGCCCGACGATGCCGACGGTTTGTCCGGCATCGACATGCAGATTGATGTCGCGCAACGTCGGACGTGACCCGCCGCCGTACGTGAACGTGAGATCGCGGATGTCGATCTCGCCGCGCAATGGCGCATTGAGCAGCTCGCCGGAATCGGCGCGAACGTCAGGCTCGATCGACCACACCTCGTGCAATCGCACCATCGAGGCCATGCCGCGTTGGAAGAGATTCGTCACCCATCCGAGCGCGATGAGCGGCCAGACCATGCGCCCGAGGTAGAGCTGGAAAGCGATGAAACTGCCGATCGAGAGCGTGCCGCGGATCATCTGGCGGCTGCCGAGGAAAAAAATCAGGCCGAAGAGCGCCCCGATCATCGCGTGCAGGCCGGGATAGAACAACGCGGTCAGTCGAATCACCGTGCGATTGCGTTCGACGAATTCGCGATTCATGTTCGCGAACGTCTCCTGCTCCTTCCGTTCGCGTCCGAACGCACGCACCACGCGCACGCCGGCCAGATTCTCCTGCACGCGCGCGGAAATGTCGCCGAAGTAGTCCTGCACCGCTTTGTATCGGAGGTGAATGCGCTGCCCGAAGTGCTGCACCATCCAGATCACCACCGGCACGCCCGCAAGCGCAAGGAGCGACATTTCGCGATTGATTCGCAGCATCATCACGAACGCGCCAACGACCACGACGAGCGATGACAGCACGTGCATCACCGCCGGCCCGACCAGCATCCGCACCGAGGCCAGATCGTTCGTGGCGCGCGAGAGCAGATCGCCCGTCCGCTGATCCTGGTAGTACGACACCGGAAGCGACTGGAGATGTCCGTAAAAATCGTTGCGCATCTCGTATTCGATGCGCCGCGACTCGCCGATGATGATCCGCCGCTGCAGGAAGAGGAAGAGTCCTTCCAATGCCGCCGCGCCGACGAGCAGCAGTCCATAGCGCACGAGCACACCGCGCGTGACCGCCTTCGCCAGCTCGTTCACGGCGTTGCCGATGATGAGCGGCTTGAGCAGCGAAAACGTCGCCGACGACGCCACGCACAGCGCACCGAGCGCCAGCGCCGTTTTGTGGCGGCCGAAATATCCGAGGAGCCGGCGAAGAGGAGAAAGCGTCAAAGCCAAGGTTGGATAATGAACAGCGATGCGGCCCGCATCTATTCAACAGTTTCACGCGGAGACGCGGAGGACGGGAGGTTTATCTCCGCGTCTCCGCGCCTCCGCATGATCACAAGCTCTTCAGCTGTTCCGCCGGATAACTCCTGGCATCCACTTTCGCGTGCGCCTGAGCGACCTTGCCGTTCTCGTCGATGACGTACGCGATCCGTTTCGCATACTCGTCCTTCGGCGATTCGGCCGCGCCGTACGCGATTCCGATGCTGCGATCGGTGTCGCACAACAGCGGGAAGGGGAAATCGAACTTCTCAGCGAACTTCGCGTTCGCGGCGACGTCGTCGAAACTGACGCCGAGGACGGTGGTGTTTTTCGACTCGTACTCGGCGATGAGGTCCCGGAACCCGGAACCCTCGGCCGTTCAGCCAGGTGTGTCGGCCTTCGGATAAAACCAGAGCACGACCTTGCGGCCACGCAGATCGTGCAGCGCAACCTTGCGGCCGCGGTGATCGGTTACTTCAAAGTCAGGGGCGTCGTCGCCAACGTTGAGCATGCGTCCTCCTCGAAACGAATTCAGTACAAACCGCAACTTTCCTGCCAGAGACACCGCGGCGATTGTAGTCGTCGCGTGATGGTCGAGCGCGGAGAACTCACGCCATGCCCAGCTCCGCCATCACCAGCTTCATGTCGTTCCACACGTCTTTCTTGGCCGACGGCGTGCGGAGCAGGTAGGCGGGGTGGTAGGTCGGCATCACCTTCACGCCGTTGTATTCGAGCCATTGGCCGCGGGCGGCGGTGATGCCGTACGATTTTTCGGTGAGGCTTTGCAGCGCGAACTTGCCGAGGGTGACGATCACTTTTGGCTGGATGATTTCGACCTGGCGGCGGATGTACGGCCGGCACGCGTCCAGCTCCTCGGGGTCGGGATTGCGGTTCTCGGGCGGACGGCATTTCACGACGTTGGCGATGTAGACGTCATCGCGCGTCAGCTTCATCGCTTTGATGATGTCGGTGAGAAGCTGGCCGGCGCGGCCGACGAACGGCTCCCCTTTTTCGTCCTCGTGGCGTCCGGGCGCCTCGCCGATGAACATCAGATCAGCGTTCGGATTGCCGACGCCGTAGACGACCTGCGTACGCGTTTTCGAGAGCTTGCACTTCTCGCAGACGGTGGCGATGGCCTGCAGCTCGGCGAGAAGCGTCTTGCAATTCGAATCCTCGACGGCGGGTGCCCCGGCCGTGATCGGAGCGACGTCGAGGTGCGTGAATCCGAGGTCGCGAAGGAAGGTGAGCTCGTGGCGGAGGGCGTCGTTCATCGATGCGAAATTATGAGCCCAAACGCTGCACGACCAGGTCGAGAATTCGATTGGCGATCACGATCTTGGCCGCGCGTTCGATCTTCGTCGACGAGCCGTCGCGGGCGATGACGGTGACGGCGTTCTGATCGGAATCGAACCCGATCGACTTGTCGGCGACGTCGTTCGCGACGATGAGATCGGCGTTCTTGCGCACGAGCTTTTCCCGCGCGTTCGACTCGACGTCGTCCGTCTCGGCGGCAAACGCGACGATGAACGGGCGCGGCGAGGAGGCGCCGATGTCGGCCAGGATGTCGGGCGCCTTCTGCAACGCCAGCGTCATCTCATCGCTCTTCTTGATCTTGTGATCGGCGACCGAAACAGGAGTGAAGTCGGACACGGCCGCGGCTTTGATCACGATCTGCTGCGACGGCAGTGCGTCCATCACGGCCTTGTGCATTTCGGCGGCAGTCGTGACGCGGGTCAGCGCGACGCCGCCCGGTGGGGTGATCGCGGTCGGTCCGGAAACCAGTGTCACCTTCGCCCCTCGTCTCCTCGCCGCCTCGGCGATCGCATAGCCCATCTTTCCGGACGAACGATTCGAGATGTAGCGCACCGGATCGATCGGCTCACGTGTCGGGCCTGCGGTGACGAGAATGGCGCGCCCTTCGAGATCGCGCGTGGCGAACTGCTGCTTCACGAAATCGGCGAGCACCGGCGGATCCGGCATCCGTCCCGAGCCTTCGTCGCCACACGCGAGGATGCCACTGTCGGGATCGAGGACGATGACCCGGCGCTCGCGCAGCGTGGCCAGGTTTGCCTGAACTGTCGGGTGCTGCAACATCGACGTATTCATCGCCGGCGCGACAACGATCGTGCCGCGATGCGCGATCGCGTATGTCGACAGCGCGTCATCGGCCAGACCGACGGCGAGCTTGGCGATCATGTTGGCCGTAGCGGGCGCAATCAAAAGCAGATCGGCCCATCGTGCCAGCTCGATGTGATCGACGCCGCCGTGACTCGAATCGCCCCACTGCTCGATGATGACGCCGTGATCGGAGACCGCGGCCAACGACAGCGGCGAAACGAATCGCGCCGCATTCGGAGTGAGGATGACGCGAACGTCGGCGCCAACGTCGCGCAGGCGCCGCACGATGTCCGGCGCTTTGTACGCCGCGATTCCGCCGGTGACGCCGAGGACGATGTGCATGTGGGGTGTGGGGAGTAGGGGGTGGGGTGTGGGAGAAGGTTCGCGCGAGTTCTGCGGAACGGATGGAAGTGCAGGAGAATCAACGCGAGCGCGCGTTTACTCTCCCACACCCCACCCCCTACTCCCTACTCCCAAAAAACTACTCCGTTTCCAGTGACGTCGTCTCTTCTTCCGGGGGCGTGAGCTGCCACTTCACCTGGTTCTTGTCGATCTCTTCCATGGCCATGCGCGTCGGCTTGGCGTGCTTGCTCTTGCTCTTCGGCGCGGCGCCCTGCACCAGCTGCTCGGCGCGCTTGGCTACGAGCAACACGTAGCGGAACTTGCTGTCAATGCCCTCTGGCAAACCTTCCATCTCGTTCCTCCTTCAGCCGCTCGGCCATCGCGGTGATCGCTTCGAGCGCCGTCTTCGTCTGTAGCTTCTTGGCGATGATCGCCGCCTTCAAACACTCGGCGGCGACGTTCAGGTCATCGTTGATGATGACGTAGTCGTAAAACTCTTTGCCGGCGTCGATTTCGTCGGCCGCCTTCTGCAATCGCGTCTGGATCTCGTCTTCGCTGTTCAGGCCGCGGTCATGAAGCCGCTGCTCGAGATGATCGAACGACGGCGGGAAAATGAAGATGTTGAGCGACCGCGGTTTCAGTTCAGGATCGTCAGCGATCTGGCGGGCGCCCTGATAGTCGATGTCGAGAATGACGTCTTTGCCGCTTTTGAGACGGTCCAGAACTTCGGCCTTTGAAGTCCCGTACCGCTGCTCATGAACGAATGCACATTCGATAAATTCCGCTCCTTCAACCATCGCTTCAAACACTTCGGGCCGGACGAAGTGATAGCTGATGCCGTCGATCTCGCCGGTGCGCGGCCGGCGCGTGGTGTGGGAGACGGAAAAATACAGCGTGATTCCGATCGGTTCGAGCTGTTCGCGGACGCGATTGATGAGGGTCGTCTTCCCGGCACCCGACGGGCCCGAGACGATAAACAACGTCCCATCGGGGTGGAAGTTACTCGACATTCTGGACTTGCTCCCGGATCCGCTCGACCTCGGTTTTCAATTCTACAACGAGGGTTCGCAGCGCCGCGGAGCGCGACTTCGAGCCCATCGTGTTCACTTCGCGCAGCATTTCCTGCGACAGAAAATCGAGCTTCTTGCCGGCCGCTTCTCCGCCGCTAACGGCCTTCTCGGCCTGTTCGACGTGATGCGCGAGCCGCGTCAACTCCTCGGCTACGTCACCTTTCTCAACCATGATCACCACTTCCTGCGCGATGCGATCCTGATTGACGTCGACACCGGCGACTTTCGCGATCTCCTGCACGCGCTGCTGATATGACGTGAGCAGTTCGTTGCGCATCTCCTCGCGATGCGTGGCCAGCCGCTGCTGCAATTCGCGAATGGTCTGCAGCCGCGTGGTGATGTCGGTCCGCAGCGACTCCCCTTCGCGCATGCGCATCGCGCGCATCTGTCCGAGGGCGTCGCGGACGATGATGGCGAGCGATTCGCGCTCTTCTTCCGTGATCTCGGCATCGATCGCTTCGACCTGCAGGAGATCGGGAACGCGCAACAGGTCGCTGCCGGAGAAGGTCGTCCCGAGTCCCAGCTCCTCGGCGATGGCGCGAAGCTGCGGGACGACGGTGTTCGCGATCTGCGTGTTGATGCGCACGTTGTAATCCGGTTGCGCGGTGCGCTGCACGCGGATGGAGATGTCGACCTTGCCACGCGAGAACGTTTCCGACGTCAGCCCGCGCACCATCGCCTCGGCTTCCCATAAATAGTCGGGGATGCGCACCGAGGTTTCGAGGAAACGGTGATTGACGCTCTTCGCGGTTACCGCGACGAAATAGCGCGCCGAAAGCGCGCCGGCTGCCCGGCCGAAACCGGTCATGGAAGTGATCATTCGTTTACCAACCGTTCTGCGTCATCCGCAAGCTCGTTCATCGTGTTTTGTAGCCGCGTGCGCCACTCTTCCGTGTCGCCGTCGCGCGGCACGTGCATCGGCGCGCCGTAGAGGTAGAGCACGCGCGTGAACGGCATCGGAAAGACCATGCGATCCCACGAGCGCAGCAACTTTTTTTTTTAGCAGCGAAAGCGAAGGGCACGATCGGCAACCCGCTCACTTTCGCGACGTAGATGACGCCATCTTTCACAACTTGCGACGGACCTTTCGGACCGTCGGGAGTGAAGGCGATGTTCTTTCCAGCCTGAATCGCGCGCAGGATCTCACGAAGCGCAACTTCGCCGCCGCGCGTCGAGGATCCGCGCGCCGTTTCGGCGCCGTAGCAACGCAGCACGCCCGAAACAATCTCGCCGTCTTTCGAGCGCGAGATGATTGCGGTCGTCGGCCGCCGCCACCGCGAATGCAGCGACAGCAGGATGTGCCGATGCCAGAACGCGAGGATGTATCGCGGCGTTTGATCGAGGTTCTCCGCATTCACGTGCCGTACGCGCATCGTCGCGTGCAGCGCGCGAAGAAAAAGGTATCCGAGGAAGGAGAGCAGTTTCGTCAAGCAATCGCTCCGGTCGGAACGGCATCGTCCGCGAACTGCAGATCGTAAAGCTTGCGGTAGACGCCGCGCCGGGCAAGGAGCTCCTCGTGCGCGCCGCTCTCGACGATCGCACCGCGATCGAGCACCACGATCTTGTCGGCGCTACGAATCGTAGAGAGCCGGTGGGCAATGACGAGCGTCGTGCGGCCCTTCATCAGACGTTCGAGCGCGCCCTGCACGAGGCGCTCCGATTCGGTGTCGAGCGCGGACGTGGCCTCGTCGAGGATGAGAATCGGTGGATCTTTGAAGAGAGCGCGCGCGATCGCAAGACGCTGACGTTGTCCGCCGGAAAGCAGAACGCCCGATTCGCCGATCTCGGTGTCGTAACCGTTCGGCAGCGCGGTGATGAAGTCGTGAGCATTGGCCGCTTTTGCGGATTCGATTACGCGCGCTTCCTCGGCGTCGCCGCGGCCGTAGGCGATGTTGTTGCGGACCGTGTCGTTGAAGAGCACGACCTCCTGCGTCACGAGACCCATGAGCCCGCGCAGCGAGGAGAGATTCACGTCGCGAATGTCGCGACCATCGATGGTGATGCGTCCGCCGTTGACGTCGTAGAAGCGCGGCAGAAGATTGACGAAGGTCGACTTCCCCGCGCCGCTGCCGCCGACGATGGCGACGATCTCGCCCGGCGCAATGCTCAGATCGACGTCGCGCAGCACCGGCTCTGCCTGATAGCGAAACGAGACGTTCTCGTACCGGATGCCACTGCCGACCGCGGTGATCAATCCCGCGCCTGGCTTTTCTTCGACCTCGTTCGGAATGTCGAGCATGCGGAAGACGCGTTCCGCGGCGGAGAGCGCGGTGTTCACGGACAAATTGACCTTGTTCAACTTCTTGATCGGCTGGTACATCGCCGCGACCGCGCCCATGTAGGCCATGAGGGCGCCCATGGTCAGCGACCCGTTCGCGATGCGGCGTTGGGCGTAGAAGAAGAGCGCCAGCGCGCCGAGGCCGGTAATCAGGTCCAGCACCGGCGAGGAGAGCGCCTGAATTTTCTGCGCTTTCAGATTGGAAGAGAGATGCCGGCGCGTGGCATCGCGGAACCGGGCAACCTCGAAACGCTCCATAGTGAACGCCTTCACGATGCGGACGCCGCGAATGGTTTCCTCGAGCAGTGTGGCGATGTCCGCCATCCGCTCCTGGGAGCGATGCGTCGTCCCGCGCAACTTGCCGCCGAAGTGGACAACCGGATAAACCATGGCCGGCGCCACGATGAACGTGATCAGGGCCAGCTCCGGGTTGCTCCAGAAGACATAGGCAAGCAGAAAAAAGAGCGTGAGCGACTCCTGGAAGAGATCGCCCATGCGCGTGGACACCGCGGCCTGAATGGCGTCGGCGTCCGATACGACGCGGCTGACCATCTCCCCGGTCGATCGCTCCGAGAAAAACCGGTGGCTTTGAAAGATGAGCCGCTCGTACAACTGGTTGCGCAGGTCGCGCACGGTGGAAAGACCGACCTTCTGGAACGCATATTCGGAGAAGAATGAAGCGAGCGCGCGAAGGATGATTACGACCAGAAGCACGGCGAGAAAATGGCGAAACTGCTCCGTGCGGCTTTGTTTATCCCACCACGCGTGGAACCGGTGATTTGCCTGATCGGCATGATTGAGCAACCAGCCTCGTTGGCCTTCCGGCAGGTTGCGCTTGAGGATGGCGTCGGCGATGCGAGTCTTCGTCGCGGCCTCGCGCGAGACATGTTGCGGCGCCTGCGCACCTGGCGGCGTGAGTCCGATATCGATGACAGGCTGGATCAGACCAATCATCGCCGTCTGCGCGACGGCGAAGATGATCATCGACCCGAACGCAAGCGCCGCCCACGCTTTGTAGCGCCGGAGGTATCGGTAGAGCCGGCGGAGGACCTTCATCGCTTGATCGTTTCCATGATCGCTTCGGCAGCGCGGCGTGCCGCGCCGGCGTCGCCGAGTTTACTCCGCACCGCCGCCAGCTCTTCGACGACTGCCGCGTAGTTGGCCGGTTCGAGAAGGCGCCGCGTTTCATCCGCGATCGTTCGTCCGTTCACGTCGCCCTGAATCAGCTCCGGAACGATCTTCTTCCCCGCCACGATGTTGATCAGCGCAAAGTGCGGAATCGTCACCACGATTCTTCCGAGCCAGTAGTTCGCGAATGACAGGCGATACATGACGATCACCGGCGTGCCGAGGACGGCACATTCGAGCGTGGCCGTGCCGGAGGATGACAAGGCGACGTCCGCCGCAGCCACCGCTTTCCCGTGGTCGTGCGCGACGACGCGAACGTTTCGTCCGGCGACATACTCATCGAGCAGTTCGCGCGAAATGGTCGGCGCCTGCACGACGTAGGCGTCAACGCTGCGATCGCGCGCCAGAATCTCGACCGCGTCCAACATCGCCGGCAGCAGCGATGCGACCTCGGCTTTCCTCGATCCCGGCAGCAGCGCAATGCGCACGGTGTCATCGCGCTGCTGCGGACGCTGAATGTGTCCGATCTCCTCGATCAACGGATGGCCGACGTACGCCGCCTCGATTCCGTGCTCGCGGTAAAACCTCTCCTCGAAGGGAAAAATGACGATCATCCGATCGACGTACTTTGCGACCTGCTTCACGCGTCCTTTCTTCCACGCCCACAGCTGCGGCGAGATGTAGTAGACGACGCGAATGCCCAGCTCCTTGCAGCGCCGGGCCATGCGGAGATTGAATCCGGGATAGTCAACCAGCAGCACCGCGTCGGGTTTCTCCTGCGCGATTACATCGACGGTTTCCTGAAAGATCCGCCGGAACATGCGCAGATGTCGCAGGACGTTGAAGAAGCCGACGATGCCCATCTCGCGCGCGTGATGCACGAGGCGCATCCCTTCGCCCGCGAGGAGATCGCCGCCGATGCCCAAGGTCTCGATCATTGGATCGAGGCGCTTCAACTCGCGCAGAACTTCGGCGGCGTGCAGATCGCCGGAGGCCTCACCGGCGATGATGGCCAGCTTCATCGCAGCGGGAACGGAAACATCAGCCACGCCAGCGCGATGCCGCCGAAAAAGAGCGAGCAGAAGATGACGAGAAAGGTGCGAATCCGTTCGGCGCGCGTCTCCTTCCAGAGCAGCGCGAAGAAGATGCCGGTGGCCATCGCGTAGATGAACATCAGCACGATGTGGTTGCGAAGAAGGCTCATTCTTTTCGTCCCTGCGCGATGTCGAACGCGTCCACTACGAGCAGCAGGTTCATGAGTCCGGCCGTGATGGTGAAGGCCGTGCCGTGCTCGAAGGTGATAGAGGTGACGTCGCCGTGTACGCCCATCCAGGCCGCGATCCAGTAGATGACGCCGGAGCCGAGCGAGCCGAGTGCGGCCAGCATGCGCAGCACCGAGCCGTTTGCGTGGTTGATCATGTAGAGATCACCGTCGATGGCGACGCCGATCGCGAACAGAATCACGACGATGAGAAAGAACGTGATGGCCCGCATGCGGCGGCCGAGGTAGAGATGGCCCGCGCCGGGTACGAGGTACGCCAGCAGCATGGCGGTAACGGTGCGCCCTTTCATTGTTCGGTGATCGATCCCTTCCGGAGTTTCGTGAAGTGCGGCATGAGCTTGTCGTACGTGACGTCGAGATCCTCCGGCACGATGCGCGTGCGGGCGGTGACGGTCATGAAATTCGAGTCGCCGCTCCAGCGCGGCACGATGTGCATGTGATAGTGGTCCGCCACGCCCGCGCCGGCCACCTGGCCGAAATTCATCCCGACGTTGAAGCCATCCGGATGGTAAACGTCGGAGAGGATGCGTTGCGATTCCGCGGTCAGACGAATGAGTGAGCGAAGTGAATCATCGCGGCTCTGAAACAGGAGGGCTTCGTGTGCGACGGGCGCGACCATCAGGTGGCCGTTCGTGTAGGGATAGCGGTTGAGCATCACCAGGGCGTCATCGGTGCGAAAGATTGTGAGGGTGTCGCGCAGGGCATCGGAGCTGACCGCATTGCAGAAGATGCACGATTGGCTTTCGTTCTTGGGCGCGGTCAAGTAGGGATATCTCCAGGGTGTGAAGAGGATGTCCATTCTGAAAAGGTTTTTCAGCACAGAGACACAGAGATCACAGAGGAGTTCTCTGGGTGCTCTGTGTCTCTGTGGTTAAACGCCTCCGCCTTCAGAGGGCAGAGATTCCAGCGCTTTGTTGATCAATTCCTTCAACTCTTTCCCAGGCTTGAAGTACGGAATCTTCTTCGACGGCACTTCGACCTTCTCGGCAGTTTTTTTTTTGAGTCGTGTGATCTACTTTCTGCTTGTGTTTTGTATTATGCCGTATCATT
>DASYJY010000256.1:0-10283 GCA_035995985.1 Thermoanaerobaculia bacterium | reverse complement strand
AGCATGCGAGGCGCGCGATTATAGGTCGGCCGGCCAACGCTATCGTCCGTGCCGGTTAGAATGGCACATGCAGCAATACCTCGAACTCGTCCGCGACATCCTCGAAAACGGCACGCCGAAATCCGACCGCACCGGCACCGGCACTCTCAGCCTTTTCGGACGTCAGCTTCGCTTCGACCTCGGCGCCGGCTTTCCGCTGGTGACGACGAAGAAGGTGCATCTGCGATCGATCATCGTCGAACTGCTGTGGTTCCTGCGCGGCGACACGAACGTTCGTTACCTCAACGAGAATAAGGTCACGATCTGGGACGAGTGGGCTGATGAGAACGGCGAGCTCGGTCCGGTCTACGGATACCAGTGGCGCTCCTGGCCCGCGCCGAATGGTCAACACATCGATCAAATTTCACAGGTCATCGATCAGATCAAGCGCAATCCCGACTCGCGCCGCCACATCGTCAGCGCCTGGAACGTCGCCGACATCGACCGCATGGCCCTCGCGCCTTGTCACGCGCTCTTCCAGTTCTACGCCGCGAACGGCAAGCTCTCCTGCCAGCTCTACCAGCGCAGCGCCGACGTCTTCCTCGGCGTCCCCTTCAACATCGCCTCGTACGCGCTGCTGACGATGATGGTCGCTCAGGTCTGCAACCTCGCGCCGGGCGATTTCATCCACACGTTCGGCGACGTGCACCTCTACAGCAACCACCTCGACCAAGCCCGCGAGCAACTCACGCGTGATCCGCGTCCGCTGCCGGCGATGATGCTGAACCCGTCGGTGACGTCAATCTTCGACTTCCAGTTCTCCGACTTCACGCTGGAGAACTACGACCCCCATCCGAGCATCAAAGCGCCGATCGCGGTGTAGAGCACTGTCATCCTGAGCCGCCGGAGCCGAGGAGCGCGAAGCGCAACCGGCGGAGGACGGTCGAAGGACCCCCAACGTATTAACCCGGATGGGCGGCGGTTCAGCACGGGGGGTCCTTCGACCGTCCTCCGGCGTTCCGCGCTTCGCGCTCCAACGCCTCCGGCGGCTCAGGATGACAGTGTCGGCATATCATCCCTGCCGCATGCGCATCTCCTTCCTCGTCGCGGTCGCGACCAACGGCGTCATCGGGCGCGACGGCAAACTGCCGTGGCATCTCTCCAGCGATCTGAAGCGGCTGAAGGCGCTATCGATGGGGCATCACATCGTCATGGGGCGGAAGACGTTCGACGAGATTGGACGCAAGCCGCTGCCGGGGCGGACCAACGTCATCATCAGCCGCTCGCCGATCGAGGCGCAGGAGAACGTCGTGCCGGTGGCGACGATCGAGGACGCATTCGCCGCGATTCCGGCGGCCGAGGATGAGGTGTTCATCCTCGGCGGCGCGGAGATCTTCCGGCAGACCATGCATCGCGCCACGCGCATGTACATCACGCAGGTGCACGCCGAAGTTCGCGGCGACACGTACTTCCCTGAGTTCGACGACGTGAATGAATGGCGGCTCGCCGATCGCGAGGATTTCGAAGCGGATGCGAAGAACGACTACCCCTATTCGTTTCTGACGTACGACCGCATCGCGCCGGCGATTCATCCCGTCGCTGAGGAGGGGTAGCATGCGCGCCGCATGTGGCGCCTGCTGCGGACCAATCGCGAATTCCGGCTGCTCTACTTCGGGTCGCTGATCTCGCTCGGCGGCGACTGGTTCCTCACCGTCGCGCTGCTCGACCTCGTGTTGCAGCTCACCGGATCGGCCACGCTGGCGTCGCTGATGCTGCTCTGCCAGACGCTCCCGATTTTTCTGGTGACGCCGATTGCCGGCCGCGCCGTCGACCGGCTCGATCGCCGCAAGCTGATGATCGTCGTCGACCTTCTTCGCGCCGGCGCGTGCCTGCTGCCCCTCTTCGCGCGCACGCCGGCACTGCTGCCGTTCGCGTACGCGGGCGTGATCGCGATCTCCATCGGCTCGGCGTACTTCGAGCCGGCGTCGCAGGCAGCGTTGCCGAACATCGTCGCCGCCGACGACTTGCATGCCGCGAATGTGTTGATGGGATCGACGTGGGGGACGATGCTCGCAGTCGGTGCGGCGATCGGCGGCGCGGTGACGATGCGCTTCGGACGCGACGTCTCCTTTGTCGTCGACGCGCTCAGCTTCCTCGCGTCGGCGGCAATTCTCTGGCGCATGCGCGCGCAATTCGCGGAAGAGCGACATCAGGAGCATCCGCCACTGATCGAATCGGTGCGGGAAACGTTGCGCTACACGAAATCGCATCCGCGCGTGCTGGCGCTGCTGACGTCGAAAGGCGGCTACGGCCTCGGCGCGGGAGTCGTAGCGATGCTCAGCGTCTTCGGTAAGGAAATCTTCCGCGCCGGCGCATTCGGAATCGGACTGCTGTTCGCCGCGCGCGGCCTCGGCGCGCTCCTCGGCCCCTTTCTTCTTCGCGCCGTCGGATCACGTCGCGACGATTTGCAGTATCGGCTCATCGGTCCGGCCGTCCTCGTATTCGGCGTCGGCTACATGTGCCTTGGCCTTTCGCATTCGCTGCTCATGGGCGGCATCGCCGTCTTCTTCGCGCACCTCGGCGGCGGCGCGCAATGGCAAACGTCAACCTATGGCCTGCAACGCGAAACGCCGGACTGGATTCGCGGCCGCGTCTTCGGCGCGGACTACGGCTTCGTCACGCTGACGATGGCCATCTCCAGCCTGGGCGCGGGAATCGCGTCGGACCGCTTCGGCCCGATGGTGGCCACGATCGGCGTGGCGTCGATGGCGATTTTGTGGGGGGTGGTGTGGGGCGGATGGACGTGGCGCTTGTGGCGTTGAAATTTAAACCGCGAGCATCGCTTCCTGGGCCTTCCGCCGCTTCGTGCCCATGATCCATGGCACCGCGGTTTTCGGGATGGCGATCAAGAAGTAGATGAGTCCCGCCAGCCCAACGAAGCGCGTGTGCGCCAACGCAATCGAAATGATCCCGAAGACGCCCATGAAGAAATTGTCATAGACGCTTTCAAGCGTATCGATGACTTCCACCTCGTTCAGTTGGAGCTCATCGCGCTTCTTCCACGCTTCGCGATACATCGCAGCGAGAATCCAGAACACCGACGTCAGTCCGATGCCGTAGATCGTGAAGAGAAATGTCTGGCCGCCCGGCGGCAGTTCGGTGCGCTCGCCGAGGAGACCGTTGGTGAATAGGGTGAAAACGTATTTCAGCGGATAGACGTAGAAGAGGATCACGAAGAGCAGCAGCGTGTTCAGAAACATCGTCATCCGGTCCTGGAGCGCGTACCTCTTGTAGAAGTGGTGGTGCTCGAACCAGATGTCGATGAAAAGCCAAAAGCAGATCGCGAACGGCAGGAACCCGCGCAGCATCTCCATCATCTGCGCGTACGTTTTCGGCGCTTCGAGTGAGACCACGAGCAACGAGATGGCGAATCCGAAGATGACGTCGCTGAACGCTTCGATGCGCGACACTTCGTGCGCGCGGTTGCGGAACGGGATGGCTTGCGGCATCCGCAGATTCTAGCGTGCTAAAGTCCGCCGCCATGATTTCCCAGGCCTACGAAGGCCATTCTCCGCGCATCGGCGAGCGCGTTTTCGTCGCCGAAAATGCCACGCTGATCGGCGACGTCACCCTGGGCGACGACTGCTCGATCTGGTACGGCGCGGTGCTGCGCGGCGACGTCCATTCCATCCGCATCGGCGCGCGGACGAACATCCAGGACAACTGCGTTTTGCACGTGACGAACGGTACGCACCCGATCGAAATCGCCGAGGAAGTCACGATTGGGCATGGCGTCATTGCGCACGGATGCACGATCGCCCGCGGCGCGCTGATCGGCATGGGTTCGCGGGTGCTCGACGGAGCGACCATCGGCGAACTGGCGCTGATCGGCGCCGGCGCGCTGGTAGGCGAGGGGATGGACATCCCGCCCCGAACGCTGGCCGTCGGAGTTCCCGCGAAAGTGAAACGCGACCTGCGGATGGACGAAATCGCGCGGCTGGAGCAGTCGTGGCGGAACTATGTGGAGTACAAGGAGAAGTACTTGTCAGCCGAACGGGTCCCATGAACAGAACCTACGCAGGCACACTCGACAAATCTCACGCCGGAACAACGACCACCATCGCCGGCTGGGTGCAGAAGCAGCGCGACTTTGGAGAACTCGTCTTCATCGACGTTCGGGACCGCAGCGGAATCGTGCAGGTGGTCGTCGATCGCTCGAAGGGTGCGAGCGAGGAATTGCTCGCGATCGCGAAAGAGCTTCGTTCCGAGTTCGTCGTGCGCATTGAAGGCGAAGTTCGTGAGCGGTCGGAAGCGACGAAGAATTCGAAGATGCCGACCGGCGAGGTCGAAATCGTCGCCACGACGATCGAGCTGCTCAGCCGCGCCGAGACGCCGCCGTTTCCGATCGACGACGAAGTCGATGCTGCCGAAGATCTGCGGCTCAAGTATCGGTATCTCGATTTGCGTCGGCCGGCGCTCACGCGCAATCTGATTCTTCGCGATCGCGTGGCGCATGGCGTTCGCGACTACATGCATCGGCAGGGCTTCCTCGAAATCGAAACGCCGATTCTCACGAAGTCGACACCCGAGGGCGCGCGCGACTACCTCGTGCCGAGCCGTGTCCACAAAGGGACGTTTTACGCGCTCCCGCAATCGCCGCAGATTTTCAAGCAGCTGCTGATGGTCAGCGGGCTCGATCGTTACTACCAGATTGCGCGCTGCTTCCGTGACGAAGATCTGCGCCGCGACCGCCAGCCGGAGTTCACGCAGGTCGACATCGAGGCGTCATTCATCGACGAAGAGTTTGTCTACGCGCTGATCGAAGGGATGTTCGCCGAGGTCTTTCCGCTGGCGGGCATTCCAATCACGACGCCGTTCCCGCGCATGCAGTGGCAGGAGGCGATGGACCGCTTCGGCATCGATCGTCCCGACACGCGCTTCGGGATGGAGCTGATCGACATCTCCACGATTGCGAAGACGATCGAGTTCGCCGCATTTCGCGAAGCCGAAACCGTTCGCGCGATCGTGGTCCCCGGCGGCGCGTCATTGTCGCGCAAGCGGATCGACGACCTCACCGAAGAGGCGAAGAAGCTCGGCGCCTCGGGATTGGTGTGGATCAAGTTCGACGCCCAGGGCGGCTCATCCATCAAGAAGTTCCTCGATGACGCTGCATTCGATTCGTTCCGCAACGCGCTGCATGCGGATGAAAACGATCTCGCGCTGATCGTCGCGGGCAAGACCACGCGCGTGCTGGACGTTCTCGGCTCGCTCCGTCTCAAACTCGGTAAGGAACAGGGACTCATCCCCGCAGACCGCTTTGATTTTCTCTGGGTCGTCGACTTCCCGCTGTTCGAATGGGACGAGGAGAGCGGCCGTTTCTTCGCGCGCCATCATCCCTTCACATCGCCGCGGCTCGAGGACGTCGACAAAATCGAGAGCGATCCCGGCGCCACGCTGGCGCGCGCGTACGACGTGGTGATGAACGGAATTGAGATCGGCGGCGGCTCGATCCGCATCAACACACCCGAGCTTCAGTCGCGCATGTTCCGCGCGCTCGGCATTAGCGACGACGACGCCCGCGACCGCTTCGGCTTCCTCATCGACGCCTTCCGCTACGGCGCGCCTCCCCACGGCGGCGTCGCGCTCGGCTTCGACCGGATGGTCATGCTCATGGCCCGCGCCGAGTCGCTGCGCGAAGTGATCGCGTTCCCGAAGACCGCCCGCGCGCAGGATCTGTTGAGCGAAGCGCCGTCGCGTGTGGATGAGAAGCAGTTGGATGAATTGGGGATTGCTTTGAGACGCCAATCCTGATCGCGCGAGGCGCGATCAGGATCTCGGTTGCGCCGCGGTGCAGGTGATTCAACCGACAGAAGTGCGGTCTTAACGGAGATCCTGCGTCTACGCGCAGGATAGAGTTACGAGCCATGCGCTTCCTCCTCATCTGCCTCGGCGGCGCGATCGGAACTGGGGCGCGCTACGTGACGTCGCTATGGGCGCTAGCCGCGTTCGGCGCTGCATTTCCGTTCGGGACGCTGATCGTCAACACCCTCGGCTCGTTTCTTATCGCGTTCATCGTCGAGACGGCGGGAACGACGAATGCCATCTCGCCGGACGTGCGCGTGATGCTGACTGCCGGCGTGATGGGCGGCTTTACGACGTACTCCGCCTTCAACTTCGAAACGACGGCGTACCTGAGGATGGGATCGTTCGGAACCGCTCTGGCGAATGTCGGGGCGACGTTGTTGGGCTGTCTCGCGGCTGGATTCGCCGGCGTCGCGTTGGCGAGAGTTTTGTTCGGGCGGTAAGAAGACGTTGAACCACAGAGACACAGAGGTCACAGAGGTTTTCTCTATGTTCTCTGTGTCTCTGTGGTGAAATCCGCCGCGATGAAACTGATCGTGGGACTCGGCAATCCGGGCGCGGAGTACGAGCGTTCGCGGCACAACGTCGGGTGGATGATCGTCGATGCGTTTGCGAAGAAGTTTCGCATCGACATCGGTAAGCATGAGAAGGACGCCATGACCGGCGAAGGGCGCGTCGCCGGCGGCAGCGTGAAGGTCGCCAAGCCGCAGACGTTCATGAACAACTCCGGCGATCCGGTGAAGCTGCTCGTCAACGCGTATCTCGAATCGACTGACGACCTCATGATCGTGTACGACGACATCGACCTGCCGCTGGCTCGGCTGCGCATCAAGCCGAGCGGTTCGTCCGGGACGCACAACGGCATGCGCTCCATCGTGGCCTCGCTTGCGAGCGAGCGCTTTCCGCGGCTACGATTCGGTGTCCGCGGCGCGGAGTATCCGGATGGACGGCTTCGCGATTACGTCCTCGACGATTTCACTGCCGAGGAGGAGCCGCTGGTCGATCGCGGAATCGAGCGCGCTGTCGATGCGCTCGTGCTCTTCGCGCGCGGCGATCTGAAACGAGCAATGAACGAATTCAACCGTGATCCAGAGGAAATCCCGAACCCATGAACATCCACACCCTCGGCGAGCTGCGCGCCACCGGCTATCGCATCACTTCGGTCAAAGATGAGATGCGCCGCAATCTGCTCGCCGCCATCGCGCGCGGCGAGACGCTCTTTCCCGGCATTCACGGCTACGAACGGACGGTCATCCCCGCGATTCACAACGCGGTGCTGTCGAAGCACGACATCATCCTCCTCGGCCTTCGCGGACAAGCGAAGACGCGCATTCTCCGTTCGCTGACGAACCTGCTCGACGAGCGCGTCCCGATCATCGCCGGATGTGAGATCAACGACTCGCCGCTCGCACCGACGTGCAAGCGCTGCCGTCGTCTCGCCGCCGAGCAGGGCGAAGATCTGCCGATCGCCTGGCTCACGCGCGACGAGCGGTACCGCGAGAAGCTGGCCACGCCGGACGTCACCGTCGCCGATCTCATCGGCGACATCGATCCGATCAAAGCCGCGAATCAGCGCCTCACGTACGCGGACGAAGAGGTCATCCACTACGGCATCATCCCGCGCACGAATCGCGGCATCTTCGCCATCAACGAGCTGCCCGATCTCGCGCCGCGCATCCAAGTCGCGCTGCTGAACATCCTCGAAGAGCGCGACCTGCAGATCCGCGGTTTTCCGATTCGCATTCCGATGGACGTCGTGCTCGTCTTCAGCGCCAATCCCGAGGACTACACGAGCCGCGGCAACATCATCACGCCGCTGAAAGACCGCATCGACTCGCAGATCCTCACGCATTACCCGCAGAGCGTGGAGACGGCCATGCAGATCACGCGGCAGGAAGCGTGGACCGATCGCGATCACCCGATCGAGATCGAGATTCCGGACTACATCCATTCGCTCATCGAGCAGATCGCGTTCGTCGCGCGCGGCTCGGAGCTCGTCGATCAATCGTCCGGCGTCTCGGCGCGATTGACGATCGCGGCGATGGAGTTGCTGCAATCGAACATGGAGCGCCGCGCCGCGCTGACGCACGACACGTCCGCATTTCCACGGCTCTCCGACCTGGCCATGCTCCTTCCCGCCATCACCGGCAAGGTGGAGATGGTTTACGAAGGGGAGCAGCAGGGCGCCGAAGTCGTGGCGCGGAAGCTGATCGGCGACGCCGTGGCGAAACTGTTCACGACGAAGTTCCCGCCGATCGAGCGTGCCGGCGTCGGGGCGCGCAACGAGCGCAATCGCGGACTCGATCTCGACGACGAAGAGCTCGACGACGCCTTCGCCGGCCGCCGCGGACGCAAACAACAGCAGCAGCGTCCGCAGCGTCAGGAAGAGAAGCCGCCGTCGCCGGCCGAACCGAACTACGACGCCATCCTCAGCTGGTTTGTCGAAGGCAACAAAATCACGCTCTCCGACGAGCAACCGTTCGACGCCTACTTCGCCGAATTGCAGCGCGTCCCGAAGCTCGCCGAGACTGCGAAGAAGTACGTCCAATCGCGTAACGATCGCGAGCTCGCGTTCTGGATGGAGATGATCCTCGAAGGCCTGCACCAGTCGCTCCGCCTCGCGCGCGAGGACCTCGATTCCACCATCACCTTCCAGGAAATGATGAAGTTCAATGTATTGCGGACGGTGAAGTAGCGCGGAGAGCACCTGCGTCCCTACCGGAATCTCGCCGGCGCTACTCCTCGATCTGTCGCTCCGGCTCGTAACCGGAGCCCGCCCACGGCGACGGCCGCGCCGGATCGAGTGTGTCGTCGATGACCAGATCGGCAGGAATGGGATCGGTGCTCCGCTCGTACTCCTCGCGAAAGTCCGGCGTGACGTTGTCGAGTGCCTGCCGCAGGATCTTCACATACGTCACGCGGATGGCCGCCTCGCGGCGTTGCGACGCGCCACGCACCAGGAACCGATCGCGGGCGGCGTACATGATGGCGTCTCCGCCTTCGATCTTCACTCCGCGCAGGTCCGAGGCTACGGACACGGGATCGTAAATCCATTCGCGCCCGTGCATCGCTTGCAACTCAGTGTCGTCGACGACGAACAGCATCGCGTTCAGGAGTGTTCGCGGCGAGCGGCCTACATTGAGATAAACGATTTTCTTCGGATAGATGCGCGCGCCGCCGTCTAGGTAGTAGAACGCCTCGTTCGGCATGGCCACGTCCCACGAACGGCGCCACCCGTCGACGTGGCACGGCACGAACGGGCCGCCGTAATCGCGGCTCAGCGTGCGGCTGATGCTGAGCATCGAAAGAAGCGAGCCGTATCCGACCACGGCGGTCTGTCCGGGCGCAAGGCGGATCACCTGCTCGCTCATCTCTCTACCTTTCCCACGTCCCAGACAATGTCGATCACTCCCTCGCGGACATCGCGCAGCTCCCACCGATAGACGCCTTTTTTTTCCTCCGGCTCGGCAGGAATCGGTGCGCCCAGGATGCGCTGATGACAGAGATCATCGTGTTCCGTCTGTTCCGGATCGAGATAAAGACGCGGCCCGTCGGACACTAAATAGCCGTCGGCGACGTACTTTGACAGATCGAGCACATACGTCATCCGTTGCCGGTAAGCCTCAGTCGGCAGGTGAAAATGAACGTTGCGGTTGTCCTTGTCGAAGCCATTGTAGATGTCGACCTGGAGGGTGTAAGACTTCTCCGCGCCCGGGACGAACTCGAAGCGAAACTTCATTCCGTAGTCTTCCCACTCGCCCTTGTCCGAGGCAGACGCTTCGTTATGAATGCTGCAATGGCCGACCACGTAGCCATTGCTGCGCGTGCTGTACTGAATGCCGAAAGGGCTCTTGCAGCGGTTGTTCGGCGCGAAGCGCACCGTCCGTTTGATGGTGGCGAAGTTATCGAAATGCACCTCGCGCGGATTGCCCTTGCTCGGCACCTGAATGGTCTCGTTCTCGCGCGGCTCGATTGCGATCACCGTTTCGTAATGCGCGATCTCGAAGCGATGACTGTGGCCGCCCGGTTCCAGCAGCACTTCACGCACCTTCTTGAAGCGATCGTCCTCGGTGTCTTTCGGTTGAAGAATCGAGCTATGTCCGCCCGGTACCGATCGGACGCTGTCGAACACACCGCGCGCCGAGGCCTCGGGCACGATGTCGTCCTGCAAGCCGCAAAAGGCGTGGATCGGAATGCGGTACGTATCCGACGTGTCCGCGGTCGCGCCAACGATTCGCTCACGAATCTCGGAACGCACGGCAGCGATCTCAGGATTGAGCACGCGAAGAGTCTCTTCCTGCGGATTCTTGATGAAGAGCGAGACGAATTTGCGGAGAAACGAGATCGTCGTCGACCCTTCGCACGGTGTGGCCAGGAGAATGGCTTGCCGCACGTTACGAAGCTCCGCAGCTTTGCCTTGGCGCAATAGCGAATCGAAACAG
>DASYJY010000255.1:0-19221 GCA_035995985.1 Thermoanaerobaculia bacterium | reverse complement strand
CGATTGGAAATTGCGGTCGGTCGGAGCTGAGGGGACGATCACGGGATTCGCGGAAGAGACGTCGACAGGAGATCGCGCCGGCTATCCGCTCTTCGCTCCGTACGTTACTTTCACGACCGCGAACGGCGAGTCGATCGAATTCAAATCGTCGCGCTCCGAACGGCCGAACCCATACACGGTCGGCCAGCGCATCGCCGTGCGCTATCTGCCGGAAGACCCAAACGGTGCCGACCTGGAGTCCGTCGCCTCAGGAAGGTTTGCGATCATCGTGGTCCTGGTGATGGCCGCCGTCGCGCTGACCATCGCCACGCTCCCCTTCATTCTTCCGTCGCCCACTCCGCGGCCGTAGCTCCTTCGCTGGAAAACGCGCAGCGGCCTCCGGCATCAGCAGCCCGGTCCATCGAACGGATCGGGACGACTAAAAAACCTTGACGAACACCGCGTGGTCGATGAGCAGCGCGACCTGATGCGTCGTCCTCCACCGCTCCCCGTTGGCAACAAACTGCGGGCTGTAGATTACGTGCAGATTTGCCCCGGTCCGTGCGAAGGGCCGGAAGATCTCGACTGCAGGATTGACGAGGTTCACCGCTGAGCCACCGCGGTTCGAGATTCCACCCACGGTGAGCGTTGGGCGGATCAGAAGCTTTGTTCTGCTGACCGAGAGCGATGGGGCTCGATAGGTGTAGGTGAGCGCACGCTCCTCACGATCAGCGCGCGTGCCGGTAGTCTTCGTTTCCGAGATCGCGAGCGAGCCGAAGACGTCGTGGCCTGCGATGCGGAACCAGGTGTCGGTGTCGAGGGCGAAGGAACGCTCGCGCCCGGACAGGTGCTGCGTCCCGGAACTCGTCGTGAAGCCCGCCGTCTTGGATCCCACCATGAGGACCGTTTCGACATCCGTCTCGATCGCCTGCCTCGTGAATGTCGCCCGCGAACGGAGCATCACAGGAATGCCTCCTCCGCCGACCGGCCAGTACCACGATGCGCCGAGCGTGTCCTTCGACTTCGGCGTAGCGTTGCGCGTCTGCTGCACCGACTCCCCAAAGCGGAACAGCACACCATCGCTCAGTGGTACCGTTTCCTGAATTTGGGTGATCCTCCACACCGCCGCCTCCCCACCTTCCGCCTTCGTCTGGCTCCGCTTGTAGTCGAACTGCACCGACCGCCAGGAGAAGCTGTTCGCGAGATGCACATAGCCGACTCTTTCGCCGAGCGGCCTGAAGCCGTCTCCACTCATGTTCGAGGCGCCGCCGACAACGAGGCGGGAGATGAACACCGGCCGCCCGCCCGTGGCGCGCGGACCGAGGAAGTCGTCCGGATCGAAGAGCGGCCACTGCGCGGACGCCGTTACGGACGTAAGTAGTGCGAAGAGGACAGCAGCGGCACGAATCATTTGATCACCTCGATCTCGGCGCGCTCGAGCTTCAGCTCACCGAGCTTTTTGATATCCAGCGAGATTGCGTTCGACGACAGCGTCGGAGCGCTTCGCTCTTTCCCCCGGGCGCGCTGTACGATCAAGCGATAGATCACGCCATCTCGCGTCAGCACCAGGGTGCCGTTGTCGACGACGATATCGTCGAGAAGTAACCCGAGCATCGGCTGTTTCCGGTCGATCGGGCCGAGATGGAGATAGACGTCTTCGCCCGAGAACTGCGCGTGACCGATCGAGCCCGCCCCTTCGCTGAACGTCGCCCGTTCGAGGCACTGGATCCCACGGATCCGGTCGCCGGCGAACGGCCGCACGTCGCGGACGTAGCTGACCGGCATCGGCGGCTGGATCTTCACGCTCACGTTCCGGAGCGGGCCCTGCACGCAGCAGGCAAACTCGAGATTCGCGGTGAGATCCTCCTCGTTGCCGGCGGCTTTTTGGCAATCGGAGCGCGCAAAGCCGCCGCGGAGGCTGAACTGTGCGTTGCTCGTCGAGATCGTGCCGCTGCCGAGGTCGGCCGTCCAACGACAGGTCCCCGCCGAGTCGAGCCTGACCCATTGGTCTTCGAGGTCACGGCCGTTAATGACGAGGTAGACGTCCTTCAGTTCGCTGCAATGTTTGCCCGTGACCAGCACCTTCACGTGCGAAGTCGTAATCTGGGCCTGCGCCGCAGCCGCGACGAGAAGCGCGCAAACGAGAGCCTTAGCAATCCGGAACATTGTTTCCTACCCACCTTCTGACGAACGGTTTGAGACGCCCGGCAGGGATCATCGCGATCCTCCGCGTCGTGTGGCCGGGAGCGTCGTCGGACTCCCGGATGTCGACTTCGAGCGTGACTGGCTGCTGATCGAGGAGCGCCTCGACGGTGTCGTTGTTGGGACGGATGCCATGCGCGTCGCACTTCGTCAAAAGCGTCAGCGCAGTCAGCTTCACGTCGCGCGCGCCGGGCGTGATCGTCGCGGACGCCGCCTTGTCGAGACGCAGCTCCGTGTCCTCGATCGGCAGCCCACCGAACTTCAATCGCTGGCCGACCACGGTGGCGCTCTTCGGCCCCGTGTTAACGAGATGGGCGGTAATCCCCTGAGCATTCGCGCCGACCGACTGGATCGCCGTCCGCGAGGAGCGGAAAACATTCACCGCCGGCCGCGCAAAGAGGATCACCGCGAGCAGTACTGCGGCGGCTGCGACCTTGACCTCGGTCGAAAGGTAAAACCACCACGGCTTCGGGGGAGGCTCGCGAATCTTCGCGACCAGGCGCGCGGCGAGCTGCTCGGGAGTCAGCGTTTTGTCGAGCCAGACGATGCCCTCGATCTCAGGCACGATCGTGCCGTCGAGGACGACCGGCAGCATGTATCCGGGCTTTCGCTTAGCGACGCGCTGCACGATCGCCAACTCTTTGTTCGTCCATGGACTGGCGAGATATGCCTGCGAAATGAAGACGACACAGAACGGCGCCTCATTCTTGTAGCGGTGCTCCAGCCCTTTGACGAGTTGCTCACCCCACATCCCGCCTTCCGCGTAGTCGAACGCGTCGACGTCCTCCGGTAACGCGGCGTGAACGGCGCGTACGTACTCCGCATCGGCCGACGCATACGAAAAAACCGCATGGTGCCGGAACCGCTTCGGCAGAGGTGGCAGCGGCATCACATTTTCGCATTTCGTAAGGAGTGTCATCGGAGCCGCGCATCCATACTTAATAGTGCGCGCTACCGCCCAAACGTTTCATCGAGAAGTCAATCGCCCGCCAACTCCTCGGACGGAGCTCGATCTTGGCGGCATGCCGTTCGACGAGAGCCGGCCGTTGGTCTTCGAATTGTTCGGCCGCGCGGAAGAAAGGCGTGTGCGCGAGCCTGTCGATTACCTTCACTTGTTTCGGACGACGGCCTCGTAAACCCGCAGCGGAATCTTCGTGACCGTCACCAGCACGTTGCGCGTCGCGTCGATCTGGCACGCCTGCGATCCAGCCGCCTGGACCAGCACCGCATCGACGATGTCCTCATACTTTTTGCCGCCGTTGATCGTCAGCGCGACGATGGCTGCTCCGAGCGGCGACATGCTCGGATTGAATGCGGCGTTCTCGGCGACGCCGCCGGCGTAAATGCGGCCGTCCGACGTTTTCAGCGCCACGCCGGCGTAGCCGCGGCTGTATGGCGCGTAGGACGTATTCGCCGCGTTCAGCGCAGCGTAGGTCACAGTATCGATCGGCGGATCGAGGGTCATGTTGTGCGATTGCGGCGACATCAGCGCGGCTGTGATGCCGAGGTCGGTAGGGCCGAAGGCGTTGGGGAGAAGAGATGTGAGCGAGGTGGTGGGCGTGTCCGGCAAGCTGATTTGAAGGGACGACGCCGTCGTCAATTCGTTGAGGAACTGACGGCAGTAGCCGCACGGAGCAGCCGACACGGCCAGCAAGTCGATGCCGGTTTCGCCGAAGGAGATCGCGTGCATCGTCGCGGCTTGTTCGGCGTGGACGGTGAAGCTGAGCGCCTGACCAGGGAACTCGTAGTTCGCGCCGAAATAGAGATTGCCGCTCACGCCGTGCGCGACTGCGCCGACGAAGAAGTTGGAGATGGCCGGAATCGCGAACTGCTTCGCGCGCGGGATGAGGCTGAGCATGAGCTGCTCGAGCGGAACGCCCGCGGCGACGATGCGCTCGACGGCCGCGGCGGGAAGGTAACCGCCGGCGGACTGACGTGCTGACTCGAGCTCTTCATTTGAAATCATCGTGATCTCCTGACGGATCCTTTCTACTACGAAGCGCAGCCTATAATCGCGCCGTGCGCAGATTTCTGACGGCGTTCCTGATCGCGGCGATGACGCTGCCATCGCTCGCGCTGATGTCGTCCGCGGCACGCGCCGCATGTTGCTGCAACGCGTCCGGCTCGTGCCCGCTGCGCAAACACGAGGGCTGCGAGAAGAGCTGCTCGATGTCGCGCAGCGACACGCCACCCGCTTCGTCGTTCCGCGTTCCAGAGCTCGCACGCGATCCGGCAGTGTTTCCGGCCACTGCGTTTTCGTTCGCACCGTCTTCGAGTGATCTCGTCGCGGACGTCTTCGCGATTCCTCTGCATCGCGCGATGCCACCAGCGCTTCCCCCTCCCCGCGCGTAGGCAACTTCCTGCCGAGCTGCACAGACAAGAGTGTCTGTGCCACACAAGCCGACGTTTCCGTCGCATGCCCATGGATGTGTGCAGAAAACATGTGCCCATGTGGCACAGACACTCTTGTCTGTGCGGCGCCGCGCCGACCTCACCCCGAAGCGGCTTTCGCCAAAAGGTGCCGATGCAACTTAGAAACTGTGTACTTCTCCTGCTCGCGACCGCGCCAACACTCCACGCCCAACCGGCCATCACCGCGGCGGCCGTCGCCGGCACTGTCCGCGACGCCGGCGGTGCGCCGATCGCGGGCGCGGACGTCGCCGCGATCAATGTCGACCGCAATCAGAAGCAGCAGACCGTCACCGACGCCTCCGGACGCTTTCGTTTTCCCGTGCTGGCCGTCGGCGTATACCAGCTCACCGCCACGCGCGACGGCTTCGCGTCGTGGCATCGCAATCTGCGGCTCGCGGTCGGCGCCTCGCTCGACATCCCCGTCACGCTGGCGATGTCGCAGTCGGAGACGATCGACGTCAGCGGCTCACTTCCGGCGATCGACACCGCGCGCACGGAGATCGCGTCGAATGTTTCCGCCGAGGAGGTGAGGACGCTGCCGCTGAACGGGAGAAACTATCTCGACCTCGCGCTGCTCGCGCCGGGCGTCTCGCGCACCAACACCGGCGCGAACCAGCGTTTCGCCGAGACGTCCGCGGTTCCCGGCACCGGCATCTCCATTTCGACGCAGCGCAATCTGGCCAACTCCTTCGTCGTCGACGGCCTCTCCGCGAACGACGACGCCGCGGAACTGGCCGGCACGTTCTTCAGCCAGGAAGTGATTCGCGAATTCGAAGTGATCCGCTCCGGAGGCAGCGCCGAATTTGGCCGCGCATCGGCCGGCATCATCAACATCGTCACGCAGTCGGGAACGAACGCGCTCCGCGGCGATGCGTATGGATTCTTCCGCAACGATCGCTTCGACGCCGCGAATGCGCTGTCGCACACGAAACTGCCGCTGCAGCAACGGCAGAACGGGCTCACGTTCGGAGGGCCGCTCGTCCGCGATCGCGCGTTTTTCTTTGCGAATGTCGAGGGGATGCGGCAGCGAACCGTAGGAATCATCACGATTGCGCCGGCGAACGTCGCCGCCATCAACGCGCGGCTCGATGCCGTAGCGTACGCAGGTCCGCGCATCAGCACCGGCAACTTCGGCACGACGCTCGACACAGCCAATCTCTTCGCGCGCATCGACGACCTGGTCACGCCGTCGGACGAGCTGACGGCGCGGCTGAACACGTACGACGTCACCAGCGACAACTCCCGCAGTGCCGGCGGCTTGAATGCGGTCAGCCGCGGCACCGGCCTCGCGAATCACGATCGCACACTGGCGGCGAGCAATCTCTGGACGATCTCCGGCGACGCGATCAGCGAGACGCGCGCGCAGATCACGCGCAGCCGGCTCGAGGCGCCGCCGAACGATCCGGCCGGTCCGGCCGCGAACATCGGCGGCATCGCCAGCTTCGGCACGCTCACCGTCTCCCCCACCGCGCGCAACATCGACCTCGGCGAGATCGTTCAGAACCTGACCTGGCTGCGCGGCGATCACTCGGTGAAAGCAGGCGTCGATCTCCTCCGCAATCGCGTGACCATCGCCTTTCCCGGCGCGCTGCAGGGCGTCTACACCTTTTCGAGTCTGGCCAATTTTCTGACGGGCAACTACGCCAGTTTTCAGCAGGCCTTCGGCGAGCCCAATACGCATCAAACGAACGACAACGTTGGCGCGTTCGTCCAGGACGAGTGGCGCGCGACGCCGCGGCTGATGATCGATGCAGGTGTTCGCTACGACATCCAGCGGCTGCCGAGCCTCATTAACACGGACCGCAACAACTTCTCGCCACGAATCGGCGCGGCTTGGGACATTCACGGCGACGGGCGCTCGGTTCTGCGCGCGGCCACGGGCCTTTACTACGATCCGATCCCGTTGCGCGCGGTCTCGAATGCGCTGCAAAGAAATGGCGTGACGTATCGCGTCGCGCAAGTAGGTCCGACCACACCAGCCGCGCCGATTTTTCCGCACGTAATGCCGTCGTTTCCGGACGGGTTGCAAACGAACATCACCACGATCGATCGCGACATCGAGAACAGCTCATCGACGCAAGCGATGCTGCAATACGAGCAGCAGATCGGAATGGCGTCGTCGGCATCGATTGGCGTCGAGCATCTTCGCGGACGCAACATCATCATGTCCCGCAAGATCTCGACGACGAACACGCAGTTCCAATCCGCAGGCGATTCCTGGTACGACGGCCTAACGCTCGCGGTGACGAAGCGGCCGGTCTCGTGGGGCAGCGTCCGCCTCTCCTACACGTTCTCGAAGGGCCTCGACACCTCGGGGAACTTTTTCTTCAGCCAGCCGCAGGATGCGAACGACATCGCCGCGGAGCGCGGACGTTCCGACAACGATCAGCGTCACCGTCTTTCGCTCAGCGGCACGTTGACGATGCCGCAGCACTGGATGCTCAGCTACATCGCCAGCTATGCGTCCGCATTGCCGTTCAACATTCAGCTTCCGAACGATCGCAATGGCAACGGAGTTTTCAACGATCGTCCGATCGGCGTCGGCCGCAACACCGGCCTCGGATTCGACTACCGCACGCTCGATCTCCGCGTCAGCCGGACGTTTTCACTCACCAGCCGTGTCTCGATCGAGATGCTCGTCGACGCGTTCAACGTGCTCAATCGCGCGAACTACCAGGTGCCGAACAACATCATCACCTCGCCAACGTTCGGCCAACCAACCGCGGTCAACGATCCGCGGCAATTGCAACTGGGGCTTCGTCTGCTGTTCTAAAGGCGTTTCGGGTTTTCATTCTGCTACGCTTCCCGAAACGCCGCGCGGCGCTGCGGCGTCTCACGATCAGCATGAAACAGAACACGATTTTTCAGACCGTGGCGCTCGTCGCTGCGGGCATCGTCCTCGCGCTCGTCGCGAATGCATTCGCCTCGCGCGACCGCAAAGTCTCGCTCGTCGGCACGTACCCGAATGCGCTGAAAGTTCCGGCGCGCGAAGCGGCAATTGCGCCGGTGCCCGTAACGCAAACGACCGCTACAACGACACAGCCGGCAACGATCACCGCCCCGCCCACCGCGACGACGGCGACGCAACCGACCGCCACCGCCGCCATCGAAACCGTCGGCCTCAACCCTGCTGCCAAAAAGCCCGCAGCTCCGGCAACAACGACCACCGCTCCCACTCCCCAAGCCCCGCCCCCCACTCCCACCACGCGCGAATTCACCGTCCATCCCGACAAGCCGTACATCGAGATCGCGTTCAACGACGTCAAATCGCTGCACGACAAGAACGCGCTCTTCCTCGACGCGCGCCGTACCTCGGTCTACGAACAGGGACACATCCCCGGCGCCCGCACGTACTCGGTGTGGGAGTCGGACATCGACGATAAAGTCCAGAAGCTCTTCGCCGAGCGCAGCGATACGTCGGCGCAGGCGCTGCCCATCGTCATCTATTGCAGCGGCGGCGATTGCGAGGATTCACACATGCTCGCGCAGAAGCTCTGGGGCATTCAGTTCAACAACGTCTACGTCTACAAAGACGGCTTCCCCGACTGGCAGCAGCACGGCGCGCCCGTCCACACCGGAGCGAATCCGTGAAGCGATACCTGACGCATCCCTGGCTCACTATCCGCGTCCAACTGGCCCTCGGCGCGATCTTCGTCATCGCCGCGATCCCGAAGATCGCCGACCCTCCCTCGTTTGCGCACATGATTTACAACTACCGGCTCGTGCCGGCGGCGCTCATTAACATCAGCGCGCTGGCGATGCCGTGGATCGAGCTGCTGGCCGGCCTCGCGCTGATCCTCGACGTCTGGAAAGCCGCCGCCCGCAACGTCACCGGAATCCTCCTGGCGGTCTTCATCGTCGCCATCAGCATCAACCTCGCCCGCGACAACGCCATCGACTGCGGCTGCTTCAACGTCGCCGACCGCGGCAAAACCCACGAACAGCGCATCTTCGACATGAAGGTCGATGTCGTCCGCGACCTCGGCATGCTCCTGATGGTCGCGCAGCTCTGGTGGGCGGGGAAGCGGGAAGACCCGCAACCGTAAGCGTCGCGCGCGAACCTTTGTGGCGGCCGCCTCCGCGGCCGCAGATTTCATCCGCGATCGCTACCCCGCGCAGAGCGCGGGGCTGGATTGTTTGGCGCGCCTTCGCGCGCGACGCAAGTCGCGCGGACACAGCAACTGTCAAGGATTCCTTGACGGTTGCCGCCATCCGACTCGCATCCAACCACAAAACAAAAAAGGCGGCTCGACGAGCCGCCTTCGATTGATGCGACCTGAATAGCCTACTTCTTGGTGTTGACTTCCGTTCCGTCGCAGGCGCCGAGGAACTTGCCGGTCATTTTGGCGGACATGTCCTGGTCGCGCATTTTCATCTGCATCGAGCCTTCGTAGGTGTCGCCGTGGTAGGTCGTGCTGCCGGTGCCGGTCATGCCGGACTCTTTGCACGCCATCTTCCACGACACCGTGCTGCCTTCGACTTTGACGTCGGTGTAGGTGCATCCGCCGCGCTTGTCGCCTGTCTTCGGAATCAGGTTTTCGGCGTTCTCGGCCTGCTCTTTCGTGACGCAGACGTTCATCGTGTGGGCCGGGATCTTCATCGGCATGTTGGGCATTTCCATCTGGACTGTGGTTTCCCATTTGCCGGCCTTGGCGATCGAGGCGGCCATCACGGGAAGCGCGAGCGAACAGACGATCGCGGACAGAACGACATTGCGTAGCTTCATTGAATCCTCCGTTGGTTGTTAGGCGGAGGAGTATACGTCAGAGCTTTCGCACGCCTCGGCTGCGCGTGGCGGGTTCGACGCGAAGCGCGCCGGTCAGCGCGGCTGATTCATTGCCGCTCTTCACCATCACCACCAACGAGCCAGCCGGCGTCGCGGCATCGACCGAAAACGTGGCGCAGACGTAGTTGCCTGACCACTTGAAATCGGAGGTGCGATGGAAGCCGGCATTGGGAACGTCGAACGTGGTCATGCCGCTGGTGAAGCCGTCGCCGCCGATGCCGACGGTGATGGTCGTGCCGGCGTGAAGCATGGCCGGCATCGCCTGGAGTGCAACGTTATCGGTGCCGGGAGCCCATGCGCCGATCCACTTCGGATTCAGGCGGACGGATCCGGACCCATTGACGTTGAGATTCCCGTAGATGCGCCCGTTCTCGACGCGGAGCGGGCCGCCGTCGGCGTACTGCGTCGGGAACGACGTCACCTTCGCGGACTGCCAGAAACCGGACAGGTTCTGCACGGCGAAAGGACCGTCGAGAGGCTCGGCGTAGATGCGATACGTGCCGCTCGGCACGCCCTGCAGCGAGAAGTTGCCGCTCTTGTCGGAGAGCGCCGTCGCCACCGGTTCGCCTTTGTCGTTCACGGCTACGACCTGCGCCGCGAAGATGCCGCCGTCGTCACCATAAACGCGGCCTTCGAGCGTGGCGCCGGTGGCCGGCTTGTTCCGGGCGTACGCCGTGCCGATCGCGATGCGGTCATCGCTGTCGAGCGCGGCGGAGTTGCCGTTGCCGACGTAGGGATACATGACCGACGACAGCACCGCGGAGTGGTCGAGCCCGAGGATGTGACCCATCTCGTGCTCCACGAGTTGCTGCACGTTGTAGCCGCCCGACACTGCGGTCGGATCGATCTGCATGTCGGCTTCGATGATGCGGCCGTTATCGTCGTACCAGTTCGTGGTCAGAGCGATGAACTTCTGCCCGGCGAAAAGGTCGTCGGCCATCGAGATCGTGTTGCGTCCATCTTTGCCGGCGGTAGCGCCATTGACGACGCCGAGGGACTGAAAACCGATGTTGGTGTCGGGAATGGCGGCCCAATCTTTTCCCGCGCGATCGAGCATCGCCGCTGCCTGCGGAACCGAGTCAGCCACGCGTTGATCGATCGCGTAGCGGATCGGAAAGGAGCCGTCGGGCCACGCCACCGGGATCAGCGTGCCGTTGTTGAAATACGTCAGCCGCGCGGCGCCGAAGAGCCGAGCGGAGGCGAGAATCAGGACTGCGGCAGTGGTGGATAGCTTCCGGATTGGGGACATGGCTGGGCTGCGAATCTGCAACCGAGGTGCCATTGTAATAACTGTTTGCGACGAGCGGTAAGTTATTTTCTCGCTATGAGATGGTGCGTCACGGCGCTACACGATCGCGATCAGATCGATCTCAACCAATCCGCCCTTCGGCAACTGCGCGACGCCGACGGTCGTTCTTGCCGGTTTCGTGTCGCCGAAGTACGAAGCGTAGATCTCGTTGAGCGTCGTGAAGTTCGCCAGGTCGGTGAGGTACACCGTCGCTTTTGCGACGTTGCTGAACGTCGCGCCGCCGGCCGCGAGTACGGCTTTCAGGTTCGCGAAAACGCGGTGCACCTGCGCCGCGAAATCGCCTTCGACGAGCGCGCCCGTAGCCGGATCGAGTGCGATCTGCCCCGAGGTGTAGATGACGTTGCCGGCACGAATTGCCTGCGAGTAGGGGCCGATCGCTTTCGGCGCCTGATCAGAATTGATGATGTCCATGCACGCTCCTTCCCGCTTGGGGCGTGACAGTATAATCGCCGCACTTTTTGCGCGGAGCACTCACGACGGATGGCAACGTACCCCGGCAATGCATCGCTTTCCTCGGCCGTGAAGGACCGCGTACTTTCGACGTTCCAGCAGACGATTGCGCTTTACAAAGAGGGGCGCGCTGCCGAGGTCATCGAAGGATGCACGCTGATCCTGCGCATGGATCCGATGTTCGATCCGGCGAAGAAACTGCTGGAAAAGACGCGCAATCCGAATGCGCCGGTCGACGTCGATTCGTTGATGCCGTCGACTGACGATCCGCTGCGCGAAGCGCGCGCGGCGCTGGCGGCGCGCGATTTTCAACGCGCGAACGATTTGACCTCCGAGGTGCTGCGCGACGACTTCACGAACGAGGAAGCGCGCGCGATCAACGATGAGGCGCGCGAGAAAATCGAGGCCGGGCCGTTCGTGGAGCAGTTCATTCGCAAGGCGGGGACGTTCATCAGCCAGGGCAACGTCGCCGCGGCGCGCGCCGAGCTCGAGAAAGCGCGTGCGCTCGACAGCGACCATCCCGGCATCGGCAGCGTCGCGGAATCGCTCACCACTCCGCAGCCGGCAGCATCGTTCACGTCGGGACCGAGTCCGTCGTTCATCGTCGACGCGCCGCCGCCCGCTGCTCCCGCCGCCGGGCGCAGCACCGCGCAGGCGACCGATTTCGGCTTCACGTTCGAGGAGGAGAAGCCGTCCGTGAATGAGCCGTCGTTCGGCGCGTTTTCGTTCGATGCGCCGTCGCCCGCCCCCGCTCCGGCCACACCGTCGTTCGGCGGCTTTTCGTTCGACGCGCCATCCACGCCGTCCGGCGGCGGCTTCGATTTCGCGCCCGCGGCCTCGGCACCCGGAGGCGACGATCAGCGCAAAATCGAGCAATACCTCACGGACGGCGACCGCGCCGCCAACGCCGGCAATTACCAGCAGGCCATCGATCTCTGGTCGCGCATTTTTCTGATCGACGTCACGAACGACGAGGCATCGAGCCGCATCGAAAACGCGAAAGCGAAACGGCGCGAGAACGAAGCGAGAGTCGAGGCGCTCCTCGCCGCGGGCGAGAAGGCGTTCAACGCACGCGACAACGACACGGCGCGCGATAAGTTCAATGAGGCGCTGCGCCTCGATCCAGGCAATCTGACCGCCAACGAGTTCATCGAGAAGATGACGGCGGCCGCTCCGTCGCCGTTCGCAATGCCGCTTCCTCCTCCGCCGCCGAGGCGCGAACCGGCTCCTGGTCCGCAGCGCGGCGACATCTTCGATGACGATGCGCTCATGAGCGGCTCCTACGATCCGCTGAAACCGCCGGAAGCACCGTCGCCGGCATCCATCCCATCGAAGAAAGCAGCGAAGACGAAAGCCGCTGCGGCACCCGGGACCACGAAGCGCAGCTCGAGCATGGGAGTCCTCCTGACGATCGTCGCGGTGTTGATCGTCGCCGCGGCCGGATGGTTCCTCTGGTCGAAGTACATGGCCACGCCGGCTTACGATCCCTCCGCGACGCAGGCGATTTTCGTGCGCGCGAATTCGCTCGCCAAACAGCAGCGCTACGATCAGGCCATCGCGCTCCTCGGTGACGTGAAGCCGGCCGATCCGCAGCACGATCGGGCGTTGGAGTTGATCGCCGACCTCCAGCACAAGAAGGCGCAGGCGGCGCAGATGGTGAACGGCCGGCCGGCGTCGCTCGTGTACGACGAGAGCATCGCCGCGGGCCGCACGGCGTTCGAGGCGCACGATTACGACGCGGCGAAAACGGCGCTTGACACTGCCGCGCGCATCAAGCCGCTGCCGGCCGACGTCGCGTCGATGTACACGACGGCATCACAGCAGGTGGCGAAGCTGGAAGTGGCCAAGGCGTTGTTCAAGGAGCGCCGCTATCAGGACGCGGCTACGAACCTCGATCCGTTGCTGCAGGCCGATCCGCAGAATCAGTCGATCCACCGCATGCTCATCGCCGCGCACTTCAACCTCGGCGCGACCGCGCTGCAGGAAGAGCGCCTCCCCGACGCTTTGCGCGAGTTCGACGAGGTGCTGAAAAGCGATCCGAATGACGAGATCGCGAAACGCAGCCGCACGCTGGCGGAACGCTATTCAGGCCAGCAGAAGGACTTGCTGTACAAGATTTACGTAAAATATCTGCCGTTGCGCGAATGATGAAAACGGGAGTGGGGAGTAGGGGGTGGGGTGTGGGAGATCGGACGTCAGTGCTCAAGTCGTCCTCTCCCACTCCCCATCCCCGACTCCCCACACCCCACGGGAGGGTGTGATGCGATTCGATGAGATCGAACTGCAGCCGGTAGTGTTCGACGTTGATTCCGCCACTCCCCTGCCCGTACCGGTACGCGCCTCTATCTTCCGGCGGTTCGCGGCACTCCTCATCGATGTCTCGCTCTTCGCAGCGCTCGCACTGGCGCTCTCGCCGCTTCTGCCCGCATCGATGAGCGCGATCTCGATTGCGTCGCTGGCCGGCTTCCTGGTCATCATCGCCTTCTACTACTTCGCCGGCACGCGCGCGCTGTGGGGCCGCACCATCGGCGGCGCGATCTTCGACGTGCGCGCGGCGGGCCGCCTCCGGACTCCTTAAGGCTGGTTGGGCACTGGCGCGATCTGCAGCGCAGAGACGCGGTTCTGCAGATCGAACGCGATGTGAAATGCCGCGGTGCGCTTTGTGTACGCGACGGTGATGTCGATGACTCGGTACGGCGGGTTCGCTCGCTGTTTGACGTCGTTCACCCCCTGGTACGTGCCGAACGTCTCGGCGACCGACGCGGCGAGCTGGCTCATGGCGGACGGCGGCAACTGCTTGCGCATGGCGTCGTCGAATGCTTTCTCGACGTCGTCGAAATGTCCGGCAACGAAGTTCGCCAGCAGCGCGCGCGCCGCGGATTCGAGTACGGGTTCCGGGCCGATTGGATTCGCGTGAATCGATGCGATGCGGTCGAGCTGATCGAACACCACCACCATCGACACCGGCGCTTTTGTGTAGCGCGCGATCAGCTCAATGGCACGCGCGCCTTCCTCCCTCCGCTGATGAACCTCAGCGATCGACAAGTAGACGCCCGCGCGCTGATCAAACTCTTTCTTGAGGTCCGCGAGCATCGCCACGGTGACGACCGGCCGCAGGTCGTCATTGAAATCGCGCGTGGCGTCGACGAAGCGGCCGGCGGCGAAGTTCGACAGAAACGCGCGCGCCGTCGTTTCGATCGGCGACTGCAGCCTCGGTCGCGGTGCAATGGCGAAGAGGGCGGTCAACAGGAGGGAGGCGATGATTTTCACGCGCCGAATGGTACCAGCCGGCCCGGAACGCTACCGGGCCGGCTGGTGATGAGCGTCACGCGGGAGGTGCAGGCGGCGGAGGAGTCGCCGGACCGATGCGAATCATGGCCGTGGTCAGATCGCTCAGGCGATCGGCGATGAGGTTCTCCGGCGGCATCTTCGGCGCGTTCTTCTTCACGGCGGCTGTAAACGCGGCCACGTTTGGATAGGTCGCCGCGTACGTGTTCGCGCCGCTCTTGTAGTTGCTGCAGATTTCGTTGAACGCGTGGCGGCCGAGGGCGCGGTAGCTTTCGAACTGCGACTCGCTGAAGAACTGATCCGCGGTCGACTCGTGCGGGAACTCGCGCGACTCAGTCGCGTAGTTGTACACGTCCTTCGGGAAGTACTTGCCCTCGTACAAACCGGGCTTGATGTAAACGAGCCAGCCGTCGGTTTCGGTGTCGTCGATGGCGCTGTAGCGGATGCGGGCGGTGGTGACGTAGCGGCCTTTGGTAAGCGTGGAGTCGCTGCTGCGGGCGTGCATGTCGTCGTACTCGATATCGATCGGGACGCCGAGATCCGTGCGGATCTTGCGGATGGCGTTGCCGAGGTCTTCGAACGAGCACTTCGGATCGCATCCGCCGTCGCTGACCACGATGTAGCGGCAGCGGCGCAGGACCATCTCGTAAATGCCGAGATTTTCGAAATGGCCACCGTCGGAGAGATAGACGAGCGGGCACTGATCGTTGGTCGTGCCGGTCAGCTCCCACGCCAGCGGCTCGAGATTCGTCCGCGGATGGGCGTTGTTGTAGGTGTTGCGTCCGGCCAGTCCTGGATTGCCGAGCCACGAGCCGAGGCGGACGTTGAGAATGGTGAGGATGAAGGCCATGGCCGGCGACGAGTGATAGCCCTGATTCGGGCTGGCCGCGGCGCCGGAGATGGCCACGGCGGTACCAATGGAAATGCCGTCCTTGCCGCCGTACTCCTTCGAATCGCGGTAGCCGACGTAGAAGCTTCCCGAATGCAGCGGAGTGACGGTGAACGACTCCGCCTGACGCTGCTGCCACGCCAGTTTCTCTCCGGAGGTGAGATTCAGGGCGGTGTTGATGACGTGCAGCGGCGCGTGCTGCGGCGGGCGCAGTGAGTTGCTGAACGTCTTCTGCAGCGTGGCGCGGTTGCGCTGCAGCCGCGGCGCGGACGGCTCGCCCTTCACGCCGCCGCCGAGATCCTCGCGGACCATGATGTTGTTGATGTTCTGCATCATCGCGTTCTTGAACGCGTCGTTCAGATCGCGCTTGTCTTCGAGCCAGCCGCGCGTTTTTTTGTCGAGCGCGTTCCAGATGATCTGCTCGACGGAATCGGGCGTGGTGAAGTTCGCCGTGAGCTGGGCGACGAATGAGGGGAAGTCGACGAAGCTGGTCGGCCAGAGCAGATCCGGCTGCAACTCGTACATCTGCAGGTTGTCGTGCGGATCGAATCCGGTGAATTCGTCGGCATCGCGGTTGTAGCGCGAGGCGCCGAGGTATGCGCGGATCAGCCGGTTTCGATACAACGCCTGCATCGAGAAGCGGTTCACGCCGACAAGCGTCGACAGTCCGGTCGCGGCCAGCGCCACGGCCAGGATCCCCAACAGGTCCCAGCGGTTTGTGGCGTGCACGGTCTTGAGATGGTGGACGCCGTTGACCGTGGCCAGCGAGAGGAACGGCTCCTTCTCCGTCTCGTACTTTGTCTCGAACTTCGCGCCTGGAGTCTGTTCCGTTCGCGTCATGGTGGCGTTGGCCTGGAACTGCTCGACCCACTTCGTCGTCACCGCGATTTTCTCGCCGCGGAAAAGTTGGATGAGGACCGTCGTGCCGAGGGAGATGCCGGCCAGCAAGGCGAGAACGAAGAGCGGCACGGCAAGCGCCAGCACGAATCCGCTCGCGGCGGTGGTCTTCGATGGTTTGTCATCCTTCTTCTTGTCACTGGCCGGGGTCTTGGCGCTGAATCCGAGAAGGCCGGCCAGCAGTCCGGACACGCCGCCGACGGAGCTCACGAGCACCGGCGCGCGATAGAGCAGCACCGGTCCGAAAACGGCCACGAAGCAACCGAGCGCGAGGATGACCGCGGTCATCAACATCAGCGCCCCGCCGCGTCCCCACCACTCGCGGTCGTAGTCTTCGTTCACTTTGCTGGAGATGCCGACGAATGCCGCGTTCTGCACGAAGAAGATGAGGAGACAGATCGGGACGGCGAAGCAGACGTACAACTCGGAAACCGGCGTCGAGTCGAAGAGCCCGCGCAGGAACGGCGGGATGCTGCTGAGGTCAGGCACTTCGCGCACGGGATGATCGAAGATCTTGTTGGCGACCAGGTAGAAGAGCGTGATCACGCTGGCAAGTCCGGTGAGCGTGGCCACGAGCTCGGTGCCGAGTTTCTTGGCGACGCCGTGCTGCCGCTCGAGCGGCTCGCGGCGTTCGGCGGCGGATGAGTTGATGAAGAAGCGGTAGTAGTAGATGGCGGCGGGAAGCAACGTCATCGCGCCGGCTGCGATCGCGTAAAGGATCCGGTCGCGCGCCCAGACGTCTTTGAACGGAAGCTCGGCGACTTTGGCCCAGTACAAACTGATGGCCGTGGAAGCGACCGTCAGCGGAATCGCGCACAGGAAGAAGAATCCCCCCGTTCCTCGGAGGCTCTTCCCGCTCGCATGCCGTCCATGAACGGTAGGCCGCGTCACGCCGAGGTAGCCGAAACCGAATGCCAACGCCGCCGATGCGATGACGAGCAGCGTCGTCGTGGGGAACTGCGTGTCGTGCCGGAGCAGCATCGCGAAGAGGCGCGGGATGGCCAGGACCGCCGCAAGGATCGGAATGAGCACGAGCAGGTTGAGCAGCAGGTTGCGCACGTACATCGAAGCCATCGTCCAGGTATCGGCCGAGAGGAAGCCGAGCTTGGGACTCATGTAGTTGCTGTACGCGCGGAGGTGCCGCAACGGCCGCGGCTCGGGATCAACTTTTTTCACCGGCCGGTCGCACTTCGTCACATCCGGCTGCACACCTTCGACGGCGGTGTCGGCGCGCACGAGGTCGTCCTGCACGCCGGCGATTCCGCTCGGATGGCGGCGGGCCCAGGACGAGAGCCAGCTTCCGATGTAGCCGCCGCCGGAGACCGTGGAGAGGTAGTCGAACTTGTCGAGGATGCGCGCTCCGGCCAGCCCCTGGATGATGCCGAGCGCGAACGTGGCCGTGCGGATACCGCCGCCGCTGATGCAGAGCGCCGTCCGCGCTTTTTCGTCACTGCGCGCGTGGAGCTTTTTGTAGAGCGCCGAAAGGCGGATGTCGCGCTGCAGCTTGACCGCGCCGAGGAAGGCGTCGTCGGTGATGCGCCGATTGATCTCGCGGCGCCGGGCGTCACCAACATCCTCCGTGTATTCGTCGTAGCGGTCGATGAGATCTTTGCCGGTGTCGGTGATGGCCGGTGAAACGCGAAGCTGCTTGAGATCGCTCGATGCCACGAGCTTGTTCAGCGCGGCCACGACTCCGGCGCCGAGGTCGACGCCGCATGCACCACAAACGGCTCGCGCCCACGCCTCATCGATGATGTCGTCGGCCCCGTAGTACGCAGGCGGCACGTCGACCGGTCCGTACATCGAGATGTACTCCTGCTCCAGCACTTCGTGCACTTCGAACGGAAGCGAAGACATAAGCCCTCCTGAGGCGGAACTGCGTTGTGTGGGTGAGGCCGGGATTATAGACGGATGGAGCGAAGAAGTTCCTATAAATCTTTTTGCGGCGGACGCAACAGCGGCCGCGGATCGGCGGCGCTTGCCTTGCCCGCTTCGATCCAGGCTACGCGCGTAATCAGCGACCCGAGGAGCGCGGATGCGGCGGCGGCGCGGCGGGCGCGTTTCGAACCGATTCCGAGGATTCGCAGCGCGAGTGGGAGTGGTCCGGAGAAGAAGCCGCCGATGCGCGTGGTCGTTCCGGTGACGCCGTGGCGCAGCGGTTCGGAGTCGATGGTGCGGTCGGATTCGATCTCGATGCCGGTGTAGGTTTCGAACGCTGCCGCGGCGAGAGCGAGGACGTTGAGCGCTTGCTCGTCGTGTCCGCGGAGCGTGAGGAGCGCGGTGGCCGATGCGAGCGCCGATGCTCCGAAGTGGATCGGGAGCGTCTTCGCGTGCGCGGCCCAGACGGGGATCGCGGTCGCGCCGAGGAGGACGCCGGTGTAGGTGGACATCACCAATCCGGAGAGTGCGGCGGCGAATGCGGATGCGTCGCCGATGCGCTTCATGCGGAGCATCTCCGCGATCACCGCACCGGCAGTCGTGGTACCGAAGAGCGTCAGCGTCCAGGCGCCGACCGACATCGCCGACTGTGGCTTGAAAACGCGGAGCATGTTGAGGAAGCGTTCCGGCCGGCCGAGGTCGAGGATGAGCAGCGGGCCCGAGGCGGCGGCGCCGATGGCGGCGATCCAGCGCGCGTCGCGGACGAGCGATGGCGACGCGCCGGTGAGCTGCGCGGCGATGGCGATGACGCTCGATGCGCCGGCCGCGCCGCCGGCGAAAAAGTAGAGCGGCACTTCCCACGTCCACACCGGCGGCTTAACGATCGGCAGTCCGTAATAGCTCGGAGTTTCGGGCATCGGCGAGCCGGATGGGCGGATGCCGTGGGCGTCGACGCGTCCGAGCGCGGCTTGCTCGCGAAGTTGCTCGAGGCGCTTCTCGGAGAATTGGTCAGGCGTTTTCATGATTCACGGCCGGAGCGCTGGCGTCTCGCCGGCTGGCCCGGCGGCGTCCTCGCCGCCGAATGGGAAGCTTGCGCGGCCGTCGTGTTACCAGCAAACGTTAAGGGTTCCG
>DASYJY010000254.1:0-5117 GCA_035995985.1 Thermoanaerobaculia bacterium | reverse complement strand
CAGGGCCGCACGTTCAAGGCCTACCGCGGCATGGGCTCGATCGGCGCGATGCAGGCCGGTTCGAAGGACCGCTACTTCCAGGAAGACGCCGACGAGGTGTCGAAACTCGTCCCCGAGGGGATCGAGGGGAAAGTGCCGTACAAAGGCTCGCTGAGCGCGATGATCCCGCAGCTCGTCGGCGGCCTCCGTTCCGGCATGGGTCTGACCGGCTCGCGCAACATCGACGACCTCCGCACGAAAGCGCAGTTCGTCCGCATCACCGCGGCGGGACTTCGCGAATCACATGCACACGATGTGGTCATCACAAAGGAAGCGCCGAACTACAGGATTGAATCCAACGACTAATGCGAATTCGGATCGCGACTCTCACCTCGCTGCTGCTGCTCGTCGCGACGCTCGTTTCCAGCGAAACGATCCGTTTCGATCCCCCCAATCCGACCGGTAGCCGGTCCGTCGATGCCATCGTCACCGGCATCTGGCCGAACGCGTGTCTGCCACTCGTCAAGAGCGTGGTCATTGCCGCGACGACTGTCACCCTGCACTTCGACGCCACTCCGCCCCCCGGCGTTCTCTGTGCGCAGTCCACCGGTCCATATACGCGGACGTTTCACCTCGGCATCGTGCCGCCCGGCGGCTATACGGTCATTCTCGTCGCCGATGCGGGATCGACGTCGACGGAGTTGGCTCGCGCGCCGCTCATCGTGCGCGACGCGGAGATGCTGAGCATCTTTCCGTACGCGGTGCCGATCACGGGCGGCGGAATCAGTCTGGCGAACCCGTTTTTTCTCGCCGCCGCGACGCTGACCATCGGCGGCGTGACCGTCCCCGCGGACTCCAACATCGACGGCCTCCTCTTCGCCAACACGCCGCCGCACGCTGCCGGCGTCGTCGACGTCACTGTCAATTCGATCGCCGGACCCGGCGCGGTGACCTCAAAAGCGGCGCTGATCTACTACGACCCGGCTGCGGCCGATCCCGCCGTTTTCGAGCCGATCCTCTTCCCCGTTTCCTTCCAGGGACCAGGCGCCCTCGGCTCCCAATGGCTGACCGAAAGCTTCATCAACGGGAACGGATCGCAGGCGTTCTTCCGCGATCCTCTGCCCTGCACCGGCTGCTCACAGACGTTGACCCTCGGTTCGAAACAGTTGACCAACGACGGCCTTCCGTGGGGCCACGTGCTCTATCCGCTCCGCGGCACGACGTCATTCTTCGATTTGGCGTCGCGCATCCGCGACACCTCGCGCCAGTCGCAGACCGCGGGCACCGAGGTGCCGGTCGTGCGCGAGCGCGACTTCCGCAGCCAGCTGCGTTTCATGAACCTGCCGGTCGACGCGCGTTATCGCGTCACGCTGCGTCTCTGGTCGCTGAGTGACGGCGGTCCGCTCATCGCCAGCGTCGACTCAACGCCGGCGCAATCTCAGGGACTGACGTTATCCAGAATCCCCGGCACATCGATGAGTTTCGGCTCGATGGACGTGACCTCGCTGCTGACGAAGGCCAACAACAATCCGACCAACCTGGCCGTGACGAGTCCTGCGAACGTGCCGTTTCCACCGCCCATCTGGGGAATGCTGAGCATCACCAACAACGACACGCAACAGGTAACGATCGTCTCCCCGCACTAAGAACGATGGATCTCGAACTCGACGACGCCGCGCGCATCCCCGACTTCTACCTGACGCTCGTCGAGTATCCCGAAGGCGGCCTGCACATCGAGATGATGAGCCGCACCCGCGGCCACCTGGCCGGCTTCCCCGCCTGGGACCACGCCGACCGCGACCTCCGCCACTTCACCCAAGCCGACATCCCCCTCGGCACCGAAGAAATCCCTTTCGAAGACGCCGACGAAGGGTGGCGCATCCTGATCCTCGCGCAAGGCCCCGACGTCTTCATCCTCGAAGGCGACGCTCCCGCCGGCGAGCTCACGCGCCGCTATCGCATCCCGCGCGAGCAATACCTCGCCGCCTGGGAGGAACTGATCCGCGAATACCATCCGGCAAAGTCGCTGGAGGATGTTTTGTCCGGGGATGACGATCAGCCGGACGCGTAGAGCCGCCGGCTCGAGCTGGAGAGCATGCCAAGCGTCACCAGCACAGACAGGAGTGTCTGTGCCACACAGACAAGATGGTCTGTGCCACATGAATCCGACGCGGTGTTGCGATCGGGCCACGCGGTAACGCAAGAACTCGACGTATTGCATGCGACCCGGTCACGCGATAACGCATCGACGCGACGCGTTGCATATCACCGGCCCTTGCGATAACGCGTCGATTTGTGGCGATGCATATCACCGGCGCTTGCGATAACGCGTCGATTTGTGGCGATGCATATCACCGGCGCTTCCGATAACGCGTCGATTTGTGGCGATGCATATCACTTGCCCTTGCGATAACGCGTCGTTTTGTGGCGATGCATATCACTTGCCCCTGATATCGAGGGGCCTCGTCCTCTGAAATGACTCGTATATGTGTCTAAGTACGGACATGGGTAGGGATGGACCTCGCTCGCGGCTCTCCTCCACAAGGAGAATCTTTGCCCGTGGAACGAGCGCAGACGCAACTGCAGCGGTTCATCGATGAGTCAGGACTGAAGGCGAAGGACATTACCGACGAGGCTTCCCGGATTTCGATGGCAGAAGGAGTCGAGTCGATCAGCAGGCAACACTTCCTCAGATTGCGGCAAGGGCGCGCGTCCGCTACCGCGGAGCGCATCTACATCATCGTGGCAGCCGTTCAGTCGCTGACCGGAATGTTGATCCGTGCGACGGATCTGTTCGTCCTGCAGCCCGCGACGCCGGGACATGGTTCATCGCGTTGGGACGGACTCCACGACCTATCCGCCTATCGCCTTCCGGTATCCTCTCGTCACCGGAGCTCCGGCTCCTGGAAGGCCATCGTGACCGAGGACGCCCACCCAGCGGATGCGCACGAGTTCGAGGCGCTCTATATCGAATACGGCGTTCTCCTGCGATCCATCGCCATGCGCCGGTACAACGTTCCCCCCGATGACGCGGAGGCGCTCGTCCACGACATCTTCACCGCGTACCTCCAGCGGCGGAAGTATGTCCGGGAGCTCAAGCCGTGGTTGATCGGTGCCATCGGAAATGCATCGAAAGACTACCTGAGACGCCGCCGGCGGGAAGAGCCGCTGCTGCCGGAGCACGACGAGATCGCCGATCGAGGCGCCGAGGAGCATGCGGAACGGTGCATCGTCAACATGACGGCAGCGACGGTCATCGCGCGGTTAGGGGAGAAATGCCGCGAGACGCTGCGCAGCTACTACTTCCGGGAGGAGTCGAAGGAGTCGATCGCGCAACGCCTGTCGACGTCGCCCGCCTACGTCCTCCAGCTTCTCGTCTCCTGCCGCCGCCGCGTGCGCGCGATGTATGACTCGATGAGGTCCGACCGATGACCCGCCACTACGACGATGATGAGCTGTCGGATTACGCCCTGGCCCCCTCACTCGATCCCGGCCGCGAAGCCATCGAGCAGCATGTTGCCGGCTGCGCCGCCTGCCGCACGCGCGTGAAGATTGCGCAGGAGCTTGAGGAGGCGTTCCGCGACGAGGAGATGTGGGGAGCGGTCGACCTGCTCCTGACCCGCTCGGAGCGGCGCGAGGCTGCCCGCGCGGAATACGCGCGCGTCGAGAGGGAGGACGCGGAAGCGGAGGCTCTGTTGTCGCCGCTGCTCAAATCACCGTTGCGGTTCCGGGGGGCGGAGATCGACACCGACAGCCGCTTTCATACCGCGTCCGTGGTCCGGAATCTCTGTCTCGCCGCGCACGCCCGGCATGAGAAGCAGCCGCAATTCAGCCTGGTGATCACCAATGCCGCCTGCCGGATCGCGCTTCAACTGCCGAAGAGCGGAACTGAGCGCCGCGCTGTGCTGGCGCTCGCCGTGCGGGAGCGGGCCAATGCCTTCCGCTACCTCGGGCGATTCTCCGAAGGGCTGAAGTCTCTTGACGACGCCGAGAAACTCTTCGATCAGTCGCCGGGCACCGACCCGTTCGATCTCGCGATCGTCTCTTATATCAGGGCGATTATCTATCTGGAGAGTGGCCGCGCCGCGGATGGGCTGCCTCTGGCCAAAGCAGCCGCGGAGGTACTCCGCGAGTACGGCGATCTGCGACGCGAATTGGCTGCCGTCATGGTCGAAGCGGGGTGCCTCATGCACAGCGGACACGCCTCCGAGGCTGCTGAGGCTTTCGAGCGCGTCGCTTCGATCGCAAGAGCGACAGATCAGCAGGAAATATTGGCACGCGCGTTACAGAATGCCGGCAACGCGTATCTCGCGGCTTCAAAACATGAGCTGGCGACACCGCTATTCATCGACGCGCTGGCACTGTTCGACAACCTCGGCTTGACCACGGAGCGCACGCGCAGCGTATGGAAGCTCGCCAGCGCACGAGCGGCAGAAGGGGTGCTGCATGAGGCCGCAGAGCAGCTCGAACGCGTCCGAGAGGAACTGGCCGAACTCGGTCTGACGAATGATGCAGCGTTGGCCACTCTGGAATGGGCAGAGGTCAGGCTGGCCATCGGCGAGAGCGGCGGGGTCGCCGAAAGCTGCGCCGCGATCGCGGTCGACTTTGAAACGGAAGGGATGTTGCGCAACGCACGGATTGCGCTTGCCTATCTTCAGGAGGCGCTGCGCACTGGCGCCGCCACTTCCGGCATCGTGCGCCACGTCCGCACGTATTTGACCGAGCTCCCGAACCGTCCCGCAGCAGTGTTCGTCAGGCCGGCATAGAATTTTTTCTGACGGCACTCATAACTCCCCCCGGCCGCGACACTCCTGTATAGAGGGCGCCCTCCAAGAAACCGCCGGCACGCCGGCCTGGAGGGTTTTGTGCGCAAACTACAGCGATGTGCCGCAGGTCTATTGATCGCAGTCACCCTTACCGTTTCGTTCCCCGCCGCCGCCGAGCCGAGCGGCGGCAGACCGGATCGAGACTCTCTTCTTGCCAGGTTGCATTCGTGGGTCGTTCGAACCTTCGATTACAGTGGCCTCTCTTTCCCGCCGGGATGACGCGTCGCAGTTCTTGTCGTGACAGGGCAGGCACCTTGTGGTGCCTGTCGTGTAACCGGTTCGCGCGGCCGCTTCGTCGCTTTTGTGTTCTGA
>DASYJY010000253.1:0-24085 GCA_035995985.1 Thermoanaerobaculia bacterium | reverse complement strand
CGACGCGTGTGGCACGCCGTCTCGGGCTCAAGGGCACGATCGAAAATGTCCGCGACGGCTACGTCGAAGCGATCGTCGAGGGCGAGAAGAGCATCATCGATGAATGGCTCGAAGAGTTGAAGGAAGGCCCGCGGTACGCCGAGGTAACGAACATCGAGCAGGAGACGAAGGATTACACCGGCCGGCTCGGTGACTTCGACGTGAAGTTCTGATGGATCTGCGACCGTTCATCCGCGACGTTCCCGACTTTCCCAAGCCCGGCATCGTCTTCAAAGACATCACGCCGCTGCTCCGTTCACACGAGGCGCTCGACTACATCTCGCACGCGCTGGCCGAGCCGTTCAAAGACTCCGGCGTGACGAGTGTTGCGGCGATCGAATCGCGCGGCTTCATTTTCGGCAGCGGCGTCGCGCGAGTTCTCGGCTGCGGCTTCGTTCCGATTCGCAAGCCCGGCAAGCTCCCGTGGAAAACGCGGCGCAGCGAGTACACGCTCGAATACGGCAGTGGAATCCTCGAGATTCACGATGACGCGCTCACCGCTGACGACCGCGTCCTGCTCATCGACGACCTGCTCGCCACCGGCGGCACTGCCGCGTGCGCGGCCACGCTCGCCCGCGAATGCGGCGCTACCATCGTCGCCGCCGGCTTCGTAATCGAGTTGACGTTCCTCGATGGCCGCGCGCGGCTTGATGGTGTTCCTGTTCATTCACTGATCTCGTATTGAGGGTGTGGGGAGTAGGGAGTGGGGTGTAGGAGAAAAAGTCCCACACCCACCCCCTACTCCCCACACCCCAAAAACCATGTACGACCTCATCGTCATCGGCTCCGGACCCGCCGGCGAGAAGGGCGCTGCGCAGGCGGCGTACTTCGGCAAGAGTGTCGCGCTCATCGAACGCGAGGCGGTCCTCGGCGGCGCGTGCGTCAACACCGGCACGATTCCGTCGAAGACCTTGCGCGAGTCGGCGTTGGCGCTCTCCGGATTCCGGCAGCGCGGATTTCGCGAAGGCGCGATCGACATCAACGTCAACTGCATCACCGTCGCCGATTTCATGTACCGCAAAGACCATGTCGTCGCGCACGAGTGGAAGCGGATCGAAGACAACCTGCGGCGGCACAAAGTGGATCGCTACCAGGGCACAGCGCGCTTCGTCTCGCCGACGCGCGTTGCGATCACCAACGCCATCGGCGAACAGACCATCGACGGCAGCATCATCCTCATCGCCACCGGCTCCTCGCCGCACCGTCCGGATCACGTTCCATTCGACGGAGATGTGATCTGCGACAGCGACACCATCCTCGGCATCGATCGCATCCCCGAACGCATGGCTGTCGTCGGCGCCGGCATCATCGGCGTCGAATACGCGGCCATGTTCGCCGCGCTTGGCGTCGAAGTGCATCTCATCGACGGCCGCATGTCGCTGCTACCGAACATCGACCGCGAAATCGTGCGCATCCTTCTCGGCGAGTTCCAGAACCGCCTCGGCATCACCATGCACCTCGGCATGGACGTCGACTCGATCGAACGCTGCGGCAATCAAGCCTCGCTAACGCTGAAAGACGGCGAGTGCATGGTCGTGGACAACGTCCTCTACGCCGCCGGCCGCTCGAGCAATGTCGACGCGCTGAACCTCGACGGCGCCGGCGTGAAGACTGCCGCGCGCGGGCTGATCACCGTCAACGACGACTACCAGACCTCGGTGCCGAACATCTACGCGGCCGGCGATGTGATCGGCTTCCCTGCCCTCGCGTCGACGTCGATGGAGCAGGCCCGCGTGGCGATGGTTCACGCGTTCGATCTCAAATACAAAACCAAGGTCGCGCCGATCCTGCCGTATGCGATCTACACGATCCCCGAGGTGGCGACGGTCGGACTCAACGAAGAGGATTGCCGCAAGAAGGACATCCCCTGCGCCGTCGGCCGCGCGTTCTATCGCGACAATGCGCGTGGCGAAATCATCGGCGACGTCAAGGGGCTGATCAAACTCGTGTTCGATCCGGAGTCGCGCAAACTTCTCGGCGTCCACATCATCGGCGAGGGCGCATCGGAGCTGCTGCACATCGGCATGATGGTCATGCAGTTCGGCGGAACGATCAATGCATTCATCGACTGCGTTTTCAACTTCCCCACGGTGAGCGAGGCCTACAAATACGCGGCCTACGACGGCCTGGGCATGATCAATCGCAAGAGGACCGTCGAGCAGGAGCTGATATGAGACAGATCGGCGAGATCATCGAAGGACATCCGCTGTTTCACGTTTCCTCAACTTCCACTGTTCGCGATGCTGCGCGCACGATGAGCGACCGAAACATCGGCGCGATCGCGGTGCTCGACTCCGGCAAACTGGTCGGCGTCTTCTCCGAACGCGACGTCCTCACGCGCATCGTGGCCGAAGGACGCAATCCCGACGACACGCGTGTCGACAGCGTTATGACCAGGGACCTCATCGTCGCCGCGCCCGCCGACGACATCAACGACGCGTTGCAGAAAATGCATGAATGCAATTGTCGGCATCTGCCGGTCGTGCAAGGCGGCAGCCTCGTCGGCATGATCTCAATCCGCGACCTGCTGAAGGTGGATGACGACGCCAATCGCGCGAAAGCGACATTCCTGCGCGAGCTGGTGACGTACTCGCCCGACTATGAGACGTAGCCAGCCACGCGACGACGCCTAACCTAGATCGCGTTGATGTGGATCGATCCGTTCGTCGTGCGCAGGCGGAGTTCCGGGCCGCCGCCATTCATCGTGCCGTGGAGCGAGTGCTTGCTTTGCGAGCCGCTCGTCGTCACCGGCAGATCGCTTTCGATCGAACCGTTCGTGTTCGCGGCGTCGATGCGGGCAGCGAAGGTGCGCGGCAGGCGCGCGTGAATCCCGCCATTCGTCGTCTCGAGACGGACGCCGCGGCCGGTGTTGATCGCAGTGAGCTCGGCCTCGATCGTCCCGTTCGTCGTTTCGGCGTCAACGTCGCCGGCGCAGCGCGCGAGCGTGATCCGTCCGTTGGTCGTCTCGATCTTGTGCGAGCCGCGCACGTCGCTGGCCTCGATCGCTCCGTTCGTGTTGTCAATCTGCAGGTTCATCGTGCGCGGCACTGTCACTTCGTACGTCACGGACATGCTCACGTTCGTGCCGGCGATCCACTCGAAGATGCCGTCGCTGTGTTTCGGATACTTCGTGTCGATGCGCAATCCGCCGTTCGGCTGCGACAGGTCGAGCGTCAGCGCCTTCATCGCGTCGCGCGCGGCCTCGGAGTCGCGGCTCTCGACATGCTTGACGGCGTGGACTCGAACGCGCGGCTGGTCCCACGCGCGGACTGTAATGTGTCCGTTCGTGTTAGTCAGCGAAAAAACGGCGCCGGGGCGGACGTCGAAGGTGCGGTCGAAAGCCTGATCGAGCGTCGATGCGTTTGCGGCCGCGGCAGCGATGGTGAGGATGGCGGTGAGCAGGATGCGCTTGAACATAGTGCGATGTACGGCGCGAACGGCCGCGGGTTGCAGCTACAATCCGCTCCGTGAAACGCGGCGGCGCCTCGGCGCTCTTGTTTGCCCTTCTCGCCGCGATCGCCGCGACGCTGTTCGTAAGAATGGGCGGCCCTACGCCGCTGCCGGAAAATGCGCCGGCGACTTCGTTCTCCGCCGCGCGAGCGCTTCACGTCGAACGCGATCTCCTCGGCGGCGACGTTCCGCATCCGGTCGGCACCGCGGCGCACGACGCGATCCGCGATCGCCTCGCCGCGCAGTTCCGCACGCTTGGATACGAAGTCACGATCCAGCGCTCGTTCGCCTGCAGCGCCTTCGTAACCTGCTCGCCCGTTGCGAACGTCATCGCGAGGACGCCCGGCGACGCCCGTCCGAACGCGCTCGTGCTCGCGGCGCATTACGACTCCGTTCCGGCTGGACCGGGCGTTTCCGATGACGGCGTCGGCGTAGCCACGCTCCTCGAAACCGCGCGGGCGCTTCGCAACGAGCACTTCCGCAATCCGATCGTCTACCTCGTCACGGACGCCGAGGAGGTCGCGCTGCTGGGAGCGGAAGGCTTTGTGGCGGATCCGCAACTGCTGCGGAACACCGTGGCCGTCATCAACGTCGAAGCGCGCGGCACGAGCGGGCCGAGCTTTCTCTTCGAGACCAGCCGCCACAACGCGTGGCTGGCGCGCTTGATCGCGCATGCCCTGCCGCGGCCGGCCACCAGTTCGCTCTACTACGACATCTACGAACTCCTTCCAAACGATACGGACCTCACGGTCTTCAAGCGCGCCGGCCTGGCGGGCGTCGGCTTCGCGCACATCGGACGTCCGGTTCACTACCACACGCCGTTCGACAACTTCGCGAACGCGACCCCCTCGACGGTGCAGCATCACGGCGATCACGTGCTGGCGATGGCGCGCGCGCTGGCGGGTGTCGATCTTCGCCAGACCAGCAGCGGAAACGCCGTCTGGTTCGACGTACTCTCACTCTTTGTCATCTCGTGGCCGCAGCAGTTTTCGCTTCCGGTCGCAATCATCGCGTTCGTTCTGCTGCTTGTTGCCGCGTTCAATCTGAGGACGCGCCCGCGCTCGATCACAATCGGCGTGGCGGGATTCTTTCTGTCGCTGATCGTGGCGTTTCTCGTTGGGATCGGCGTCAACTGGCTCGCCGGACTGCGCGCACACGGCGCGGTGTGGGTTGCGCATCCCGGTCCGATGATCGCGGCCGCATGGCTGGTCGGATTGCTGATCGCGATCGTCATCGCGCAACGGCTGGCCACGTACGCTGGCGTCAGCGGACTCTTTTTCGGCCAGGCACTCTGCTGGTCGGCCATCGCCATCGCGCTGGCGATCGTGCTTCCCGGCGGAAGCTACCTGGCGATCGTTCCGGCGATGGCGTGCGCGATTTGTGCGCTGCTGCGGCTGAACGAAGGCGTCGCGGCAATCGTCTGCGCCTCGATCGCAGCCATCCTGGTCTTCCCCTTCGGCTTCGCGCTCTACGACGCCCTCGGCAGTCCGATTCTGCCGGTGATCGCGGTGCTGATCGCGCTTGCGGCGACGACCTTCGCGCCGTTTCTCGCCGCAGTCGCTGCGTTGCGGCGTCCGCTGATCGCATCGATTGCCGCCGCGATCGTCGCCTGCGTCGGTATGGCGTTGATCGTCCCAACGTACGAAACCAACTCGCCTCGGCACATCAACATCGAATACGTCGACGACGGCGTCGGACCGCGCTGGCAGACGGACACGCTTCGTCCCGAGATCGCGAACGCCGCGCACTTCACGGAAGTGCCGCAGAAGACGTACGAGTGGACGGTGCCGCCGTCGCGCGCCTACCTCGCCGCCGCGCCGGAGCTGGCGATCCCGCCCGCCGAGGTGCAGGTCGTTCGCGACGTGCGACAGGGTGGACGGCACCTCACGCTACACATCCATTCGAACCGAAGCGCGCCACGCATCTCGCTCACCTTCCGCGCACCGTCATTCGCGTCGCTGCGAGTCAATGGAGTTACGCCTCCGCCAATAACACGATTGCGCGGCGGACTAGCTCCGGGCTGGCATCGCGTCGCCATCCGCGGCGCATCCGAGGCGACGATCGACATCGACCTGACACGTGACGAGCCGATCGACGCCGTCATCATCGACGCCTCCTACGGCCTCCCGCCCGCCGGCGCCGCAGTCGCACACGCGCGCGACGCGTCGATGGCTGTTCCGGTACAGGAAGGCGACCTCACCACCACGCTGCGGCGGATGAAGTTGTAGTTAGGACGCCTGAACGATGCGCTATATGACTGTCACGGTCATCGCCGCAGTACAAGTCGCGTCGGCCGTCGCCTTGTACCGGCAACGCGTAATCGCCCGCGTCGATGGACCAGATCTCATTGTTCTTTGGCTTCCGTTCATCGTTGGTGCCCTCGCGTCGTACCTCGTTCTTACTTACCGCAACCAGTTCCTCTCGACCAGGACGAAGCTACTGTCAGCCGGGGCGTGTGCTTTGGCGTCGTTTTGCCTCTCATGGCTCATTAACCTGAACGTCTTCGGGTCGTAACACGCGGCGGCTAACTCGCAGCTGGCTGCAAGCCGACGCGGCTGAGCTGCGTCCGTTACGACGCCCACTCCGCGGTGAGCTGCGCCTTCGTGAACGCGTACGAGTTGCAATCGAGGTTGCCGTTGGAGTCGCCGGGGATGCCGTTGACCTTGTTGGGTCCGAGGCCGGTGAGGGAATCGGTGTACTGCCAGAGCCAGTAAGTTTGCCAGCTCGCCTGCGCTACGGGATTCGGCCCGTATTGCGCGAGCCAGAGGCGGTGCGAGCCGAAGAATTCGTCGACAGTGGCGTCCATCTCAGTTTTGAAAAGTCCGCCGCAGTAGAGGACGGGTTTTCGGCCGAGGACTTCGCCGACCGAGGTGAGGAACTCGCGCGCCTGATCGAGCGTCATCTGATTGCCTTCGGTCTCTTCGAAGTCGAGCGCGACGAGGGTGGTCTCGTCAGGCTTGGCGACGCTGAGGAAGTTGTCGACCTGCGCCCCGACCTCGGCGTTCGTTCCCCAGTGATAGGCGCCCCAGAGAAGGCCGGCGTCGAGCGCGGGCTGCCGGCGGTTCGCGTATTCGGAGTCTTTGCCCGTCGCGCCGGTCGTGGCCTTGTGGATGATGCCCCAGATTCCGGCGTCAGCGGCGCGCTGGAAACTGGTGACGTTGTCGTTGTGGTAGATGTCGACGACGCGAAGATCGATTTCAATCATGCCGTAAATGATCGGCGAAGTCGGCGTCCGACACAAATGCGAAGGCCCGCGCGGGGCGGGCCTTCGGGATTGCCGTTACTTGGCTTTTTTCTTTGTGGTCGTTTTCTTTGGCTTCTCGGCCGCTTCCTTTTTCTTCGGAGCGGCTTTCTTCGCAGCTGGCTTCTTCTTCGGCGCTTCTTCCTCTTCGCCCTCGTCAGCGTCGGGCTTCGCCTTGGCCTTCTTCGGAGCGGCTTTGGCCTTCTTGGCCGGCGCCTCTTCCTTCGGCTCGCTGTCGAGCTTGAAGTCGACGAACTCGAGGATGGCGATCTCGGCGGCGTCGCCGCGGCGAGGTCCGAGCTTGATGATGCGGGTGTAGCCGCCCGGACGGTCGGTGAAGCGCGGTCCGAGGTTTTCGAACAGCTTCGTGACCATCGACTCGTCGACGACGCGTACGGCCTGACGGCGATTGTGGACGCTGTCGGTGCGCGCGAGCGTGATCAGGCGTTCGATCTGCGGGCGCAGCTCTTTGGCCTTCGGCAGCGTGGTGATGATGCGTTCCTTGTCGATCAGTGAGGCGAGCTGGTTGCGGAACAGCGCGTTGCGATGCGCGCTCGTGCGTCCCAGCTTGCGGTTGACCATTCCGTGTCTCATTGCGTTCCCTTCACTTTCGTCGTGGGTGCGGAGATGACTAGTCGCGCATCTCGGCGCCGCGAGGCGCCTTGGTCATGCCGAACGACAGACCGAGCGACGCGAGAACGTCCTTGATCTCATCGAGCGACTTTCGGCCGAAGTTCTTCGTCGACAGCATCTCGCGCTCCGTGCGCTGTACCAGATCGCCGAGCGTGCGGATGTTGGCGTTCTTGAGGCAGTTGGCGGAGCGGACGGAGAGGTCGAGCTCTTCGATCGGCTTGGTGAGCATCTCGGCCATGCGCGGATCGACGTCCGGCATCGACACGTCCTCGGCTTCTTCACCACGCGCTTCGAACTGGCTGAAGATGCGGAGGTGATCGCCGAGGAGATCGGCGGCGAGGCCGACTGCTTCCTGCGGCGAGACGGCGCCGTTGGTCCACACTTCGAGGACCAGCTTGTCGTAGTCGGTCATCTGGCCGACGCGCGCGCCTTCGACGTGATAGTTCACGCGACGTACGGGCGAATGGATCGAGTCGATCGGGATGTAGCCGAGCGGAAGATCGCCATCAGAATTGCGGTCGGCCACCTGATAGCCGCGGCCGCGCTTCAGACGCGCTTCGAGCTTCAGCGAGCCTTCCTTCGACAGCGTGGCGATGTGTGCGGTCGGATCGAGGATCTCGATATCGGAGTCTTCCTCGAAGTCAGCGGCCGTGACGACGCCCGGCCCCTTCTTCTCGAGGTACAGCGTCTTCGGACCTTCGCCGTGCATACGGAACGGCACCTGCTTGAGGTTGAGCACGACGTCGGTCATATCTTCGACGACGCCGGTGAGGGATGAGAATTCGTGGAGCACGCCTTCGACGCGGACTGCGGTAATCGCGGCGCCTTCAATGGATGAGAGCAGCACGCGGCGGAGCGCATTGCCGATCGTCGTACCGAAGCCGCGCTCGAACGGCTGGGCGGTAAAACGGCCGTAGTTCGGGGTAAGGGTTTCGGCATCGTAATCGAGCTTTTTCGGTTTCTGGAAATCTGACCACAACATGTGCGCGGCCTCCTCGGTTGTAGCGGCTGACGGCCCAGCGATCGACTGGCAGGAGATGCCTGACAGGCGACGGCGCAGAGCCGGCAGCCAAAATGGTTACTTCGAGTAGAGTTCGACGATGAGCTGTTCCTGGATCGGAAGGCGGATGTCTTCGCGCTTGGGAAGATCATTCACACGTCCGAGGAACTGATCGGGATTGAGCTCGAGCCATGACGGGATGCCGCGTCCGCTGGCGGTTTCGACAGCCTGGCGGATCTGGTCGTTCTTGCGGCTCTTTTCGCGAACCTGGATGACATCCCCTTTGCGGCCCTGATAGGACGGGATGTTGATTTTCTTGCCGTTCACTTCGATGTGGCCGTGGCGTACGAGCTGGCGCGCCTGGGCGCGTGAGGCGGCGAAGCCGAGCGAGTAGACGACGTTGTCGAGCCGAAGCTCGAGCTGGCGAAGGAGATTGTCGCCGGTGATACCGGGCTTGCCCGCGGCCTTCTGGAAGTAGAGGCGGAACTGCTTTTCGAGCAGGCCGTAGATGCGCTTGACCTTCTGCTTTTCGCGAAGCTGAATTCCGTAGCCGAGGACCTTGGAACGGCGGCGGCCATGCTGGCCCGGCGCGTAGTTGCGGCGCTCGATCGAACACTTATCCTTGAAACAGCGGTCCCCTTTGAGAAACAGCTTCATTCCCTCTCGACGGCAAAGCCGGCAAACGGGATCTGAGTAACGTGCCACTAGACCTCCTGAAGTTGCGCGCTCGTCCCACCATGGAACGCCGCGTGTACGACGGCTGCTGCACGCCGTACGAACTGCGCCGGAGCTACACGCGCCGGAAAAAGTAGATCAGTCGATCAGTGGATTCGTAGATCAGGATGACCATTGGAAGGACTCTTCATCCTGATCCACTGATCTACTGATCACTGATCCACTGCTTACACTCTGCGACGTTTCGGCGGACGGCAACCGTTGTGCGGGATCGGCGTGACGTCTTTGATCGACTTGATGTCGAGTCCGGACGCGGCCAAGGCACGGATGGCGGACTCGCGCCCGGCGCCCGGGCCTTTGACTCTCACGTCGACCGAACGGACGCCGTGCTCCTGCGCGAGCTGGGCGGCGTTCTGCGCAGCAACCTGCGCGGCGAACGGCGTCCCCTTGCGGGAGCCTTTGAAGCCGATGCGGCCGGCGCTCGACCACGACAGGGTGTTCCCCATCGGATCGGAGATGGCCACGATCGTGTTGTTGAACGACGCGTTGATTGCAGCCACGCCGTGCGGAATGCTCTTCCGCTCTTTCTTCTTCGTTCCCGCGCGGCGGGCTCCAGCTTTGGGTGCTCTTGCAGTTGCCATTGTTTTCCTCGGGAGCGGCCAGTGGCCAGTGGTCAGTGGTCAGAAGTTTTCTGACCGCTGGCCACTGGCCCCTGACCACTCATTTCTATTTCTTCGTTGCCTTCTTCTTGCCGGCGATGGCGCCCTTGCGGGGACCTTTGCGCGTGCGAGCATTCGTATGCGTCCGCTGCCCGCGCACCGGGAGACCGCGGCGATGGCGCATGCCGCGATAGCAGTTGATTTCCATGAGGCGCTTGATATCGAGGCCGATGTCCTTGCGGAGATCGCCCTCGACTTTGCCCTCATCCGTAATCACCTGCCGGATCTTGCGCACGTCATCCTCGGAGAGATCCTTGACGCGGATGTCCGTGCTGACGGTCGCTTTCGTCAGGATGTCTTTCGAGCGCGACCGGCCGATGCCGTAGATGTACGTCAGGCCGACTTCGACCCGCTTGTTCAGTGGAAGGTCCACACCTGCGATACGTGCCATTGGTTAAAAGCTCCTCGTTATCCCTGACGCTGCTTGTGTTTCGGGTTCTCGCAGATGATGCGAATGACGCCTTGACGGCGCACGATTTTGCACTTCACACAGATCTTCTTGACTGATGAACGGACTTTCATGATTCAGCTCACTTATACCGATAGGTGATGCGGCCTCTGGTGAGGTCGTACGGCGACAATTCCACGAGGACCTTGTCTCCAGGAAGGATGCGGATGAAGTGTTTGCGCATTTTGCCGGAGATGTGCGCGAGCACCTTGTGCTTGTTCTCCAGCTCCACCTGAAACATTGCGTTCGGCAATGTCTCCAGGACGGTTCCGGTCACTTCAATCGCTTCTTCCTTCGACATGTTCCTCCTACTTACCTAGTACCTGCGGCCCGTCGGCCGTGATCGCAATCGAGTGCTCGAAGTGCGCGGCCAGCGTTCCGTCAATCGTGCGGGCCGTCCAACGGTCGTTGTCGGTGCGCACATCTTCGATGACTCCATCCCTGCCAGCCCGTTGGATCCGCGAACGGAGCTTCGAACCGATCTCGCAAAGCATCGGCTCGACCGCCAGCACCATTCCGGCCCGCAGTTCCAGACCACGTCCGCGACGGCCGTAGTTGTAAACCTGCGGATCCTCGTGCATGCGGCGTCCGATACCGTGTCCGACGAAGTTCCGGATGACGTGGAACCCGTGCTTTTCGGCGTTCTCCTGGACCGCGGCTCCGATGTCGCCGAGGTGTCTGCCCGGACGCATTTCGGCGATAGCCAGCTCCAGACACTCGCGCGTCGTGTCGATCAACTCCTGCGCACGCGGTGTGACCTTGCCGACAGGAACGGTGATCGCGCCGTCGCCGACGAAGCCGTCGAGGATCGAGCCGAAGTCGAGGCCGAGGACGTCGCCCTCTTCGAGCCGGGCGCGGTTCGGGATGCCGTGAACGATCACGTCATTGTTCGAAGTGCAGACGACGGCCGGGTAGGGCGGCAATCCCATCGGAGCGTAGTTTTTGAACGGCGATTTCGCGCCGCGCTTGGCCAGCTCTTCTTCGGCCACCGCGTTCAATTGCGCCGTCGTCGCGCCAGGCTTGATCATCGAACGCATGATCTCGAGGATTTCGAGCACCACGCGATTGGCGCGATCCATCACCGCGATTTCCTCGCGGTTCTTGAGAATCGGACCTTTCATTCGATCGAGCATCAGGACAGGGACTTCTCTATACGTTCAAAGACCTGATCGACGGGACCAACCCCATCGACCTCGCGCAGAAGATTCTTGGACTTGTAAAACGTGGCAACCGGAAGCGTCTGGCGATGAAACGCTTCCAGCCGCTTGCGAACAGCGGTTTCGTTGTCGTCGGGCCGCGCAATCAGTTCCGCGCCGTCGCGGTCGCAGACCATATCGACGGCGGGGGGAGCGGATGCGAGGTGGTAAATCGCTCCGCAGGTCGGACACGACCGGCGAAGTGAGATCCGCTCGACGATTGCATCGTCCGGGACCAGTAGCTGAAGAACCAGCAGCCCCTCGGAGCCATTCCCGGACGTTTTCCCGACGATTGTGTCGAGCTTTTCGGCCTGCACGAGCGTGCGCGGAAAGCCATCCAGGATGAAGCCGCTTTGGGCGTCAGACTTGGCTAGGCGCTCGTCGATGATGCCGAGCATGAGGTCATCGGAGACCAGCGCGCCCGCGGCCATGATCGGCGCGGCCTGGCGTCCGAGGTCGGTGCCGTCGGCGATCGCCTCGCGGAGCATGTCGCCCGTCGAGATATGGGGAACGCCGTGCTGAGCGGCAAGCCGCTTCGCTTGTGTTCCCTTGCCGCTGCCCGGCGGTCCGATAAAGATCAGCTTCAAACGTGTTCGCCCTTATCCGCGCCGTCCGCGGATGCGGCCGCGTTTCATGAATCCGTCGTAGTGGCGCATGACGAGCTGCGACTCGATCTGCTGGATCGTGTCCATGGCCACGCCGACCACGATCAGCAGCGAGGTGCCGCCGAAGTAGAAGTTGAATCCCATGCCTTCTGTGAACCACAGCGGAAGAGCGCGGTCGAGCGCGGCACCGACGCCGAACGGCAACTGGGCGACGTGCACGCCGGCGATTAGAAACTCCGGCAGGATGCAGACGGCGGCCAGGTAAAGCGATCCAACGAAGGTGATGCGCGTCAGCACGCGGTCGATGTAGTCCGAGGTCTTCTTGCCCGGGCGGATGCCGGGGATAAAGCCGCCGTACTTGCGCATGTTGTCGGCCGTATCGACCGGATTGAAGACAATCGACGTGTAGAAGTAGCAGAAGAAGACGATGCCCACGACCTGCAGCAGGTAGTAGAGCGGCTCGCCGACCCGCATCTGGCTGCCGATGGCCTGCGCCCACGGCGTTTTGATCATCGAGGCCAGCGTCTGCGGGATCACGAGGATCGACGAGGCGAAGATGACCGGGATCACGCCGGCTGTGTTCACGCGCAACGGGAGGTACGTGTTCGATCCGCCGTAGACCTTGCGGCCGACGACGCGCTTGGCGTACTGCACCGGAATTCGCCGCTGAGCCCGTTCCATGAAGACCACGAAGGCGACTACAGCGGCCATGAAGACGATCAGGGCGAGCATGGCAAAGAGATTGCGCTGGCCGTTGAGAACGTCTTCCGCGATGCCGAAGACGGCGTGCGGGAGGTTGACGACGATGCCGGCGAAGATGATCAGCGAGATGCCGTTGCCGATGCCGCGCTCGGAGATCTGTTCACCGAGCCACATGACGAAGGCGGTACCGGTCGTGAGCGTGAGCACGGTCATGATCGGGAAGCCGATGCCGAAAAACCAGTCCTGAACAGCCAGCGGTACGAGCGGCGCGCCGCCGGGAGCGGGCTGGTTTTTGAGCCAGAAGGCGACACCTAGCGACTGCACGATCGACAGCACGACGGTGCCGTAGCGCGTGTACTGGTTGATCTTGCGGCGCCCCATTTCCCCTTCCTTCGAGAGCTTCTCGAGGTACGGCCAGACGACCGTGAGGAGCTGGAGGATGATCGATGCCGAGATGTACGGCATGATGCCGAGGGCGAAGACGGAGAGACGGCGCAAGGCGCCGCCGGAGAAGAGGTCGAGGAATCCGAGCGCCCCGCCGGCCGACTTGAAAAACTCCGCCAGCGCGACCGGATCGACGCCCGGCGTCGGGATGTGCGATCCGAGGCGATAGACGGCGAGCAGCGCAAACGTGAACAACACGCGCTTGCGCAGATCTTCGATTGCCCAGATATTGCGGAGTGTCTCGAGGAAGTTCAACTTACTCAATCTCCTGGCAGGTGCCGCCTGCCGCTTCGATCTGTTTGCGGGCCGTTTCGGAGAACTTGGTGGCGTGCACGGTCAGCTTCTTGGAGAGCTTGCCGTTGCCGAGCACTTTGACGCCATCGTTGCGCCCCTTGACGAGACCGGCCTGGCGAAGTGCGGCCTCGTCGATCGTGGCGCCGTTGTCGAAGCGCTCGAGGTCCGCGAGATTCACGACCGCGTGGATCTTCTTGAAGATGTTGGTGAAGCCGCGCTTGGGCAGGCGGCGATGGAGCGGCATCTGGCCGCCTTCGAATCCGCGCATGCGCGAGAAGCCGGTGCGGGACTTCTGTCCCTTTTCACCGCGTCCGGCGGTTTTGCCATTGCCCGAGCCCGGGCCGCGGCCGACGCGCTTCTGCGAGTGGCGCGACGATTTCTTCGGTTTGAGGTTGTTCAGTTCCATTGTTTTCTCCGGTCGCTCTTACTGCTCGACCACCTGCACGAGATGCGGGATGCGGGCGATCATGCCGCGCGTTTCGGGCGTGTCGACGCGCGACGTGACCCGGTGCATCTTGCCGAGTCCGAGCGCGCGAAGCGTCTCGCGCATGTAGCGCGGGCAGCCGATGCCGCTGCGGACTTGCTTGATCTGAATCATCTTTCTGCTTTTGGCCGCGCTCATTCCGCACCTTCCTCCACGCCGCGGAGCGCCTTGTATTGCGCTTCGCTGCGAAGCTGCTGGAGCGCGTCAAAGGTGGCTTTGACGACGTTGTGCGGATTGGCGGTGCCGAGCGACTTGGTCAGGATGTTCTGGATCCCGGCCGACTCGAGGATGGCCCGGACCGGACCGCCGGCGATGACGCCGGTGCCTTCCGAGGCGGGCTTGAGCATGACCTTGCCGGCGCCGTAGTGGCCGAGAACGGCGTGCGGAATCGTCGTTCCCGACATGGAGATGGAGACCATGTTCTTCTTGGCGATCTCGATCCCCTTCTTGATTGCCGCGGGGACTTCCTTCGCTTTGCCCGAGCCGAAACCGACGCGGCCTTTGCCGTCGCCGACGACGACGAGCGCGGAGAAGCTGAAGTTCTTGCCGCCTTTAACGACCTTGGTGACGCGGTTGATGTGGACGACCTTGTCGATCATCCCGCTTTCGCTGCGCTCGTCGCGGCGATCACCGCGCGGACCGCCCTGACCTCGTTGCATCGGACGCTGCATGATGCCTCCCTAGAATTCCAGACCGTTTTCGCGCGCGGCATCCGCGAGCGCTTTGATGTTGCCGTGGTAGAGGTAGCCGCCGCGGTCGAACACCACGCGCTTGATCCCCTTGTCTTTTGCTTTCTTCGCGATCAACGCGCCGACGGCCTTGGCCGAGGCGGCGTTGGCGCCCTTGGAGCCGGCGTCCTTCTCATGCGTCGATGCCGACACGAGCGTGTTGCCAGTGGCGTCGTCGATGATCTGAACGTACACGTGCTTGAGGCTCTTGAAGACGGCCAGACGCGGACGCTCGCCGGTGCCGGTGACCTTGCCGCGAATGCGGGCCCGGATGCGTCCTCGTGATTGAACTCTGTGTTTTGCCTGATCCATGTGTCGTTCCCTTTGCGCCGAGGTTGATTACCCGGCTTTGTGTGCTACTTGCCTGCTGCCTTACCCGCCTTGCGGCGGATCACTTCGTCGGAGTACTTGATGCCTTTGCCCTTGTACGGATCGGGCTCGCGCAGCGCGCGGATTTCGGCGGCGGTCTGTCCGACCTTCTGCTTGTCGATGCCGGTGATGGTGATGTGATTGGTCTTCGGCTCGACGGCGATGTCGATGCCTTCCGGAATCGGGAAACGGACCGGATGCGAGTAGCCGAGGGCGAAGACGACTTCCTTCCCCTTGACTTCGGCGCGGTAGCCAACGCCGACGATGTCGAGCTCGCGCTTGAATCCGTCGGTGACGCCGCGAACGTTGTTGGCCACGAGCGCGCGCATCAGTCCGTGGAAGGCGCGCGAGCGGCCTTCATCGTTGGAGCGCGTGAACTGCACCACGTTGTTCTCGATGGAGACGCCGATGCCTGGAACGACCGGGGTGGTCAGGGTGCCTTTCGGACCTTTGACCGTCACGACGTTGCCGTCGTGTTTGACCTCGACGCCTTTCGGCACAGGGATTTCTTTTCTTCCAATTCGTGACATGGGTCTCTCCCTTTACCAAACCTGGCAGAGGACTTCGCCGCCGACGCCGCTCTTGACGGCTTCCTGTCCGGACAGCACGCCTTTGGACGTCGAGACGATGGCCAGGCCGAGGCCGCCGAGTACGCTCGGGATCTCCTGCTTGTTGCGGTAGACGCGGCGGCCCGGGCGCGAGATGCGCTCGATGCCGTGGATGACCGGTTCGCCGCTGGGCGAGTATTTGAGGTCGATCCGGAGCGTGCCCTGGGGCTCGTCCTTCTTCTGAAGGTTGTAGTTGCGGATGAAGCCCTCATTCTTGAGGATGCGAGCGATCTCCACTTTCAGCTTCGACGCGGGAAGCTCGACGCGTTCGTGATGCGATTGGATTCCGTTGCGAATCCGCGTGAGCATGTCCGCGATTGGGTCTGTCATCGACATTCGTGACTCCTGAATTTCCTTGTCAGTCGTGAGCCGGGGCTACCAGCTCGCCTTCGTGATTCCCGGGATGTAGCCGCCGAGCGAAAGCAGCCGGAAGCAGATGCGGCAAAGCTGAAACTTGCGCAGAAACCCGCGCGGACGTCCGCACTGTTTGCAGCGATTGACTTTGCGGGACTTGAACTTCGGCTTCCGCTCCGCTTTGACGATCATCGAGATTTTTGCCATGCGATCCTCTTATTGCTTCGTGAAGGGCAAACCAAGCTCGCGGAGGAGAAAACGAGCCTGGTCGTCGTCCTTCGCATTGGTGACGATGGTGATGTTCATCCCCTTGGACTTGTCGACCTTGGTGATGTCGATCTCCGGGAAGATGAGGTGGTCGCGGATGCCGAGCGTGTAGTTGCCGCGCCCGTCGAACGATTTGGAGGGGACGCCGCGGAAGTCGCGCACGCGCGGAAGGGCGGTGGCAATGAGGCGGTCGAGAAAATCCCACATCTTGTCGCTGCGCAGCGTGACCATCGCGCCGATGGCCTGTCCCTCGCGCAGCTTGAAGCTGGCGATCGACTTCTTGGCCTTGGTGATGATCGGCTTCTGTCCGGTGATCTGTCCCAGCTCGTCGACGGCGCTGTCGAGGATCTTGGCGTTCGAGATCGCTTCGCCCATCCCCATGTTGAGGACGACTTTCTCGATCTTGGGAACAGCCATCGGGTTCTTGATCCCGAACTGGTCCTGGATCTTCTTTCTGACTTCGGTCTGGTAAAGCTCTTTGAGTCGCGGTGCCATTGGGTTTTCCTGGTTCCTTCCGGGCCGGCGTTGTACGGCCCCGTTTGGGTGGTGGGGGTGGGGAGTTGGGTGTGGGAGCTTGCTGTGTTTTGCCTTGCTCCCACACCCCACTCCCCACAACCTACTCCCCGGTCACTACATCTCCGTATCGCACTTCTTGCAGTACCGCGCGCTGCCTTCCGCCGTGCGGTGAGAACCGGTGCGAGTCGGTTTGTCGCAGCTAGGACAGACCACCTGCAGGTTCGAGAGCTTGATCGGCGCTTCGCGCTCGAGCACGCCGCCGGACACGTTCTTCTGCGGGTTAGCCTTGGTGTGCTTCTTCATCATGTTCGCGCGCTCGACGATGGCGGTGCCCTTCGTCGCATTCACGCGCAGAACTTTGCCCTGCTTGCCACGATCCTTGCCGGTGAGAATGAGGACCATGTCGTTCTTCTTGACGTGCGGTTTGACGCGCACGATCTCTTTTTGCTTTGTCGGATTTCCGTACATTTGCGTTGCTCCGTTAGATGACTTCAGGCGCGAGCGAGATGATCTTCATGAACTTCCGCTCGCGCAGCTCGCGGGCGACCGGACCGAAGACGCGCGTGCCGACCGGCTCGCGTGCGTCGTTGATGAGAACGGCCGCGTTGTCGTCGAATTTGATGTACGAACCGTCGCGGCGGCGGCTCTCTTTGACCGTACGGACGACGACGGCCTTGACGACCGCGCCCTTCTTGACGGTGCCGTCCGGCGAGGCTTCCTTGACCGAGGCCGTGATGACATCGCCGAGGCGCGCGTACTGGCCGGCAGTCGATCCGCCCAGCATCTTGATGCAGGCGATCTTCTTCGCGCCGGTGTTGTCGGCCACCTGTAAAACTGTTCCCATCTGAATCATGACTGACTCCCCTGTCGTCGGCAGCTCGTGTTAGCTGGACTTCTCGATCACTTCACGCACTGCCCAGCGCTTCCGCTTGGAGAGCGGACGCGACTCCTCGATGACCACGCGGTCGCCCACGTTGAGGGCGTTCTCGGCGTGCGCGAGAAACTTGCTCGTGCGCTTGATGTACTTCTGATACATCCCGTGTTTGACGAGGTTCTCCACGGCCACGACGACGGTCTTCTGCATCTTGTTCGACACGACGACGCCGGTTTTGGTGCGCTCGTTCTTCTTGCTCTTGGTTTCTTCGGTTGCAGCCATGGCCTTAGCCCCTCGCCTTTTCACCCAGGAGGGTTTTGATGCGGGCGATCTCGCGCCGCACTTCTTTCACTTTCGAGGGCGCTTCCATGCGGCCCGTGGCGCGCTGGAAGCGAAGCTTGTACAGCTGCTCGCTCAGCTCTTTCTCCCGGGTCTCGAGCTCGCCCTCGCTCTTCTCTCGCATCTGACTTGTCTTCATTCGCCCATCTCCGTCTGCTCGCGCGTGACGAACCGCGTCAGGATCGGAAGCTTGTGCGCCGCGAGCCGGAGTGCTTCTTCGGCAACCTCGCGGGTCACGCCTTCCATCTCGTAGAGGATGCGCGCCGGCTTGACCACGCATACCCATTCTTCCGGAGCACCTTTGCCCTTGCCCATGCGGGTTTCGAGCGGCTTCTTGGTGATCGGCTTGTCGGGAAAAATGCGGATCCAGATCTTGCCGCCGCGCTTGACGTGACGGGTCATGGCGATACGGGCAGCCTCGATCTGGCGCGCCGTTACCCAGCCCGCTTCCAACGCCTGCAGCCCGAAGTCTCCGAACGAGACTTTCGCTCCGCGCGTTGCCACACCACGGCGGCGTCCGCGCTGCTGTTTTCTGAACTTAACTTTCTTCGGCATCATCATGATGCGGTTTCTCCTGAGCTACGTCGATTGCGAACTACTGCGGACGGCGGCGGCTGCGGGCCTTGGCCATTTCGCCTTTGAAGATCCACACTTTGACGCCGATGATTCCGTACGTCGTTTTGGCCAGGGCCAGACCGTAATCGATGTCGGCCTTGAGCGTGTGCAGCGGAAGGCGTCCGTCCTGATACCACTCGGTACGCGCGATTTCGGCGCCGTTCAGGCGCCCGCCCACGCGGACTTTGATGCCCTTCGCGCCGAAGCGGAAGGCTGATTCCATCGCCTTTTTCATGGCGCGGCGGAAGGCGATACGGCGCTCCAGCTGCGTGGCGATGTTCTCAGCGACCAGTTGAGCATCGAGCTCGGGACGCTGGATTTCCTGGATGTTGATGTAGACCTCGCCGTTGACCATCTTCTGCAGCTCATCGCGCAGCTTGTCGACCTCGGCGCCCTTGCGTCCGATGATGATGCCGGGACGCGAGGTGTAGATATTGATGCGCATCTTGTTCGCCGTGCGCTCGATGTCGATCTCCGAGACTCCGGCGTGCGAGAGACGCTTCTTCAGATCGTCGCGAAGTTTCAGATCGCGATGCAGCGTCTCGGCGTAAGCCTTCCCGGCAAACCAGCGGGAGTGCCACGTCTTGTTGAAACCAAGCCGAAATCCGTAGGGGTTGACCTTCTGACCCAAGATAGCCTCCGTTATTTCGCGCGAGCGCGGCCTTTGCCGCCGCTCCGCTCGTTGACCGCTTTGACTTCATCCGACACATGCACCGTCACGTGCGCCTGCCGCTTCTGGATGCGATAGGCACGTCCCATCGGCGCCGGCTGGATGCGCTTCTCGCGCGGCCCCTCGTTGACGTAAATCTTCGAGACGACCAGCTCGTCGGTGTCGACGTTCGTGTCTTTGACCTCGGCGTTGGCAACCGCCGAGCGCACGAGTTTCTCCAGATCCTTCGCAGCCGTCTTCTTCGTGAAGCGGAGGATCTGCAGTGCTTCGTCGACCTTCTTGCCGCGCACGAGGTCGACCACGAGGCGGACCTTTTGCGGGGACATCTTCAAATACCTGAGAGTTGCAGTCGCTTCCATCGGATTAACCCTTATTTCCCGGCCGGCTTCGCCGACTTTTCGACTTTCTTGCCGCTGTGGCCCTTGAACGTGCGCGTCATCGAGAACTCGCCGAGCTTGTGGCCGACCATGTTCTCGGAGATGTAGACCGGCACGAACTTGCGCCCGTTGTGGACGGCAATGGTGTGGCCGACCATGTCCGGAATGACGGTGGAGCGGCGCGACCAGGTCTTGATGACCTTCTTGTCGCGCTCGCGGTTCATCGTGTCGACCTTCTTCTGGAGATGATCGTCGATGAACGGGCCCTTCTTGAGTGAACGTGTCATTACTTGGTTCTCCGCTTGACGATGAACTTGTTCGTGCGCTTGTTCTTGCGGGTCTTGTGGCCCTTGGTGGGCTTACCCCACGGTGTGACCGGATGACGGCCGCCCGAGGTCTTGCCCTCGCCGCCGCCGAGCGGGTGATCGACAGGGTTCATCGAGACGCCGCGGTTGTGAGGCTTCTTGCCGCGGTGACGCGTGCGTCCGGCCTTGCCGATCGAGACGTTCTCGTGCTCGAGATTGCCGACCTGGCCGATCGTGGCGTAGCAGCGGATGTGAACCTTGCGCATCTCGCTGGACGGAAGACGGAGCGTCGCCCAGTCGTCTTCACGCGCCATGAGCTGCGCGAACGTACCGGCCGAACGGGCCATCTGTCCGCCCTTCCCTTCCTTCAGCTCGATGTTGTGAATCGTCGTGCCGAGGGGGATTTTCGAGAGCGGGAGCGAGTTGCCGACCAGGATGTCTGCATCCGGACCGGAGGTAATCGTCGCGCCAACTTCCAGGCCGTTCGGGGCCAGGATGTAGCGCTTCTCGCCGTCCGCGTAGTTGAGCAGCGCGATGCGCGCCGTGCGGTTCGGATCGTATTCGATCGCGGCGACTTTGGCCGGGATGCCGTACTTCTCGCGGCGGAAGTCGATCTCGCGGTACTTCTGCTTGTGACCGCCGCCGATGAAGCGCGAGGTGATCCGGCCGATGGCATTGCGGCCGCCGGTCTTCGGCTTCCCAGTGGTGAGCGCCTTCTCAGGCTTCGTCTTCGTAATCTCATCGAACGTGTGATGAGACTGGAAGCGGATGCCGGGAGATGTCGGCTTGTATTTTTTGACAGGCATAGTGTCCTCTGTTTATCGCCTTGCGCGAGCTACACGCCCTCGATGAAGTCGGGCGCCTTTTCTCCCGCCACGAGCCGCACATAGGCCTTACGCCAGTCGCGGCGCTTGCCCTGGTAACGGCCCATTCTCTTGATCTTGCCGCGGACGTTGAAGAGCCGGACTTCCTGGACCTTCACTTTGAAGAGCTCTTCGATCGCGCTCTTGACCTGGATCTTGTTCGCCTTGGTGTCGACCTCGAAGGCGAGGATGTTGTCGCCGGCTTCGCGCATCATCGTCGATTTCTCGGTGACGAGCGGGCGCCGGATGATCTGATTGGCGTTCATGATTCGAGTGCCTCCGTCAGACGCTGCAGCGCGTCCTGGCTGAGCACGACGTAGCGCGCGTTGACGACGTCGTAGACGGTCACGTGCAGCGCATCGACGAGCGTCAGCTTGGGGTTGTTGCGAGAGGCCAGCATCAGGTTCGCGTTGTCGAGAGAATCGACGAGAAGCGCTTTCCCCTCGACGCCGATGCCTGTGAACCTCTCGGCCAGCGCCTTCGTTTTGGATTCGTCGACGGCGAGGTCACTGAGGAGGACGAGCTTCCCTTCCTTGACCCGCTGCGAGAGCGCCGACTTCAGCGCGTTCTTCTTTTCCTTCGCGTTCATCTTGTAGGAGTAATCGCGGGGAGTAGGACCGAAGACGGTGCCGCCGTGACGATGCGTCGGAGGACGGTTGCCGCCCTGACGCGCGCGGCCGGTGCCCTTCTGCCGGAACGGCTTCTTGCCCGAACCGCTGACTTCGGAGCGGTTCTTGATTTTGTGTGTGCCCTGGCGCAGCGAGGCGAGATAGTTGCGGACCGCCTCGTGGATCAGGTGCTCTTTGTACGGATAGGCGAAGATCGCCTCCGGCAGGTCGACCGAGCCGACCTTCTTGTTGTTCCAGTCTTTGATGTCGATGGTCGGCATGTTATTCACCCCGCTTCCCGTTCCTGGAGAAGCGCACGACCACGAGGCCGTTGCGTCCGCCCGGAACTGCGCCGCGGATGTAGAGCAGGTTGTTCTCGGCGTCCACTTTGGCGACGCGGAGATTCTTGACGGTGACCTGGTCGCCACCCATCCGGCCGCCCATACGCATGCCCTTCATGACGCGCGATGGGAACGCCGAGGCGCCGATCGAGCCGGGAGCGCGATGGAACATTGAGCCGTGCGTGGCCCGGCCGCCCCTGAAGTGATGACGCTTCATCACGCCCTGGAAGCCTTTGCCCTTCGACTGGCCGACGACGTCGATCGAGTCGCCCGCTTTGAAAATGTCGACCTGCACGCGGTCTCCGACGTTGGCGTCACCTTCGTACGGGAACTCGACCAGCGTCCGCACCGGCGGGATGCCTGCCTTCTCGAAGTGTCCGCGCGCCGCGCTGGTGATGCGGCGGTTGGAGATCTTCTCCACGAGGCCGACCTGGACGGCGTCATAGCCATCCTTTTCGGATGTCTTTTTCTGTACCACGAGGCAAGGTCCGGCCTGGATGATCGTCACCGGGACGAGTGCACCGTCGTCGGCGAACACCTGGGTCATCCCCATCTTCTTGCCAATGATTCCTTCGATTGCCATGTCGTTCACCTTGGAACCTTTCGGTTCGTGTGTGGGCTATTTACCGAACGCCTTGATCTCGACGTCCACACCAGCCGGCAGCTCGAGCTTCATGAGCGCGTCCACCGTCTGTGTGGTCGGCTCGAGAATGTCGAGCAGCCGCTTGTGCGTCCGCATCTCGAACTGCTCCCGCGACTTCTTATCGACGTGCGGGCTGCGCAGAACGGTGTAGCGGGCGATCTGCGTCGGCAGAGGGATCGGTCCCGCCACCCTCGCGCCCGTGCGCTTGGCCGTGTCGACGATTTCCGAGGTCGACTGGTCGAGAACGCGGTAGTCGTACGCTTTGAGCCGGATGCGGATTTTTTCGTTCATCATGATTTCGGCGCCTTATAAAAGAACATGAGCCGGGGAGTGACCCCCGGCTCAAAGTAACTACTCGATCACTTCCGTGACCGTGCCGGCGCCGACGGTGCGGCCGCCTTCACGGATTGCGAAGCGGAGACCCTTCTCCATGGCGATCGGATGAATGAGCTGAATCGTGAGCGAGGTGTTGTCGCCCGGCATGACCATCTCCGCTCCCTCGGCCAGCGACGCCACGCCCGTGATGTCGGTGGTGCGGAAGTAGAACTGCGGACGGTAGCCGTTGAAGAACGGCGTGTGACGGCCGCCCTCTTCCTTGGTCAAGATGTAGACCTCGCCCTTGAACTTCGTGTGCGGGGTGATCGAGTTCGGCTTGGCGCAAACCTGGCCGCGCTCGACGTCCTTACGCTCGACGCCGCGGAGCAGGAGGCCGACGTTGTCGCCCGCCTGACCCTGATCGAGCAGCTTGCGGAACATCTCGACACCGGTGACGACCTTCTTGATGGTCGGACGGATGCCGACGATCTCGATTTCCTCACCGACCTTGACGATTCCGCGCTCGATACGGCCGGTGACGACCGTGCCGCGGCCCGAGATCGAGAAGATGTCTTCGACCGGCATCAGGAACGGCTTGTCGATGACGCGCTCCGGCATCGGGATGTAGTCATCGACCGCACCCATCAGCTCCATGATCTTCTGGCCCCACTCGCTGTTCGCGTCGCCGCTCTCGAGAGCCTTGAGCGCCGAAACGCGAATGACCGGGATGTCATCGCCGGGGAAGTCGTACGAGCTGAGGAGCTCGCGCACTTCGAGCTCGACGAGATCGAGCAGCTCCGGATCGTCAACCATATCGACCTTGTTCAGGGCGACGACGATGTACGGAACGCCGACCTGACGGGCCAGCAGGATGTGCTCGCGCGTCTGCGGCATCGGGCCGTCAGCAGCGGAGACGACCAGGATCGCGCCGTCCATCTGCGCGGCGCCGGTGATCATGTTCTTGACGTAGTCAGCGTGGCCCGGGCAATCGACGTGCGCGTAGTGGCGCTTCTCGGTCGAATACTCGACGTGCGCGGTGGCGATGGTGATGCCGCGCTCGCGCTCTTCTGGAGCCTTGTCGATCATGTCGAAGGACGTGAATGTAGCCGTGCCCTTCGAGGCCAGAATCTTGGTGATGGCGGCCGTCAACGTGGTTTTGCCGTGGTCGACGTGGCCGATCGTGCCGACGTTCACATGAGGCTTGCTGCGATCGAATTTCTCTTTAGCCATTGAACTCTCCTGCTTGTTCTTTTTACTTGGACGAAAGCTGGTTTCGTTTCTTTTAGATTCGTTGTGTCGTGCCCGCGGACTTCGCGATCACTTCTTCTGAAATGGTCTTCGGAGCCGGCTCGTACGCCAGGAA
>DASYJY010000252.1:0-5874 GCA_035995985.1 Thermoanaerobaculia bacterium | reverse complement strand
GTAGAACGGGGTGGGAACGACGCGCGCCCGCGTTTCTTTTCCACGGATCAGGACCATGAATTCACTGCCGGGCGCCGACTTGTCGAGCGGAAGATATGCGAGACCGATCGCTTTTTTCAACGTCGGCGAGTGGGTTCCGCTGGTGACGACGCCAATCTCCTCGCTGCCGTCCACGACCGGATAGCCGTGACGGCCGATGCCGCGGTCGATCATCTCGAATCCAACGAGCTTCCGCCGCGGTCCTTCGCTCTTCTCTCGCTGCAGGACGTCGCGCCCGAAAAAGTCGCCCTTATCGACTTTTACGATCCATCCGAGGTCGGCTTCGAGGGGCGTGGTGGTCTCGTCGATGTCATTGCCGTACAGCGCCATCTTCGCTTCGAGACGCAGGGTGTCGCGCGCGCCGAGCCCGCACGGCTTCGCGCCGGCATCGATCAGCTTGCGCATGATCCGCGGTCCCTCGGACGGCGCAACGTAGATCTCGAATCCGTCCTCGCCGGTGTAACCGGTGCGCGACACGATGGCGGGAACACCGTCGACGTTGCCGGTTCCGAAGTGGTAGTACTTCATCGCGCCGAGCGCGACGTCCGTCATCGGCTGCAGCAGCCGCTCGGCCTCGGGACCCTGCAACGCGAGCTGCGCGTAGTCAGCGCTGACGTTGCGGACTTCGACGTCCATCCCCTTCGCGGCATCGGCGATCCACTCGTAATCCTTATCCGTGTTCGACGCGTTGACGACGATGAAAAAATCGTCCGTCGCGTTCTGGTAGATGAGGATGTCGTCGACGAATCCGGCAGTGGGATAGAGCAGCCCTGTGTACTGCGCCCGCCCGTTCACAAGCTTCGAAACGTCATTGCAGGTCGCGCGCTGAAGAAGCGCCAGCGCATCGGAACCTTTGACCGTCAGCTCGCCCATGTGCGAGACATCGAACAATCCGACATGCTCGCGGACGGCCGCATGTTCTTCGAGGATTCCCGCGAACTGCACCGGCAGCTCCCACCCGCCGAAATCGACCATCTTTCCGCCAAGCTCATGCTCGACGCCGTTGAGGGGAGTTTTCTTCAGGTTCTCGTCTGCCATGGCGGCCTCCGGGGCGGCGCGTACGCTAGCACAAAGGCCTCAATGCGAGCCCCGCGCCTCATTCCGTTTACCATTCACCCGGGAGCGCGGGCGTGACGAACGAAATCGGCGAGTTTCTTGACTACCTCACTTACGAGCGGAACGTCTCCGGCAACACCATCACCGCGTATCGTGATGACCTCGAATCGTTTGTCGGATTTCTTTGCAACGACTACTTCACACTCGGGCGCGATCAGCTCGATCTGAAACGCGTCGATCACCTCTCTGTCCGTTCCTACCTTGCGCACCTCGCGCGCCGGAAACTGGCACGCGCTTCGGCGGCGCGGCATCTGTCGGCGATGCGTTCGTTTTTCAAGTACCTCATGCGCGAAGGCGTCGTCGAAGCGAATCCGGCGCGCAACGTCGCCACGCCGAAACGGGAGAAGCATCTGCCGTCCGTGCTGCAGCCCTCGGATGTCGTGCTGCTGCTCGAGCAGGCCGATACATCGACGCCGCTGGGCGCCCGCGACCGCGCTTTTCTCGAAGTGCTCTACGCCTCAGGATTACGCATCAGCGAACTGGTCGGAATCAACATCGACGATGTTGAGCTTCGCGCGCGGCTCGTGAAAGTGCGCGGCAAAGGATCGAAGGAGCGCATCGTGCCGTTCGGGTCGAAGGCGGAGGAGTCGATCCGCGCCTGGCTGGCGGTTCGCGGCACGATCATCGATGACGTCGAAGAGCCGGCGCTGTTCGTCAACTATCGTGGCCAGCGCATCACGACTCGCAGCGTGCGGCGGCTTTTCGACGGCTACGTCCGCAAGGCGTCGCTGCGTGCGGGCGTTTCGCCGCACACGATGCGGCACTCGTTCGCCACGCATCTCCTCAACGCCGGCGCCGATCTCCGAGGAATCCAGGAGTTGCTCGGCCACGTCTCGCTCTCGACGACGCAGAAGTACACGCACCTCAACGACTGGCAGCTGATCGCCGTGTACAAGAAGGCGCACCCGAAAGCGTGATGACAGCGACGGCATAAACTCTGAATTCATGAATCGCCTCGCGAACGAAACCTCTCCTTACCTTCTCCAGCACGCGCACAACCCGGTCGATTGGTATCCGTGGGGTGACGACGCGTTTGCGAAGGCGCGTGCCGAGGACAAGCCGGTGTTTCTTTCGATCGGCTACTCGGCGTGTCACTGGTGTCATGTCATGGAGCGGGAATCGTTCGAGGACGACGCGATCGCCGCGGTGCTGAACGAGAACTTCGTCTCCATCAAAGTCGATCGCGAAGAGCGGCCGGATGTCGATTCGATCTACATGGAAGCGGTGCAGATGATGACCGGGCACGGCGGCTGGCCGATGTCGATGTTCCTGACGCCAGCCGGCGCGCCGTTTTACGCGGGGACGTACTTTCCACCGGACGACCGGCACGGCATGCCGGGATTTCGCCGTGTGCTCGAGCATGTCGCGCATACGTACCGCGAACGCCGCGGCGACGTCGATGCGGCCTCTGCGGAAGTCATCCGCGGCATCAGCACGGTCAAGTTCCAGGGCGGCGGCACGCTGGAGCACGACGCGCTCGATCGTGCGGCTGCTCGCATCGCTCAGAGCTACGACGCCGTCAACGGCGGCTTCGGTGGCGCGCCGAAGTTTCCGCCGTCGATGACGCTCGACTTTCTGATGCAGGTGGCCTGGCGCACGAACGACCGAACGCTCGACGAGATCATCGTCAACACGTTGACCAAAATGGCGCGCGGCGGGATGTACGATCAGGTTGGCGGCGGCTTTCATCGCTACTCGACCGACGCGCGCTGGCTGGCGCCGCATTTCGAGAAGATGCTGTACGACAACGCGTTGCTGGCGCTGCTCTACACGCGTGCGTGGCAGTGGAAGAAGGACCCGTTCTTCGCGCGCATCGCGCACGAAATCCTCGGCTACATACAGCGCGAGATGACCTCGCCCGACGGCGCGTTCTATTCGACACAGGATGCCGACAGCGAAGGGGAAGAGGGAAAGTTCTACGTGTGGTCGCGCGCCGAGGTCATGTCGATACTCGGCGAGGAGGATGGGCGGATTTTCTGCGCGCTGTACGACGTCACCGAGCGCGGAAATTGGGAGGATCACAACATCCTCAACGTTCCACGGAGTCCCGAATCAGTCGCCGCGGACCTCGGCATCGCGCTCGATCAGCTCAGCGACGTCGCCGCGCGCGGCAAGTGCAAGCTGTACGGCGTCCGATCGCAGCGCGTCTGGCCGGCGCGCGATGAAAAAATCCTGGCGGGGTGGAACGGCTGGATGCTGGCGGCGTTCGCCGAGGCCGCGGTGGCGTTTGATCGGGACAGTTACCGCGAGGTCGTCCGCCGCAATGCCGACTTTCTGCTGACGCGCATCGTCGATGGACGGCTGATGCGCACGCCGAAAATCGCCGGACTGCTCGAGGACTACGGCGGCGTCGCGTGGGGGCTCACGCTCGCATACGAAGCGACACACGAACGCCGTTATCTCGATGCCGCGCGGCAATTAGCTGAGAAAATCCTCCAGCGATTCAGCGACGACGCGAACGGCGGCTTCTTCGACACACCGATCGATCACGAAACGCTGATCACGCGTCCGAAGGACCTGTTCGACAACGCGACACCGTCTGGCAACTCGGTCGCCGCCGATGTGCTGCTGCGTCTGGCGCTACTTTTCGGCGAGGAACGCTATGCCGATGCTGCGACGAAAACGATCGCCGCGATCGCGCCGCTGGCGGAACGATACCCGTCCGGGTTCGGACTGCTGCTCGGTGTCGCGGAGTGGCGCGCGGGTCAGCCGAAGGAGATCGCGATCACCGGTTCGGGCGATGTGTTTCGCGAACTGCGCAGAGTCGTCGGCGAGGAGTACATCCCGCATCGCGTGCTCGTTGCAGGCGATGGATCGGAAGGTCTTCCGCTGATGCAGAACCGTCCTTCCGATCGTGCCCTGGCGTACGTGTGCGAGGCGTACATGTGCGCGGAACCGACGGCGGATCCGGAACGGTTGCGGGAGTTGGTCACGCTGTCATCCTGATCCGCGACGGTCGCGCGCGGAGGCGCGCTCGACAATCCAGCCCCGCGCTCGGCGCGGGGTTGGGGCGCCAGGACCGATGCGCGGCCGCGGAGGCGGCCGCTCCAAGATCTCGCCGCGGCGCGAACATTTTGTAGTGGCCGCCTCCGCGGCCACCAACTTCCTTCACGCCAGAATTCCCCGCGCCGAGCGCGGGGCTGGACTGTCCTGCGCGCCTCCGCGCGCGCCGTAGTGAGTCGCGTCGTTTTCTTCGCAACCTGCCACGATGGCAAAATGTCCCCCATGCAGCCGTGGCCGCTTGTCAAACGGATTCTCTTCCGCTTCGCGGTGGCGTTTTTCGTCCTCATCAACTTCCCGTTTCCGTTCGACTTCGTTCCGATCGGCGCGTTGGAGCCCATCTTCCAGACAGTCGCGGACGCGCCGGTGCATCTCGCAGCCCGCATGCTGCATGTGTCCGTCGATATTCGTCCGAACGGGAGCGGCGACACCACCTACAACTGGGTCAACCTTCTTTGCGTCTTCGTCATCGCCATCTTGATCACGATGATCTGGACGCTCGTCGATCGCCGGCCTCGCAACTACGACAAAGGGTGGATCATCTTCCGCGCGTATCTCCGCTTCGTGCTGGCGACGGCGATGATCAGCTACGGTATGGCGAAGGTGATCCCGTCGCAGTTTCCGGCGCCGACGCTCGATCGATTGATGCAGCGATTCGGTGACGCATCGCCCATGGGACTCCTCTGGACGTTCATGGGCGCGTCGGTCGCGTACAACATCTTCTCCGGCGCCGCGGAAATGCTGGGCGGCCTGTTGCTCACTACCCGCCGTACCGCGCTCCTCGGCGCGCTCGTCTCGGCGGGCGCGCTGATCAACATCGTCATGCTGAATTTCGCGTACGACGTGCCGGTGAAAATCTACTCGACGCAACTGCTGCTCGAGGCAATCGTCATCGCGTTGCCGGACGTCCCGCGGCTGTTCGATTTCTTCATTCGTCACCGACCCGTCGCTCCGGCGGCGTTGCCACGGCTCACGCAACGCGGCTTCGAAATCGCCGGCATCGTCGTGCGCACGCTGGCCGTGGCCGCGTTTCTGTTCATGTCCGTTCGCGACGTTCGCGAGAATCTGAAGACATACGGACAGGCAAGCCGTTCGCCGCTCTACGGCATCTGGCGCGTCGACGACTTTCAAAACGATGGTCACGCGATTGCCGATCTCACGCGCTGGCGGCGCGTCATTTTCGAGATCCGTCCGATGATGTCCGTCCAGCTCATGGACGACGTGCGCGTGCGGCTGAACGCGAAGATGGACGAGAAGAATCGCTCGCTGGCGGTATCGCGACGGAACGAGCCGCAGTGGGACGGACGGCTGACGTATCAGCGACCCACTCCTGACACGCTAACGATCGACGGCAACCTCGGCAGCAAGAACGTTCACGCGCTGTGTCACCTCGAACCGATGCCGAAGTTCCTGCTGACCACGCGCGGCTTTCACTGGGTCAACGAGTTCCCGTTGAATCGCTGACGATCGCCTGCGCTATCGAGTGGCTCCGAACATCACCACGATCGACTTGCCCGCGCCGCGCCGCATGGTCATGCCGTCGATGATGGCAATGCCGCAGTCTTCGTAGTGCGCCGAGAGGATGTTCGCGCGATGGCCGGGCGACTCCATCCATCCCTCCACGAGCAACTCCGTCGTATCGAAACCGGTTGCGAGGTTCTCGCCGGCGAAGTGGAACGTATAGCCGTTCGGCTCCAGCCACGTGAACGGCGAGCGGCC